>CBDUTJ010000005.1:0-97259 GCA_965370415.1 uncultured bacterium | reverse complement strand
AGCAATGATCTCAAAGAGTGCGGTTGCTATCGATAATATTGGTGAATAACTCATATTAAAATCCTTATTTTTTCATTCTTAAAATTCATGAAAAATATTTTTATTTTAAGTAATGTGTCAAATTTAAAAACCAACAATAGATAAAATAGAGCTATCTGCTTATTCTCTCCTTCCCAACTTTCCAGTTGGGAATGTGCTAAGACGCGAAGTTTCTACTTCGCAATTGAAGCGGAAGCTTTGAAAGTTATTGTTATCCGAACCGGAAGATTCGGGCGGAGGGATATAGTTTTTATTTGAACTGCAACCCTAAACCGAAAATAATATATCCTCTTTCCAGGTCTTTGAAATAATAATGAATCTCTGGACGTAAATGCGGACCGGGTCCTGCTTTGTAACCTATGAATATTCCATGTCGATAAAATTGAAAATCTAATCTCAAATCATCGTCCGTAGCATTTCTGAAAATACCGCGATAACCACCATAAACCCTATCACTACCAAAGATCAGCATGGGATAACCTTCAAAGTAATTAAGGTCTTTGGTAAGCAAACAGGCTGCACCTATATCAGCAGAAATCAGAAAAGGTCGAGCCAGAAGTTGGTATTTTACTTCTGTCATCACACCACCACTCAAACCCGGAAGACCGAAAAGTTTGGCTCCGGCTTCCCAGTTCTTGCCCAATCCCCGTCGTGTATGTACTTCCAGGTTGCATAACCAAACATCATCATCAGCGTTAATGAAAGATCCTCCGATTCCTATTTCCGTTTTACCTTTCGGTAAAACACCGGGAGATTGAAATACAGACATGGAAGAACAGCCTGCGAGAATTATGCATAATAAAGGAATTATTGATTTTATTTTAATCACTTTTTTTGCGTTACTAATCAAGGTTTGATAATCTCGGTGGAGTTGCTTCGGTTTTCGATGTCTTCAAACTTCAACGAGATCAATATAACATATGTCTCTTCCGGATATTCAAACCAAATTCTCAGATACTCTAAATTTTGTAGATCAGGATTAATATTTGAATCTATCACAATTTCATAGATGTCCACCGGAATACGGTAAGTTCGCAGTCCTTTGCTGTTGATTGTATGTAAATATTCATCACTATCCAAATCAAAAGCATAGTGGATATATGAATTGGTTAAATCGAGCATTCCGTTATAGTTCAGATCTTCAGTATCAAGTCTGCAGTTTCCTTCGGTTCCGTTAATTTCCGGATATTCTTCGAATCCATTTACCATTATTTCATCGTTAGAATAATCATCATCAGGATCATCTCCTGGTAGGCCATTTTCAATTCTGTCTAGTCCAACATCCTCCTCTCCGTCCAGAATACCATCATAGGTTACGAGGCCGTCTTCTATATCCAGTATACCTTCGCCGTTTTCATCGGTATAAGTATAAAAGTTCTCATTTAGTGCACCAATATCGATATGCATTGTAACAGGTACAATAGGAAAAACATCTGCATTTTCCAGGATTTGACATTCGATGTAATCAACTTCGGACAGATTTATCGGTTCATCCAGATATTGCATTAATCCCGACCAACTATTATTGATAAATCCCGGAATAGCTATTGGACTTGGAGATAACCTGCTTCTGAGTAACCCGACTTTATCGTTCTCTTCATTGGAAGCTAATAAAGAATCATCATATACATCAATTTTATAAAAATCCTGAGACATAAAATAATTGATGTTACCTTTTGGTAGATTGATATTATAAGGTTTGCTGGCAAAGCTCCAGTTGAAACGGTTTGTATATGGGTCTATTTCGCACGTGTGTGAGGTAATTTTTTCATGATCGCAAGAAACATATATTAGTACTATCATAATGATAATTAAAATTTTTCCAGCAATATTGGTTTTTAATACTTGATTTTGCATTTTGTTCTCCCTACTTTTTTATGGTAAAGATAAAAACAAATTCAGTTCCGATCAAAGTTTATATTTAGAAATAATTGCAAATTGATTAAAATATGTAAAAATTGTCAAATTAAAAATTGTTTTTCACAATAGGAATAAAATTTCATAGACACAATTGTACCAAACCCTAAAAAAGAAATCGGGAGATTTTTATATGAAAAACAAACTCTTTCTCATTGATGGCACAGCGCTTATTTACCGTTCGTTCTTTGCCTTTATCCGCAATCCATTGTACAACAGCAAAGGATTTAATACCAGTGCCATTTACGGCACCATCAATGCCTTCCTGCGCCTGGTGGAAAGATACAAATTGCAGCATGTAGCTATCTCGTTCGATCGTCGGGAGAAAACCTTTCGGCACGAAATAACCGATACCTACAAAGCGAACCGTCCGCCAGCTCCGGATGAACTGCACGCCCAGGTGGAACCGATAAAAGAATTCTTTGAACTTATAGGCATTCCGGAAATTTCAAAAGCCGGATATGAAGCAGACGATGTACTGGCAACTCTGGCAGAGAATTATAAAAAAGATTATGAAGTGATTATCGTCACCGGCGATAAGGATTTCGCCCAGATCGTGGATGAACAGGTTACTCTTTACGATCCATCCAAAGAAAAAGTTACCGATTTTGATGGTGTAATCGAAAAATACGGACTCAAGCCGGAGCAGTTCGTAGATTACCTGGCTATCTGTGGTGACAGTGCCGATAACATTACTGGTGTTCGTGGCATCGGACCCAAAGGTGCAGCCAAACTTCTGCAGGAATTCGGTACACTGGAGAATATTTACGAAAACCTAGAAAGCATTTCTGCAAAAGGAATACATGATAAATTAGTTGAATCAAAAGAGGATGCTTTTCTTTCCAGAAAGCTGGCTGCTATCGTGCGTGATGTACCACTGGAAATTGCAGATGACAGAACGTTCCTGTTCGATAAAATAAAACTGAAAAATGCCATAAATTTCTTGAAAGAATATGAACTGAACTCGATAGTTAAGAAGATAATGTTGAACGAAGAACCGGCTGTTAAAAAGGAATTCAAAACAGAATTCGATTTTGCGGAAGAAACAAAGAAAATCAAATTCGAAACAGTGCTCATAGATAACGAAGAGGATTTCCATAAAATGCTGCAGGAATTTAAAAACAAAGATGTAGTTGCCATCGATACGGAGACCACTTCCACCGATCCGCTGCTGGCAGAACTGGTGGGGATTTCGCTCTGCGCAAATAGTGATAAAGCTTACTACATTTCCATTGCTCATCAGATGGCGGAGAATGTGTCAAAAAAAATAGTACTGGAACAATTGAAAAAAAATTTCCAGAGCAAGCTGCTGATAGCTCACAACATTAAATATGACTTCCTGATTTTGCAAAATGCAGGCTGGAAAATAGTCAATGAAATATTCGATACAATGATAGCAGATTACCTCTTGAATCCTACTTCTTTTCATAGACTGGCTGCCTGTAGCAGGCGTGAACTTCACCACGAAATGATCCCGCTTTCCGATCTTATCGGTAAAGGAAAGAAACAGATAACATTCGATATGGTTCCTGTAGTTCAGGCTGCGGAATACTCAGCAGAAGATGCCAATGTTACGTTTCGTCTGCACAAGATATTCGAAAGTAAGTTAATTCAAGCTGACCTGTTCAGTCTTTTTAAAGAAATCGAAATGCCACTCTTCCGCTCGCTGGCAAAAATGGAATTGAACGGAGTTAAGATCGATACGAAAATATTAGCAGAAATATCTAAACGTAACCAGAAAAGGATCGGTGAACTTACCCGGGAAATATATGAATTAGTCGGCTCTCAGTTCAATCTGAACTCTCCCCAACAATTGGCAAAAGTACTTTTTGAAGATCTGGGAATTGAACCTACCAAGAAAATAAAAACCGGTTATTCCACCGATGTTACAGTGTTGGAAGAATTAGCTAAAGAGCATGAGATCGCCCGCCTTTTAATGGAATATAGACAGCTCTCCAAATTAGAATCGACCTATGTTACAGCGTTGCCAAACCTGGTAAATCCAAAGACCGGTCGAGTGCATTCTTCTTTCAATCAAACCGTGGCATCCACAGGAAGATTATCGAGCTCCAATCCGAATATGCAGAACATTCCCGTTCGCACCGATCTGGGCAAAGAGATCAGGTATGCCTTTGTACCGGAAGATGAGAAAAGCATAATCCTGGCAGCAGATTATTCACAGATCGAACTGCGAATTCTGGCAATGCTTTCCAAAGATAAAAAAATGATAAATACCTTCCGGAACAAAGAGGATATTCACCGCGAAACAGCCAGCGTAATTTATGATATTCCGGGTGAAGAGATCACTCCGGATCAACGCCGATATGCTAAGATCATCAACTTTGGTCTTATGTATGGAATGGGTGCTTTTCGTGTTTCCAACGAACTGGGAATTACTAGGAAGGAAGCTGCAGAATTCATAGAAAATTATTTCAGTAAATTCCCAACTATAAAGAATTATATCGATTCCGGTATAGAACAGGCAAAAAAAGACGGATTTGTTTCCACTATTTTTGGCAGAAAACTTTATCTTCCGGAACTGAACAGTTCCAATAAAATGCGGATGCGTGAAGCAGAACGCGTGGCCACCAACATGCCTATACAGGGCAGTGCTGCTGATATTATCAAAATAGCGATGATAAATTTAAACGAGAAAATTAAAGATGATCCCGATATTAAAATGATCATCCAGGTACACGACGAACTGGTCTTTGAAGTGAGAAAAGACAAACTCGATTTTGCAAAACAACTTATCGTTACGGAAATGGAAAATGCCCTCCCGAAAGAGTATTCCGATATTGTTCCTTTGGTGGTGGATGTAGGAATTGGCAACAATTGGTTTGAAGCACATTGATAAAAGGGAGTAACATCAAATAAAAATATTGACGCATTTTCCCTATTTAGATATTTAGTCAACAGACTAAATACTTCCGAAATGGAGGGAGAGGTTAATGTTAAATGATAGGGTTTTCAAAGCTCTTTCGGATGCAAACAGACGGAAGATTATAAGCCTTCTCAGAAAGAAGGATATGACCGCCGGTGAAATTGCAGATAATTTTAATATTTCCAAACCTTCTATAAGCGAGCACCTGAAGATCCTGAAAAATGCTGAACTAATAAGCTCGGAGAAAAATGGGCAGTTCATAACCTACTTTCTTAATTCATCGATCTTGGAAGATATAATAACATATTTTATGGAAATAATAAAAACAAAGGAGTAAAAAAATGAGTAAGTTCAAATGGTGTTTTGCGATAATTATCATTCAAATAATTCTATCTTTGTATCTGGGCTTATCCTTGCCGGAAGATGTAAAAATTCCCTGCCACTGGAACATCAAAGGTGAGATTGACGGATACTATGGAAAATGGACAGGAGTACTTTTATTTCCAGCAATTAATTTAGCAATTTTACTACTGATGATAGCACTTCCTTATATTTCCGTGCGCTATAAGAATGCACAGAAAAGATTTGAAAAAGTAATTCCCAGCTTGGCAACTATTATCATCTTTTTCTTTGCCGGTATTCATATTTATATGATCCTGCTGGCAAAAGGAATATTGAATCCAAGCGGGAATATGATCTTTTATCTTATCGGATTAATGTTTATAATGCTGGGAAATCTTCTGCCAAAAATTCCTTCAAATTTCTTTGCCGGAATTCGAACTCCGTGGACTTTATCATCCGAGGAAGTATGGAGAAAAACACATAGATTGGGCGGGATAAGTTTTGTAGCTGCTGGTCTTTTAATGATCGTGATAACAGCAATTTTGGGAAACAATAGTACAGCAAATATCATCATGTTCGTTCTATTTATGACTCTTGTTTTATATCCGGTTCTCTATTCCTTTATTTTGTATAAGAAAGAAGAGAAAAAATAGTAGCTTTTTTATTTATAGAATTATTTAAACGTGTCAATTTATTAAGGTTGACACGTTTTTTTAAATTCCCAATTTGGCTTCCTAAATTTATTAAAGACAGGAGAATTTTAATGGCAAAAAAAGTAACGATTTTCGGAGCAGGTTTAGTTGTGAAACCTATGGTGGATTATCTGGCAAAACATGGTTATGATATTGTGATCGCCAGTAGAACGTTGAGCAAAGCGGAAAAACTGGCTGCACCGCATTCAAATGCAACTGCAAAACAGTTCCTATCCGATGATGAACAGGCAATGGAAGAATTTATAAAAGCAAGCGATCTGGTTGTGAGTCTACTTCCTGCCACCTATCATGTGAAAGTGGCAAAAAAATGTATTGAATTTAAAATAGATATGGTAACCACATCTTATATCAGTCCCGAGATGCGGGCTTTGGATCAAGAAGCAAAAGATGCTGGAATTATCATTTTGAACGAGATCGGCGTTGACCCCGGTATCGACCATATGAGCGCTATGAAGATTTTCCATCATGTAGAAAATGGAGGTGGAAAGACAGTCAGTTTTATGAGCTATTGCGGTGGACTTCCAGCTCCGGAAGCCAATACAAATCCTCTGGGGTACAAATTCTCATGGGCTCCCAAAGGCGTGCTGAAAGCTGCCGGGAACGGTGCCCGTTTTATGAAAGATGGCAAAATTATCAAGGTTGAAGGAAAAAACCTTTTCAGGAATTACTGGTTTGTGGATGTGGAAAATGCAGGAACTTTTGAAGCTTATCCCAATAGGGATTCGATGGGTTACGTCGAGCTTTATGGTTTGAAACACCTGAAAACGATGTATCGTGGAACTTTTAGAAACGTAAGTCATTGCGATACCTGGTACATTATGTCTCAAATGGGATTCTATAAAGAAGATGAAATCTTTGATAATTTGGAAGGAACAGTTAAGGAATTTATTCTGGAAAAGATGTTGAAAATGGATAAAGATGAATGCCTGAAAACGATTCTGATGGGAAAATACAATCTTCCCAAAGAAAGCGTTATCTTGAAAAAATTTGAATGGCTCGGTTTCTTCGATGATACACCCGTTCCAATTAAGAAGGGTGGTGCAGTTGATGTGCTCACTGCAATTATGTTAGATAAAATGTCTTACGAAGAAGGTGAGCGTGACCTGCTGGTTCTTCATCACCAATTCATAGCTGAATACCCGGATAAAACACAGAAGATAACTTCCACAATGATAGATTATGGAATTCCAAATGGTGATAGCTCGATGGCAAGAACCGTATCTCTTCCTGCTGCTATAGGTGTGCATATGATTCTGGAAGGAAAGATTAAACTTACCGGTGTTCACATGCCGATACTTCCAGATATTTACAATCCTATTCTACAAGAGCTGGAAAACCTGGACATCAAAGTTGTTGAGAGATTTTATTAGAGCAGAATTTACCACCGAGAACACCGAGTTCAAAGAAAATCTCTATGCTCTCCACCTGCTCGGCATAACTTTGGCAAAGTTTGGTGAACTCAGTGGTTAATTAAATTGTTCATCTTTGTTCGTGTTGTTCGTTATTAAAAAGGAGCATAATGAAGATACTCGGCATCGTAAAAGAAACAAAAAATAAATGGGAACGTCGCGTTCCACTCAACCCTTTGACAGTTAAAGAACTTATCCAGAAAGGGTTTGAGGTAATTGTTCAACCATCGGATGTTCGAATTTATAAAAATGAAGAATATATATCAGTCGGAGCGAAACTCAGCGAAGACCTTTCCCGATGCGACTTTATAATTGGTGTAAAAGAAATCCCGTTGGATGCTTTAATTCCCGGAAAACCGCATCTTTTCTTTTCTCATACTATAAAAGGGCAAGATTACAACATGCCGCTCCTGCAGAAGATATTAGATGAGAAGATCACGCTTTTGGATTATGAGAAAATTTTAGATTCAAAGAATAAACGACTTGTTTTCTTCGGAAAATTCGCTGGAAATGCCGGGATGGTGGATACTCTTTACGGTTTGGGACAAAGATTGAAACAACATCATGGGCTGGACACTCCTTTCTTGAAAATCAAACAATCTTACCAATACGAATCTGTTCAGGATGCAATTGAACATCTTAAAATTATTGGGAAAGAAATCGAAGAAAACGGTTTTCCCAAAGAAATAACACCATTGAATATTTTTTTGCTTGGTTACGGACATGTAGCTTCTGGCTGCAAAGAGATATTGAGGGCATTTCCCGCAATTGAAGTTAATCCTGACGAACTACAGAAATATCAAAATAACTATCAGGATAATAAAATTTATTTCTCTGTTTTCAAAGAAAAACATTTAGTAGAAAGAAGAGATGGAAGCCAATTCAATCTTCAGTATTTCTTTGAGCATTGTTCAGAATACAATTCCAAATTTGAGAAATATCTTCCATTTTGCAGTGTTTATATAAATGCAATTTACTGGAATATAGATTGTCCAGTTTATTTGAGAAGATCAGAATTAGCAAAAATTCAGGGTGAAAACCAAAAACTGATCATTATTGGAGATATCAGTTGCGATATAAGTGGTTCTGTTCAAGCTACCTTAAAATATACAACACCCGATAATCCGGTTTTCATCTTCAATGCAAAGACAGGTGAAGTTATGGATGGATTTATTGGTGAAGGATTTGCCGATATGGCGGTTGATAATCTACCCTGTGAATTTGCCAGGGAAGCTTCGGATTATTTTTCAAATGCTTTAATGCCATTTATAGAAAAAATGTTGCTGAATGATTATAGCAAGCCTGCTAAAGAATCTGAGCTTCCTGAGGAGATCAAGAAATCGTGTATTACACATCAAGGAAAATTGCAACCGGAGTATGAATATCTGGAAGGATGTTTAGCCACTAAGAAATAAAACCTTCCGAATGGTTGGAAACCTTCGGAATGGTTGAATTTGGAGTAAAATATCCGTGATATTTTAAGCATCAACACGGTTGATACACTCCATAATAAAAAGGAGTCAAAAAATGTCAAAAACAGCAACAGCTGGAAATAAAGGAAAAGGTATCCGTTCGGATTGCTTTGTTACTCTAGAATTAACAGCTTCCAGTGGAATCCAGATCGACCTGCAAAGTAAAGTAAAAACTCTTTTCGGAGATTCCATCATTGATTTGTGCAAAAGAGAAATGAAATTCTTTGGAATAAAAAATTGCAAAATTAAAATTGAAGATTCCGGAGCTTTGGATTATATCCTGGCTGCTCGTATAGAAGCTGCCATAAAGCAGCTTATTGATACAGATAAAGAATATCTTTTGAACTTGCTTCCGCAAAATAAATACAAAACCGAAAAGGATTCTTATCGTCGTTCCCGACTTTACCTTCCCGGAAATACACCCAAACTTGCTCTGAATGCTGGAATTCACAAACCTGATGGAATTATCCTCGATCTGGAAGATTCTGTGGCTCCTGCTAAAAAATTTGAAGCGACAATATTAGTGAGAAATGCTCTTCGTTCTGTTGATTTTTACGGAGCAGAGCGAATGGTTCGTATAAATCAGATTCCAAAAGGATTGGATGATCTTGAATATATTGTTCCACATAATGTGAATCTAATTCTCGTTCCAAAATGTGAAAGTGCAGAGCAGATAAAATTGGTGAATGAGAAGATCAACGAAATTATAAAGAAGAAAAAAGTTGAAAATCCGATCTACCTGATGCCTATCATCGAAAGTGCTCTTGGAATTATAAAATCTTATGAAATAGCAACAGCAGCAGAAAATGTGGTTGCACTTGCTATCGGGTTGGAAGACTATACAGCAGACCTCGGAACGCAGCGAACCAAAGAAGGAAAGGAATCTTTCTTTGCCAGATGTCAGGTAGTAAATGCTGCCAAAGCTGCTGGAATTCAAGCAATCGATTCTGTGTTCTCAGATGTTTCCGATATGGAAGCCCTTAAACAGAATGTGCTGGAATCCAAAAGTTTGGGTTTTGACGGGATGGGTTGTATCCATCCGCGACAGATAAAAGTAATTCACGAATATTTTGCTCCTAACGAGCAGGAAATTGAAAAAGCAAAAAAAGTAGTAAACGCTTTTCATATTGCTACGGAAAAAGGTCTCGGAGTTGTTTCTCTCGGCTCTAAAATGATTGATCCACCTGTGGTAAAAAGAGCTCAAAGAACCATCGAACAGGCAATTGATGCTAAAAAATTGGGAAAAAACTGGAGGGATGATTATGTCGGTTAATTTTATTGAAAATGCTGTTGGTAGAAAAATTTCCGAAACTATAAATGGTAAACCCGTAATTCCTTTTCAGGGAGTAGGAAAATACAAACCAACCGGCAGGAAATTTGCACCTAAAATTTCTACTTGTGCAGATTATCCTTTGGATGGAAACAAACTACTTCCAAACCTGAAAGAAGCTCTTATCAAAGCTGGTATCAAAGATGGAATGACTATTTCCACTCATCATCACTTCCGAGATGGCGATTTAATTGCCGTGGAAGTATTCAAGATAGCTCAGGAAATGGGAATCAAAGACCTTATCTGGTATCCATCAGCTTCCTTTCCCTGCCAGGAACCGATCATCAAGCAATTAGAAAACGGAACGATCCATCATATCGAAGGTAGCATGAACGGTCCATTGGGTCGTTTTGCATCTCAGGGAAAAATGAAAGGCGTCGGTGTTCTCCGTTCTCACGGTGGCAGATATCAGGCTGTTCAAGACGGTGACGTTCAAATAGATATTGCAGTGATTGCAGCACCAACTGCCGATTCTTTTGGCAATGCAAACGGCGTGGAAGGTCCTTCTGCCTGCGGACTTCTGGGATTTGCTCTGGCAGATTCTCAATATGCAGACAAAGTTATTGTTGTTACCGATAACCTGGTAGATTTTCCCTGCATACCCTGGCAGATTCACGGTAATTACGTGGATTATGTAGTACGGATGGGTCAGATTGGAATTCCTGAAAAGATCGTTTCAGGAACCACCCAAATCACTAAAAGTCCTGATAGACTTCTTATTGCGGAAATGACAGCAAAATTCTGTGAAGAAGCCGGTCTTATTAAAGACGGATTTTCCTTCCAGGCAGGTGCAGGAGGAACTGCTCTTTCTATTGGTGTTTTCTTTGGTGAGATCATGCGAAGAAAAGGAATTAAAGCAAGATTTGCCAGGGGTGGAAGTAATAAATACCTGGTTGATATGCTGGAAGAAGGTTTGGTGGAGTATATCCTGGACGGACAAACATTCGACCTCGATGGTGTTCGCTCGATGAGGGATAATCCAAGACATGTAAATACAAGTCCGTTTACGAGTTATAATTATCATAGTAAGGGGAATTTTGCAGGCTTATTAGATATTGTAATTTTAGGTGCTACTGAAGTTGATGTAAATTTCAATGCTAATGTAGTAACTCATTCCGATGGATATTTACTTCATGGAATCGGTGGCTGGCAGAATTGCTTATTTGGCAAGAATGTTATCCTTCCTATTCCTTTATTCAGAGATAGAATTCCGGTTATTCGCGATGAAGTTACTACTATCTGCGGTCCGGGAGAACTTATTGATATAATCGTAACAGAACGAGGAATTGCCATCAATCCTCTCCGAAAAGACTTGATTGATAAAATGAAAAATTCCAAGCTTCCCATAAAGACAATTCACGAATTAAAGGAAGAAGCAGAAAGAATTTGTGGTAAACCAAAAGCTGCAGAATTCGAAGAAAAAATCATAGCTGCCATCAAATGGGTGGATGGAACCGTGATAGATGTGGTGAAACAGGTGAAGGAATAAGCCACTAAGAACACGAATAAAAACCTTGCGGATGGTTTTCATTTAGAGGGATTCTTTCATATAAACCTTCGCAATGATTGAAGAGGAAAGAGAAAAATGAAAAAAATGCTATTGGTTTTTCTGGTTCTTTGTAACACCATTCTTTTTGCAGACGTGATCCTGAACGAATACGGACACATCGAGAGATCTGTATCTCAATCTTCAGCAGAACATTACATAGAAAATAGCGAATATTACATCGATATTGACGGAAATACTCTAATCGGGAATTCCCTTTTTGAAATTGAGAATGGTTATCTAACGCTTATTACGATCGAAGAAAACGTTCCCACCTGGTTTAGAATTTATGATAAAAACGGAAATCTGAAATTTGAGAAAACCTTTAAAAAAGTGATAAATCTGAAAACTTCCGAAAATGGAAAATACTCTGCTTTCTTTAATGGAGAGCATTTATATGTTCTTGATAATTCTACTTTTCAAATAGAGCAATTTGAACGTTCAATAATCTTTGATATTGATAATTATGGAAATCCTATATTTACAGATAAAAATGGAAAAATCCATTTTAAGAATAAAACATACAATCTTCCGGAATCCTCACAAAAAATCATTTTCTTCCAAGATAAACCTTTAATATTTACTACAAAGAAAGCATTTTCAATCGAGGGTGGTTTAACGGAAGAATTAAACTTTCCTGGAAATTTCTTTGATGCTGAAGTCATTGATAACTCGCTTTATTTTGTTGAAAAGATCAGAGAGAACGAAGATATTTTTTTTAACCTGTATAAAACGAATGATTTAATACATATCGAGAAACTGGATGGAAAAATTCTGCACCGAAATCAAAATAGAACTCATGAACCGATTCTTTGTCCTTTGAATTATGGTGCGCCGAATTATCCCTTCCCGGTTGGGAATAGTTATGGCGAGATTCAGCAATATGGAACTTCACCCTATCTTCATCCCGGAGTCGATTTCCTGGGAGAGGATTATCAGGAAGTGTATGCAGTTCACGATGGATTTGTGAAAGCTGTTCTTACCACCGGTGGTGATCCATATTGGCGAGTTGCAATTGCTAACGAAGATGTTTCCACAGAAACAGAAGGTTATCTTTATGCTCATCTGAACGAAGATTCGATTGTTCATACAGTTGGAGATAGTGTTACAACCGGAGATTTGCTGGGAACGCTATATCCGTGGAGTTGGTATGATTTTACTCATATTCATTTTGCCAGGCTGCAAGATGAAGGAACGCAATGGTATGGAAATTGGTGGACTATCGATAATCCACATATCGATGTAACAAATATCCAGGATACGATCCCTCCATTTTTTGAAAATGCAATTGGCAACGATCTTTTTGCTTTTCGAACTGATAGTGGAACTTATCTCACTCCGACTGATCTTTTCGGTGAATTCGATATTATCGCCAAGTGCCACGATATTGAAAATTCAGATTGGCGGATAGATGTATGGGATATCAGTTTCTCGCTTCATCCAATCGATGATCCCGATTCCACGGTTTATGAACAATTTTCATTTTCTTATGATATGCCGATCGATACATATTTTTCTAATTATTGGACTGATATCGTTCTAAACACTATCTATTCCCGCGATGCAACCTGCTATTCCATTGGAAATTATGATGAACGAGAATATTATCATATTATAACCAATTCCAATGGTGATTCTCTCATCACTGAAGAAGATGCTGATGAGATCTTTGATTCTACTGATTTTCTTGATGGGGCTTACTGGTTGAAAGTTTCTACTCGTGATGCTTCAATGAATACAACCGTCGACTCAATGATAGTTTACTTCAATAATGGTATAAATTCGACAGATGAGGAAATTGTAAGTTCCAGTATTCAACTGTTTCAAAATTATCCCAATCCCTTCAACCCGAGTACAACGATTTCGTTCAACTTAACCACAGAGATCACGGAGAACACAGAGTTAACTATCTATAATCTGAAGGGACAAAAAATAAAGTCCTTACCAATTTACCAATTCACTAATTCACCAGTTCACCAGATTTCCTGGGACGGAACGGACGATAACGACAAACCTGTTTCAAGTGGAATATATTTTTGTAAATTGAGAGTTGATAATCGTAATGTTGCAATAAAAAAAATGATATTATTAAAATAAAATTGAATAAAAAAATAGGAGAAATTAGATGAACAAAGGAACGATTGTAACGATGCCCGGTGATGGTATTGGAAAAACCGTTTTAAAAGAAGCGATCCGAGTTTTAGATGCAGTAGGTTTCAAAGCTGAATATGTACACGCAGATATCGGTTGGGAATTCTGGTGTAGGGAAGGAAATCCTCTTCCTCAAAGAACTTTGGACCTTTTGGAAAGGCACAAGATCAGTTTATTCGGAGCGATAACTTCCAAACCAAAAAGCGAAGCTGCCAAAGAGCTTGATCCGAAGCTTGAAGGGAAAGGTTACGTTTATTACAGCCCGATAGTCGGCCTTCGTCAGCATTTTAAGTTGGATATCTGCCAGCGTCCGTGCAAAACTTTCAAAGGAAATCCGCTTAATTTCATCAGGAGAGGAAAAGGCGATACTATCGAAGAGCCGGAAGTTGATGTTGTTATCTTTCGTCAAAATACGGAAGGACTTTACGGTGGTGTGGAATGGACAGATCCACCTGATCAGGTTTATGATGCTTTGATGACACATCCGAAATTTGAGAAAAATTTCGGCTGGTCACCAAAAGAAGAGCTTGCTATTTCTACCCGGATCTTCACCAAAAAATATTCGGAAAGAATCTGTCGTGCAGCTTTTGAATATGCAAAGAAATTCGATTATAAAAGAGTAACTCTTTGTGAAAAACCAAATGTAATTCGCGAAACTTCCGGAATGCTGTTGGCAATTTGTCGGGAAATGGAAAAAGAATATGAAGGAATCTGGTTCGATTATACGAACATCGATGCTCAGATGATGTGGCTTACAAAAAATCCGGAAACTTATGGAATCATCATCGCTGGTAATATGTTCGGAGATATCGTTTCCGATGGTTTTGCAGGATTGGTTGGTGGACTCGGTTTTGCCTGTAGTGCCAATATCGGAGAAGAAGTTGCTATCTTTGAACCGACTCATGGTTCTGCCCCGAAATATGAAAATCTGGAACCTTCGATTGTTAACCCTATCGCAATGATCCTTTCTGCCTGTATGATGCTCGATCATATTGGTGAAATCGAGAAAGCGAAAAAGATCAGAAATGCCGTAGCAAAAGTTGTGGAAGAAGGGAAAGTGCGAGCTTATGATATGCTCAAACTTCGTGGCTGTCAGGAAGTTCTGGAGCAAGGTGCAGCTTCTACAAAAGAAATGACGGACGCAATTATTGTGGAATTATAAAAAAATGTTTGTGTTACACAGCTGGGGATTGGATGTATTTAATAAAATACCTTTCTGACGATTCTTGTACGTTATTCTTTGGAAGAATCTGGAATAATAGGTGTGTAAACTCCCCTTTGTAAGGGGAGACACAGAGGGGTTTGGTAAGATCAATGATAAATTATATTTCAAGGAAAACCCCCTTTAATTCCCCCTTCCCAAGGGGGACGCGACAATAAATTTTTCATGATGATAATTTAATTTTAGGAGAAAAAAATGAATATTAAAGAATTATGGCCTGAATTGGCTTGGATCAAAGATGATAATTTGCGAGTAAAAGTTACCAAAACATGGGAACTGGCTTTAGAGAGAAGTGTTCTTACCGGAGAAGACTTGCAGAAAATCCCGTTTACGCTTCTTTGCGGACCAGATCTTAAAGTTACTTTTATGGATCACAAACGCAGCGTAGTTCATATTGCCAAAACTGCAGGTGAAAAGTGCAATGAATTCTATCACGGAGAACTTCCCGTGAATATGGATGTTCTCATTGCCGGAGCGATACTGGCGGATGTCGGCAAACTTTTAGAATATGTTTTGGACGAAAACGGAAAAGCTGTGCAGGGAACTTACGGTAAATATTTGCGTCATCCCTTCAGCGGGGTTTCCATTGCGGAGGAGTGCGGTGTTCCCGCAGAAGTTTGTCATATTATTGCAACTCACGCCGGTGAAGGAAATATGGTGAAGAGAACAACTGAAGCATATCTTGTTCATCATGCAGATTTTATGACGTTTCTGCCGTTTAAAGAAAGACTAAAAGTATAATTACGAATTTCAAATTACGAAAGACGAATGAAAAAAGAAAATTTGATTGCAAATAAGTGTTTCAAGTTCGCAAAACGAATATATTTTCTTTACAAATTCTTAACGGAAGAAAAAAAAGAGTTTATTTTTTCAAAACAAATTCTGCGTAGTGGAACATCTATTGGTGCAAATGTAGAAGAAGCAATCGGAGCACAATCGAAAAAAGATTTCATTTCTAAATTATCAATCGCCTATAAAGAAGCTCGTGAGACACATTATTGGATCAGGCTTTTGTTCGAAGTGAATATCCTAAATAAAACCGAATATGATTCTATATTACAAGACTGTGAAGAATTGTTGAAAATTATAGGTTCAATTCAAAAATCAACGAAGTTGAATTTAAATTCGTAAATCGTAATTCTTAATTCGTAATTGAATAAAAAGGAGAAAAAAATATGGGATTAACTCTAATAGAAAAAATCCTGGCAAATCATTCTGATAAAGAAATTGTAAAGCCGGGTGAGATCATCGACATCAAAATCGATGTGCGAGTAGCGCGAGATTTTGGTGGTGCAAATGTAGTAAAGAATCTTATCAACAACGGGTTGGAACTCGACGATGTTTCCAAAACATTCTTTACTTTCGACTGCAATCCTACCGGCTCAGACCAAAAGTATGCTGCTAATCAGCAATATTGCAGGATGTTTGCCCGGGAGAAAGGAATTAAAATTTATGATGTGAATGCCGGAATCGGAACGCATCTTGTCATTGAAAAAGGTTTGGCACTTCCGGGAAGTACGGTTATTTCCACAGATTCCCACGCCAATATTCTGGGATCGATCGGTGCTTTTGGACAGGGAATGGGTGACCGTGATATTGCAGCAGCCTGGGCAAGTGGAAAAAGCTGGTTCAAAGTTCCAAAATCCGTGAAACTTACTTTGAAAGGGAAACGTCCCGAAAATGTATATGCAAAAGATATTGTTTTAAATCTTCTTCATAAATTCGGAGCAAATAAGCTGCTGGGTTGTTCTGTAGAACTCTATGGTGAAGATGTTGAAAAACTCACACTCGATGAAAGGATCACGGTTTCATCGATGGCAACTGAAATGGGAGCGATCATCATTTTAATCCCACCTTCAGATGAGATTATTAAATATTGCGAAGAGCGTTCCGGTAAAAAAATTGAGAAGATCGAAGCCGATAAAGATGCAGTTTATCATAACGAATTCGAACTCGATTTCAGTAAATTCATTCCAATGGTTTCTCGTCCGGGACATCCTGATGATTCAATAGATATAAATGAAGTTTTAGAAACAAAAATTGATTCTGCTTTCATCGGAAGTTGTACAAACGGCAGAATTGAGGATATGCGGGAAGCAGCAAAAATCCTGAAACACAGGGAAGTAGCTCCGGGAGTTGTATTGAAGATTGTTCCGGCAACCGATGAAGTCTGGAATCAATGTCTGGAAGAAGGATTAATAGAGATTTTCAAAAAGGCAGGAGTTCTGGTTGGAAATGCAGGCTGTGCCGGATGTGCCGCAGGACAGATCGGGCAGAATGGACCTGGAGAAATTACAATAAGCACGGGAAATAGAAACTTCGCAGGAAAACAGGGAAAAGGAAAAGTTTATCTTGGTTCACCGGCGGAAGTTGCCGCATCAGCAGTTGCGGGTTACATTACCACTCCCGATAAGATCCCTGAAAAACCTGCAGAATTTAAAGCAACCGGAGAATTTGAAAAACCGTTTGTTTCCAAAAAGGAAAAAGTTGGCGAAAAACCTGTGATCATTGAAGGAAAAATTTGGATTATTGATAATGATGATATCGATACTGATATGATCTTTCACAATCGCTATCTGACGATCACGGATATTGCCGAGATGGGGCAATACACGTTCGATAATCTGGAAGGTTGGAAAGATTTTGCAAAAAAAGCTGAAGCGGGAGATATTGTTATCACAGCCAAGAATTTCGGTGCCGGTAGCTCGCGTCAGCAGGCTGTAGATTGCTTCAAATCTTTGGGAGTGCAGGCAATTTTGGCAGAATCCTTCGGTGCAATTTATGAACGGAATGCTATCAACGCAGCTTTCCCAATTCTAACTTATGAAGATATTTCTAAACTTGAATTGAAGCAAAGAGTTAAGATTCGAGTAGATTTTGAGAAGGGAATTTTAACAAATTTAGAGAATGGTAAACTTATTGAGATCAATAAATTTTCTAATGTTCAGATGGAGATTTATAAGAAGGGTGGGCTTTTGAAATAACTTTGGAATAAAACATCCCCCGAACAAATACTTCGCATTTACGGGGCAGGTGTGATGTTTTAGTAGCGGTTATTGCATTCCAAACAGGAGGAAAAAAGATGAAAAAAACTATTCTCATGCTATTTATTTTATATTTGAGTATGTCTTTATTTACAGGCGAGCCAGATAAGGATCAACAAAAATTAATCGATGAATACTATTTTTATAACAACTGGGAAAAATATGATAAAGCGATTTCTGCTATGGAACAATATCTACAGAAACATTCATCTTCATTTTATGAATATCAGCTTGGTAAAACATATCTTTTTTCTGGGAAGAAACTTAAAAAAGCAGAGCAAATATATTTAAATTTTATTAAGGATTACGAGCATTTGGAAGATAAACAAGGACTTCCTCTTTACGCAGGATACTGGCGTCTTGGAATGGTTTATGAAGCAATGGGTAATTTGGAAGAAGCAAAAAGTAATTATCAAAAAGGTTTGAATATTGAGAAAAATGACAATTGCAGAAAAGCTCTGGAAAATATTGGTGATAATACTAATTTTAACAAGCAATTGACCCAGAATGAAAAACTTTGCTACTTTTTCAAGATCTGGCATTATGCTAACGATTTCTTTACATTTTTTGATCAAATCGATCTGGATTGGGAAAATGTGAAGATGGAGTATTTACCCAGAGTTCAGGCAACCAAAAGTAATGAAGAATTCTACTGGCTGATGACGGAAATGCTTGCCTTATTAAAGGACGGACACACAAATGCTTATGTTCAGGGATTGTGGAAATCTGCTTTTATCACTGCAAAAATCATAGGAGATAATGTCTATTTTATAAATGATGACTCATATCGGAAACAAACAATGTTACCCGGTGATAAAATTCTTAAAGTAAATAATTTTCCTGTAATAAGTGCTATCGAAAAAACGAAGAAATATATTTCAGGTTCTACGGAACAATGGATAAAATACAGGTTAGAATCCGATCAATCATTTATAAATTTTAATTTTTGCGATTCGATTATTGTGGAATACGAATCCAAACAAAATAAAGAAATATCAAAATATGTAATTTACCCAAGTCCAAATAAATCTAAGAAGAAATTGCCTTTGATAGAAACTAAACTTCTGAAAAACAATATCGGTTATATTGCAGTAAATTCTATGTACCCAACTGAAGAAATTACACCTCTTTTTGATTCTGCTTTAGATTCACTGTTTAATACAAAGGCCCTGATTATCGATATTAGAAATAATGGTGGTGGAAGTTCAGGTACCGGATTTTATATAGTATCGAAGATTTCCGATAAGCCTTTGCCGGTATTTGACAGTAAAGTAAGAATTTATAGTGTTGATATGTTTGATAAATGGTTTTCGGATGAAGAGATGTTCAATGTTTTTTATTCGGTTTATCAAGGAATATTTCCCGATACGACAGGTTTTAGCGAAAAGGAATTACGAAATAAATTCAAAAATAGTGAATTTCATATTCCATCTCAACCACCAATATATGATAAACCAATCGTTATTCTGACCGGACCAAAAACATTTAGTGCAGCAGAGGATTTTCTGGCACCTTTGCACGGCACGGATAGAGTTACTTTGATAGGAAAACCAACAGGAGGAAGCACAGGACAACCTCTGAGGATAAATTTAAATAGTGATCTTTCTGTGAGTATATGTTCTCGAAGATGCTGGTGTGCCAATGGTTATGAATTTGTTGGAAAAGGTTTTGTACCCGATATTGAAGTTGAAGAAACCATCGAGGATATTTTATCAGAAAAAGATGTAACTTTAGAAAAAGCAATTTTGTATTTAGAAGGAAATTAAATAAAATAGGAACAGCGTGAACGCCGTCTTTATCCTGGTTTGTATGTCTTTTTCCTATGCCTGAAGGCATAGGTTATTGATACGATTTGATATTCGGTCAGGTTTATTTGATATCAATAGCCCAGCTATTTATGGCTGGGTTTCGTAGAAGAAAAGATCATTATACGCCGTTCACGGCAGTTTATATTCTTGTTCCCAAGCTCCAGCTTGGGAACATAAAAGAGGAGGTCATAATAATGAAAGGAAAAACCTTTGTAGAAAAAATATTAAACGCAAAAAAAGGTGCAATAGTTTTCCGCAAACCAAATATCGTTCTCACCCACGATAATACGGCAAGTATAAAGAACACGTTCCATAAAATGGGAGGAAAAAAAGTTTTTAATGCAAATCAACTTCTGGTTGTTTTAGATCATAACGCTCCACCTACCAATGCCAAACTTGCGAACCAATATCAAACGATTCGTAATTTTGTGAAAGGACAGGGGATTGAAAAATTCCACGATGTTGGTGATGGGATCTGCCATCAGGTGATGAGCTATCATGCCAAACCGGGAATGATAATCGTGGGAAGCGATAGTCACACTTGTACTGCCGGTGCTTTTAATGCACTGGCAGCAGGAATCGACAGAACGGAATCGGCAGGCATCTGGAAAAGAGGTGAAACTTGGTTCCGAGTTCCCGAAACAATGAAAATAACTTTGAACGGAAAACTTCAAGACGGAGTTTATGCCAAAGATATTTCGCTGTGGATAATTGGAATGATCGGTTCTGCCGGGGCAAATTATATGAGTATAGAATTCCACGGGGATGGCGTGAAAACTCTTTCCATTTCACAGAGAATGACTCTGACTAACCTGGCCTCTGAAATGGGAGCAAAAAATGCAGTTTTCCCACCTGATGAAGTTCTGGAAAATTTTCTGGGAGAGAAAATTAAAAACGGAATCTGGGCAGATGAAGATGCAGTTTACGAAAAAGAAATTGAAATAAATTTGGATGAAATCTTCCCTCTTGTAGCGGCGCCGCATCACGTGGACAATGTGAAAGCAGTTTCCGAAGTTCAGGGAACAAAACTGAATCAGGGACTCATCGGTACCTGCACAAATGGCAGATTGGAAGACATCCGCATTGCTACTGAAATTCTGGACGGAAAAAAAGTTGCCGAAGGCTTCCAGCTATTGGTAATTCCTGCTTCCAAAGAAATATATCTGCAAATGATCGATGAAGGTTTAACCACAAAACTCATGAACGCAGGCGCCAGCGTGCTGGCAGTTTCATGCGGACCATGTTTGGGAACAGGTCAGGGAATTCCTGCTGATGGTTATACTGTGATCTCTACTGCTAATCGTAATTTTAAAGGCCGCATGGGAAACAAAGAAGCCAAGATTTTCCTGGCTTCTCCTGCCTGCGTTGCACATTCTGCTATCAAGGGAGAAATTATCGATCCGCGAGGAATAAAAGCAAATGATGTTTTCCCATTCAAGAAAGAGCAAAGCTCTACTGTAGAAATTTCTAAAGATGATAACCGCAGAGTAGAAACAACCTGGAATTATGCCGATGTGGACAACCTGAATACAGATCAGATGTTTGCTGGAAACCTTACTTACCAGGTTCTCAGCTCCGATCCGGAAGCTATCATGCCACATCTTTTTAAAGGATTCGATGATAATTTTTCAGAAAATGTTAAATCTGATGATGTGATAGTTGCAGGTGAAAATTTCGGTTGCGGCAGCTCTCGTGAACATCCCGCTGTGGGACTTGCTCATGCAGGAGTGAAAGCAGTTATCGTGAAATCCGTTAACAGAATTTTCTATCGCTCGTCCGTGAACCAGGGACTTCCCATTATCGTACTGCCTGAAGTTGTAGATTTTTACAAAGCTGGAGATAAAGTAGAAGTTAGTTTAGAAAACGGTACAGTTAAAGTGAATAACAAAGAATTCAAATTTGCTCCGCTACCAAAGGAATTGATGGCGATCTTCGCTGCTAAAGGTTTGGTGAATTGGATAAAGGAGAATTAACCACAGAGAGCACGGAGAACACGGAGTGAAAATAAATGCAAAAGGTCTTATGAAACGAAGTAATGGAAAATTAATTGCTCACAGATTTACTCGGATTAAACGGATAAGAAAATAACTCAAAGTAGGATTACATTGACAAAATGACAATAACTTTCTTTTTCATTTGCAGGTAAATGTTATGAAAGATTTTGAAAAAATAAAGCTAATATTATCTAACAATAAAGCTAATTTAAACAGAAAATATTTTGTTAGCAATTTGGGGATTTTTGGTTCTTACGTAAGAGGAGAACAATCTGAAGATAGTGACCTCGATGCGCTGGTTGAATTCAGTAAACCTATCGGACTGTTTCATTTTCTCAGACTTCAGGAATATTTAGAAAAAATATTAGGAGAGAAAGTTGATCTTGTAAGTAAAAATGCTTTGAAAAAGAAAATTGCCGAACACATTCTTAAAGAGGTGGTTTATATATGATCCAAAGAACTTATCAGGATTATTTTAAAGATATCCTGGAAGCAATAATTGATATTTCAAATTTCGTTGATGATTTAACATTTAATGAATTTACCAATGATAAGAAAACAATAAATGCTGTTATCAGGTCTTTAGAAATCATTGGAGAAGCTTCTAAAAAAGTCTCTCAAGAATTTAAAGATAAAAGTAGAAATATTCCGTGGAAAGAAATGGCTGGGATGAGAGATAAAATGATACACGGATATTTTGATTTAGATTTAGTCACAATCTGGGAAACAGTTCAAAATGATATTCCTCCCCTGAAACCATTGTTTAAAAAGTTGTTGAAATAAATTCAATTTCGCTCCACTTTTCAAGCGAAAGGTTTGGTTAACTGGATAAAAGAGAATTAGTTTACCGCTAAGTTCGCTAAGGCGCTAAGGAAATATTCGATCTAATGGTTAAATATTCTGAGTCTGTCTTTCTGCCTGCCTAGCCGAAGTCGTACGAAGGATGGAGGAATTCTCCAAACTATTCTCATGAAGAATCTCAGAATCATGTCTAAATTGAAAGTTCCCATACAGAAATGTGTGGGGACTTTATTATTACATGATATTATGAAGATTATTTTGTGCTTGACTAATAATTTGCAAATTCGTAAATAAACACATTAAAAATATGAAAGCAAAAATTATAAATGAAACAATGAAAAAGTTGGTTGTAATGGATTATTCTATAAATACACAGAAAACATATCTACACTATTTGGGGTTATTCTGTGATCATTTTCGTAACAGCAAGATAAAAGGAGGTAAAGGAAAAAAAGATAGAACTACGATCTTGGGAAAAGCTTGTTTATCAGACCTGCGAAATTATTATCGTAGTTATAGACCTGAAATCTGGTTATTTGAAAGTATAAAAAAAGGAAAACAATATTCTGCCAAATCAGTTCAGAATATTTTGAAAACAAATCTGAAAAAAGCTGGAATTAAAAAACCTTATACAATTCACACCTTTAGACACTCATTTGCTACTCATCTTTTAGAACAAGGTGTCGATTTGCGATATATTCAAGAATTACTTGGACACAGCAGCAGCAAAACGACTGAGATATACACACATGTTTCAACTAATAATTTAAAAAACATTATTTCACCGGCAGACACACTTTTTTCAGATAAGGAAAAAATAAACGAATGATTTATTCGCTTAGTACACCAAATCGGATGCATAAACGACACATGGCGTTTATGCAATAGTTGTGCGTAATAGCTAAGAAACCAAAACGAAAGTGACAATGGGAATAGAAAAACAAGGTTCAAAACCGACAGGATTTATAGGTAAAATAGTCGGTCGATTGATGAATAAAGTACATACAGCTTTATATATTGATTATCTTAAAAATGACCTACCCCCTGACAATTCAAAAATATTAGACATTGGATGCGGTGGTGGTAAATTCATTAAATTTTTATCCGACACTAATGAAAGTTATATGCTTTTTGGAATTGACCATTCACCTGAAATGGTTGAGCTTTCAAAAAAAGTAAATAGAAAAGCAATTGACAAAAAGCGATTAGAAATAATTCAAGGTTCAGTTACTGAGATTCCTATCGATACTAATGAACTTGATTTAGTAACCGCCTTTGAGTCAGTTCAGTTTTGGCCAGATATTGATAAATCATTTGCTGAGATTGTTAAATTATTAAAAGATGATGGCACTTTCTTAATTATAAACAGATATCCAACAGAAGGCAGTAAATGGTGGGAAATGGCTAAAATTAAAAGTGATAAAGAATATGTAAATAAACTGAAGAACACTGGATTTAGTCGAGTAACTACTAATTCGGATTTTAAAAAAGGATGGATAATTGTGAAAGCAACAAAATGATAAAAAGCTACATACGCACAACAAAACCTATACGTAATGCGAGTTTCAGTAGTATATTGAAGGATTATGCAAGCAATAAAATTTAGTCGTAAACTGAAAGTGAAGTGCTACGAAAACCCGCACTACGCATAGCCAAACCGTTACCTGCAAGGCACGAAAAAAAATACACCTATGAATTTTAAAAGTGAAGTTATAGAACATTTATCTAATTATAGAATCCAAAAAATGGGATATTTAGATAAAGGAATTTGGAAAAGAAAGGATAAAATATATGAATTTGACCATATTCTTCCTAAAAAAAAGAATACAATTAAATTGAATATTCTTGAACGTTATCGTGAGCCATTTTATAATTCCGAACTTTCGAAAATTAGTTACCATAGATTTTTCCATCACTTGAATTCTTCACAAGCTATGTGTATAAACTTCTTTTTCCCATTATTCAAAGAAAAAAACCTTGAATTGGTATTAAATGCAATTGGATTAAATGGCGATTTAGTAGATTATAAAACTGTATGTTTTGAAAAAGAATCAAATTTTGAAAAAAAAGGAAGACCAACAAGTTTTGATTTTTATTTCCAAACAGTAAAAGGAAAAAATATATATTTCGAGATTAAGTATACTGAATATGCCTTCGGTAAAGCAAAGAATGATAAAAACCATAAAGAAAAATATAATTCAGAATATTCAAATAAATGCTCAAATATAAATGAGCAATATTCCAACTTGGATAGTTTCTTAAATAACTATCAATTAATGCGTAATTTAATTCATATTTCAGAAAATTCGTTTGTTGTCTTATTACATTCTAAGGAAAACAAAAGAATCTCGAAAGAAGCAAATTTTGCACGAGTAGAAGTGATAAAAAGAGAATTCCAAAAGCACGTTGTAGATTTAACCTGGGAAGAATTACTTGGAATGATTGAAAGTGAACTTACAGATTCAGATAATTTAAGAGAACAAATGATTGAATTTAAAGAGAAATATAAAATAAAGCCCAGCAGGTAACAATGTATATAGTTTATGGCGGGTGAAGTGCTAAATATGAGCGTTTTAACAATAAATAACCATCGGTGCAAGTTGAAAGATTTGTGTTTTAAAACCGCCACAAAACCATATACTTAACGTTAGCTGAAATGCTAATAAAAAGATATAAATCAGATAATATAACATATTGGAATCAATTTAAAGGAGTTAAATAATGAAAATGAGGAAAGTTCTTTTGGTAGGTTTTATTTCAGGTCTTATTATGGGCATTGCATTATTTTTAAGTGGTGCTATTGCATCAAGGATAGTATATGGTCCACAAATGGTTCCGGAAGGTAAGTTTGAACCTGATCAGATCAATGCCTTTTATTTCTTTTGGACCAAATTAGTTATTGGTGGCTTTTTTGGTATTATATTTACTTTGATATACTCAAGATTAGTAAGGTATATGAATTTCTCAGGTGTTCTTAAAGGCTTGTTATATGGTTTTGTACTGTGGTTAGTTATTTCACTTTGGGGTATTTCTCATCCGTTAATGTATGAGTCTATCGCAACTAAAAACCAGTTATTCTGGAATATTTATACACTTGGCGGTTTTTTGGCTTATGGTGCTATTGTCGGTATTATTTTTAAGAAATGGATTAAAGAGAATTAGTAGCTCACCTGCCTTCATAAGACTACGACAAGGCAAGCGGATTTACCCCAGTGAAATAATCCCGATATATCGTATCGGGACTGTTCCTGCTCTGCATGATTTCACAATTTCACAGGGTGAACACAGATTAAACGGATAAGAGCATTAGAAGAAATTAATTTAATAAAGAAAATAGCAGGAATTCATTAATGAAAAATGGAAAAATTATCTTTTTAAATGGTACATCGAGTTCAGGGAAAACAACTATTGCAAAGGAATTACAACAAATTTTAGAAGAACCATATCTTCTTGTTTCTATTGATAACTTCATATCTATGTTATCTCAAAAATATTTAAATGGTGAAGATCCGGAAACTTTGAAGAAGACAATTTTAAAAATAATTTCTGGAATGCATCATTCAATTTCTGCTTTAGCTTCTTCTGGAAATAATATAATCGTTGATCATGTCCTTCAAGAAAGGCAATGGTTGAAAGAATGTGTTAATGTTCTATCTGATTTTCAAGTTCTTTTTGTAGGAGTTCGTTGCCCTTTGGAAGGGCTCGAGCTAAGAGAAAGCAATCGAGGAAATAGAAAAAAAGGAATGGCACGTTTCCAATATGATATTGTTCATTCTCATAATATCTATGATATTGAAGTTAATACTTCCAAACATAAACCTCTTGAATGTGCTATGCAAATTAAAAATGTTTTAAAAGAAAAATATGCTTGTAAAGCTTTTACAACACTTGAGGATAAAGAGAATAAATGGATTTGATTGCTCACCTGTCTTCTCCTGCAGCTGCCATACGGGAATTCCTATATTCTAACATTTTGGAGGAAAAATGAAGTTAATAATTTTAGTTATCATTCTGCTTTGTGTTACGTTGATCTATTCAGATGTAACTTTGGAAGGAAAATTAAAAATTTATATCGATTATCCTGAAGGTGATTTGAATTTTTTCCGTGAAGAGATATCTAATGTAGATTTTGTCCGCTTCATACAGGAAGCGGATGTTTACATTCTATTTTCAAAACAGCGTACTGGAAGCGGAGGACAAAAATATACAGTTGATTTCACCGGTCAGAAACGTTTCGAGGGAATCGACGAATCGGTGACATTTATTTTGGAAAAAGATGATACTGATGACGATGAAAGACGAAAAAGCATACACACGATCAAACTCGGGCTAATAAGATATTTTTCTCGAACAAACCTTGCTGATAAAATTAAGATATCTTTTCCAATAGAACAAAAAACGGAAGAGATCATAGATAGATGGAACAACTGGGTATTCGAGATCGATGTAAGTTGTTTCCTGAATGGACAGGAAACTTCAAGCTTTTTAAATCTTTGGGGTTCTCTCTCGGCTATAAGAGTAACGAAGGAAATTAAAATTGAGTTTAGTTTTTTTGGTAGCTATAATCAGAATAAATTCGATTATGGTGACGAAGTAACTGAAAGTTCCTCAGACAGTAAAAGCTTCAACGCTTCTGTGATAAAATCTATTAGTGCTCACTGGTCTTATGGTCTTTGGTCATATATTTATGATTCCTCTTATAGTAATATAGATTTGTGCGTAGGCTTTTCACCGGGGATAGAATATAATATTTTTCCATATTCGGAATCGAACAGGAAGCAGTTACGTCTGCAATATAAACTCCATCCTGGATTTACAGATTACCACGAAGAGACTATTTATGAAAAATTATCTGAAAAAACTTTGAAACATTCCTTTACCACCGAGATTGAATATATCCAATCCTGGGGATCCGTGAGTACAAGCATTATTGCTTCTCAATATCTAATCATAGATGATCTGATTTTGGATAGTTATGAAAAAAATAAATTAACTTTACGCAGCGATGTTTCATGGAAAATATTTAAGGGACTTTCTTTTGAACTATGGGGAAATGTATCTCGGATACATGACCAATTATCGATTTCAGCCGGAGATGTTTCCACAGAAGATCTGCTTTTGATGAGAAAAGAACTTGAAACTCAATATTCTTATTTTGCTTCTATCGGACTCAGCTATTCGTTTGGCTCTATTTATAATAATATTGTTAATTCAAGATTTGGTGATTAGCAAAACAAAAACAAGGCTTGACTCGCAGTGAAGTGAAACGAATGTGAGTCGAGAATTGCATGAAGAAGTAAAGGATATATAATGGAAGAATCTAAAAAAATATATATCGGTGCAACTGCAATAATAATAGCTGCAATTTTATGGGGATTCGACGGAGTGGTTTTAACTCCCCGCTTGTTCAATTTGAATGTAGGGTTTGTGGTGTTCATGCTGCATTTTGTACCATTTGTGTTAATGAATACATTTCTCTTTAAGGAATATCGTAGACTGAAGGAATTTACAAAAAGCGATCTTTTCGTATTGTTCTCAATAGCATTCTTCGGAGGTGCGCTGGGTACATTAGCTATCGTGAAAGCACTATTCCTGGTGCGCTTTGATCATCTTTCGATAATCGTTCTGCTTCAAAAACTTCAACCCATATTTGCCATAATCCTGGCGGGTATTTTCCTGAAGGAAAAAATTAAGCGTAGATTTATTTTTTGGGCATTGTTAGCCATTATCGCCAGCTATTTCTTAACCTTTGGGTTCAAAAAACCTAACATGAGTGAAGATGCTCCATTGATTCAGGCAGCCCTGTGGGCGCTGGTAGCAGCTTTTTCTTTTGGCAGCGCTACAGTCTTCGGCAAGAAGGCTTTAAGCAGGTTTCCTTATTATACAACAAATTTTTTCCGGTTCGGATTCACTACTTTGCTGATGTTGATCTATGTTCTTATTACAAATAAACTGGGAGAATTCCAAAATGTTACTTCCACGAACTGGCTTTTTTTCTTGATCATTGCGGTTACCACCGGCTCCGGTGCTATTTTTCTTTTCTATTTCGGATTGAACAAAGTGAAAGCCATAGTCTCCACCATTTGTGAATTGTTCTTTCCCATTTCTGCCATTTTCTTCGATTATTTTATTAATGGTCATTCGTTGTCTGTAGTGCAATGGTTCAGTGCAATTATCATGATAACTGCTATAGTGGAAATAAGTTATAAAAGGAAGAAAATACGATGAAAAAATTAATCACGATTTTATTCATTTTTATGTTATTCTTTAAACTTGCAGCAGATGATCCTGACATACAAAAAGATACAACCCAACCGGACAAAATCCACTTCCGTGTATTCACAAACTTGGATGATGAATACAAACTGGTAAGTTATTTCTTCACATCCAATCAGAAAAAATATTATAAATCACTGGATAAGAATAGGAAGAAACGCTATCTGGAAGCATTCTGGGCTGCTCAAGATACTAATCCTATTACTGAGAAAAACGAGTTTTTAGAAGAAATTAAGATCAGAATTGCATACTGCAATAATCATTTCTCTCATTTCCATCCTGGCTGGACAACAGACCGCGGTAGAATTTATATCAGGCACGGTGAACCGTACGAGATTCTAAATGAGGCTACCGGAATGAACACTAAGTATGCACGAAAAGATTATCAGATATGGAAATACAGAATAACAGAATATTTAACTTATATCTTCATTGATATTCAACAACATGGCGATTACAGACTTATCTTTAGTGATGGCGATGATTCCGAAGGTTCGTGGGCAGATTGGCATATGTATCTGGGTGTGGATTTTGATGAAGGAAAATTATATTAAGGAGGAGTAATGACCAAAAAGGCAAAAAAAGGATGTTTAATTGCAGCAGCAGTTGTAATTCTTTTCATCATCATTGTACTAGCGAGTCTTATAGGTTCTTATAACAACATGGTTAAATTGGATGAAGGTGTAAAAGAGAAATGGAGTCAGGTGGAAAATGTTTATCAGCGCAGATATGATCTCATTCCCAACCTGGTGGAAACCGTGAAAGGATATGCGAAACACGAGCAGGAAACATTTATTACAGTAACCGAAGCACGTGCAAAAGCAGGTGGCACTTTCAATATTTCCGAACAAGTTTTGAATGATCCTGCTATGTTCCAAAAATTTCAACAGGCTCAAGCCGGACTTTCCAGTGCATTACAGCGTTTAATGGTGGTTGTGGAAAAATATCCCGATCTTAAAGCTAATCAGAATTTTCTGGCACTGCAAGATCAACTGGAAGGTACTGAAAATCGTATTGCGGTAGAACGAAAAAGATTCAATGAAGCAGCCCGTTATTACAACACCTACATCAAGCAGTTTCCCAAAATGATTCTTGCCAACATGTTCGGATTCAAAGAAAAACAGTATTTCAAATCTACGGAAGGAGCACAAGAAGTTCCAAAAGTAGAATTCTAAAATGCCAGCAAAAGTGCAAAAGGCATGAAAAGAATTTAAATAATTAAACACAAAGACTCAAAGGCACAAAGAGCACAGGATAGATAATTCATTTTTGTTCTCTGTTTCTCTGCGACTCTGTGTTGAAAATTTATTAATTATAAGGAGCAATAATGTCAAAGATTAATTTAAAACAAGACGATCTGAAAAAGATAAGTTCAGCTGTAAAAGAAGCTGAAAGTAAGACTTCCGGAGAAATCGCAACAGCCATCATCAAAGAAAGTTACAGTTATGCTGTTTATGAACTTCTCTTTGCAGTTATAATCGGCTTTATCTATTTTGTAGTGATGATGTTCTTTGTCGGTAGTATTGAAAACCGGCTGCAGAGTTTGTTCTGGGATTACCATATCGGTCATCTGCTTATTTTTTATGGATTTTCTACTTTCCTGGTTATTGCTCTTTTCTATTTTCTGGGAAATATTTCCACGATCGACAGGCTCATAGTTTCCAGAAAAATTATGCTGCAAAAAGTAAAAGAACGAGCCTTGCGCCATTTTATGGAATCAGGTGTGTATAATACGAAAGACAGAACTGGAATATTGATCTTTATCTCCATTCTGGAAAAACGGGTTGAACTACTTGCAGACAGTGGAATAAACGAGAAAATCCCGCCTGAAAAATGGCAGAGTATTGTTGATAATATCATTACGGGAATAAAGAAAAAAAATGTAACTTCACATTTAATCGAGTCCATAAATGAATGTGGCAAACTTTTAGCTCAACATTTTCCCATCCAACCCGGTGATATTAATGAACTATCCGATGAAATCGATATCCTGGAGAAATAACATGAAAAAAATAATAATATTAATTTCAACGCTCGTTTTTGTATCATCTCAATTATTTGCATTGGAAGTTCCCCGTTTGAAAAGCATGGTCAACGATTACGGAGATGTTCTTTCCTCTCGCGAAGAAATGCAATTAGAACAATTATTACGTGATGCCCAGGCAAAAACCTCTTCTCAAATTATATTGCTGACCATAAAATCTTTGCAAAATGAAAACCTGGAAGACTACTCGTTGCGTGTAGCAGATAAGTGGAATTTGGGTCAGAAAGAATTTGATAATGGTGTTCTGCTTCTGGTTGCAATGCAGGAGAAGAAGATACGCATCGAAGTGGGTTACGGACTGGAATCGATCCTTACAGATATTAAATGCGGTTATATTATCCGTAACCTGATCGTACCGGAATTTAAAAAAGGAAATTTTTCACAGGGGATTGCCAATGGACTTCTGGCGGTAACAGGATTGATAACAAAAGAATTCGAGATCACCAATGAGCAGTTGGCAAGATATCAGCAGCAACAGAAAAAAGGGGATAATTCACAACTTCCGATCGGATTTATTGTTTTTATTATTATGATGATCTTGATGTCGTTTGGCAGAAGAGGACGGGGTGGTTTATTTACTGCTCTTTTCCTGGGAAGTATGCTGGCGGGTGGACGTGGAGGGCGCAGCAGCGGTTTTGGCGGAGGATTCGGTGGCTTCTCCGGCGGTGGCGGTGGCTTTGGCGGTGGTGGTGCTTCCGGTGGTTGGTAAATTATCCTTTATTAGATTTAAGAGTTTTGTAAAATAGAGTGTTTTTGTCTTCCTGATCCGGCAGCTGCCGGATTGTTCTTTGGAAGGGTCTCATTCTTTCACGAGTAGTAAAGCTACATGAATATTCACGAGATTCTTCGTGTGCAAGGCTGAAAGAGTACTCAGAAAGACATTCTTTTATTACATTTTAAAGAGAGGTTAAATTATGAAAAAGATTTTAATACTCATTTTATCTATTGTCATCTGGAGAGCTAAAATATTACTGACAGGAGAACTGATTCCCAAGATCGGTTTTATTAAGAAATTAGTGGATTCTGTTGATTGGCTGAATAGTTCGCACATTGTACAATTTTCTATGCTGATCATCGCTGTTCTATTAATTATAATTATCGGAAAAGGTAAGTTCTCGAATTTCGGATTTATTGGTGCTCCTGTAAAAACCGTATTAAGATCTGTCTTTCTGGCATTTGGTGTATCGCTAATTCTCTTTCTGACATTTGGGATCTACATGAATATCACATCTTCAGTTGTGTCTTCACGGGTTCCGTTTATGGAAAGTAGTTTCCTGAGCAGGATAATATTGATATGGATAATTGCCAGTTCTGTAGAAGAAATATTTTACCGTGGCTTCCTGCAAACCTTTCTGGAACCATTGAAAGATATCGGACTGAAATTGGGAAAGGTTTACTTGAGTCTGCCGGTTATCCTGACGGCATTGATGTTTGGATTTATGCACCTTTGTCTGAAAGGAATGTTACCCTGGCAGATGGTGCGATTCATCATTTTTAATGCTACAGTGCTTGGACTGATAGCAGGTTACTATCGCGAAAAAACAGGAAGCCTGATCCCTGCATATTTTGTTCATCTCACCTTTAACGTGGTTGGAATGATGATACCACAGATCATGATGACGGTGATGAAGGGGTAAGAAATAGAGCTGAATACTAATTTTCAGGCTGTTTATCTTGTTACAAGAATGGGAAGAAAAAAGATTATAGCTACAAGATAATCTGAAAAAGGAGGGAAACATTTACGATCAGTCAGCAGTTATTCCCTTTCAAATAGAAAATAAAGAAATAAAAATATTACTTATTACTTCCCTGAAATCCGGAACATGGATTTTTCCAAAAGGTTTCATTGAAGACCAACTATCAGCACAACAATCAGCAGAAAAAGAAGCATATGAAGAAGCCGGGATCGAAGGGCAGGTGCTCGATCTTCTGCTTGGTGAATACAACTACAACAAATGGGGTGGAACCTGTCATGTAAAGGTATTTCCCATGCACGTTGCTAAGATCTTTGATGAATGGCCGGAAGACGATCTGCGCAAACGTAAGTGGATGTTCCTAAAAGATGCAATCGATATTGTAGAAAAAAGCGAGTTGCAAATGCTTCTTAAAAAGTTTGAAAAAAATATTAAAGTTATAAGATCTTTAATTACAGATTATTCTTAAGATCATAATGTTTTATCGGATATCATAGATCCGGTAAATTAGAGGAAAGCAAGGCGATGCTTCATTCTTACAGTTCAAAAATCAATATTCCATTGGAATCCCAATTACCTGCAGGACAGGCTTTAAGAAAGATATATCGTTATTTATTACAAATAATGAAGAAAAATGAAAATGGCATTATTAATGATTTCGATACAGAGTTCTTACATGACTTCAGAGTGTCTGTCCGGCGAACACGTTCAGCATTGGGTCAGATAAAAAATATTCTGGATAAAAACATCGTACAAAAAGCAAAAAGGGATTTTTCCTATTTAGGTCAATCGACCAATCTATTGCGTGATATCGACGTCTTTTTACTTAAAGAAGACCAATATAAAAAGATGCTGCCGGAAAACAGGCGGGATTATCTAAATCCTTTTTTTGAAGATTTAAAATGTAAAAGAAAATGTGAAATTGCATTAGTTATTAAGATATTAAAATCTGTAAGATATAAACGAATAATTGGTGAATGGGAGTTTTACCTGAATACAAAAATAAATGCCAAAGATCTGACAGCTACAGAAAAAAAGCCGATCATCATTATTGCACGAAACGTCATCTACCAGAGAAATCAAAAAGTGCTGGAATTTGGAAAAAATATATTAGTAACTCCCTCGGATGAACTACTGCATCGGTTGAGAATAGCAGGTAAAAAGTTGCGCTATCTTCTGGAATTTTTTAACTCACTTTTTCCTCAAGCCCAAATGCAGATTTTGATAAAGAAATTGAAGAAGTTACAGGATAACCTGGGGGATTATCATGACCTGGCAGTACATCAGGAAATGTTAAAGAAATTTGCAGAACAATTAACCATTAAAGAAAGCGGAGAAAAAGACACGATTTTTACAATTGGAATTTTGACCAGAAAACTAAACGAAAAACAGAAATTAGTAAAGAAAGATTTCTTTGAAACCTTTCGCATTTATTCAGCACCTGAAATACAAAAGATCTTCCACGCTCTTTTTTATGATTCAATATTGCAGGAATGATGATCCCGCAGATTTTGATGATGGTGATGAAGGGGTGAAGGTAGTATAAACCACGTAGCGGTGATAGAGTGATTGAGCTTATTGGGGCATAAAATTATTTGTTTCACATATTAGTGTTTCAGTTAGGGGTTATGGTGTGGCTATTAAATAAAATTGTTTAACCTTGAAAATTTGCTAAAGCTTGTAGCCAAGCACGTATCCATTCTCCATTATTTTTTCTCTCTTCAAGAAAAATCTTGTTTTCATCTAGTTTACTCCAATTTTTATCAGCTTGAAAAAGAATTCCCTCAATTTCTGCTATGTCTATTCCCTGAGTTATCTTTTCTTCCATTTGCCAAAACCAAGAAAGATATTGTCTCCATGCTAATGAAAGCCAAGCTTTTTGAGGTTGGTTAGAAAATTGCTCTAATATTTTATCACTCCAGTAATTTTTAGAGAAACCAACTTCAATGAGATCGTCTATTTTTTTGTTTCTTATCCTTAATAAATCGGCTTCTCTTAAAAAAGCAAACAAACCTTCCTCGAACCAATATGGTAATTGACCACCACCACCAGTAGGTTCTTCAAATCTAGACTTAGTAAACCTTCGTAAGTTAAAAAATTTTCCTGTTGAGCAATTATCCGCTCCTGCGGTTTTAAAGAGCACCATATCGGAAGAACAAAATGCTATAAATACTTTTTTACCAATTGTTTTGAATTCCTTAATTAAGTTCATTGCCCCAAGTAAATCCGCATCATCACAGATTTCATTTCGTGGCGGGTTATCGGAAATAAAAATAAGGTAGAACGATTTGCATTCTGATTTAGATAAAATAGAGGTTAATCTCAAAACATACTCAGGTTTGTTGAGTAGAGTAAAATCTATTATCGCTGTTTGGTAAATCCTTTTATCTGAGTTACTAGATAGAGAATAAAGATTGTTCGCAATTTCGACTGATAGATCATAATAATTCTCTGTGAAATATTTTGGCATGATAATAGGAGATGTAATTGCATTAATATCCAAATTTTTAGCGTAATTAAATAACTTCTTAATGATATTATGCCACCAACTAATGGAAGAAGTATCACTTGTTTCTAAATCTTTAGGAAAATATGGGAAATCTTTCAGTTTTCTACGAGTGCAAGATGGAAAATATAGTTGAGAATCTAATATAATGTCATAATTACCTTTATCCCGAAATGTTTTGATTTTATTAACCATTTCACTAGGATTTCTGTTAACGGGACTAAGTACGATACCAGTAAAGTCTAAATCATGCTCTCCAACAAGATTTTCTGTGTCGTGTCCCATTTGCATGTATGAAGACATTCTATCCTCCCATTTTATTTAAATCCTCTACAAGATTTTCTGGATAATAATATCTTTTAATTGGCCACGGGGAAATCATTTTACCAAGTGGCATATAATTCTCAGTTTTTATAAAATCCAAAAAACCATTCGAAGGATCTTTTCGCATAGATACATCGAAAACGGCTTGCGCTTCATTACCATTTGGTTCCATATAAGGATGAAAGCGATAGGTACAATAACTTAGTACGATGCCGAGAGAAAATTGGTCTGATCTCCAATCTATTAAGAATTTATCATTATTCAATTGTTCTGGCGATGAGTATAAAGGGGTACCTGGACCACGAGGAACCCAATCCATAGTTAATGAACTTCGAGATAGATTCCTTACTAATCCAAAGTCAACCAAAATGGGGTTTCCCTTTTTATCAAACATTATATTCTCTGGTTTAATATCTCGGTGAACTAGGTTCCGTTCTTTTAAATGATTTATAGCTTTGGTTATACGTACAGCTAGGTCTTTAACCATTTGGCAATCCAATTGTTTGTTTCTAATCTTATCTGTTAACGTCCCTCCTTCGAAAAAATCCTCAACCGAAAAAATGACTTTTGGATAATTTCTTAGAGCAATACTTCCATATCCTATAAGTTTTCCTATCGATTCATGCTGGCATTTTTTCATGGCTTCAATTTCTCGATCCGTTCTTTCAGTGTTACATTTTCTAGGATCAAAGATTTTTAAGGCATTGTTTTTCCCATTCTTATTTACAACTTTAAAGGTTTCTTTATAGGCACCTTTTCCTGCAAAAGTTGGATTAGAAAATTTAAATTTTTTTGATAATTCTAGAGCAATAGCTTGAAATCTCGGCTGGTACGCCATTTTATTTACTGTAGATATAATTCAAGGCAGATGAAGTTAACCAAGGTTGTATTGGTTTGTTTCTAGGAGCTTTGATAACTATGGTCAATTGGAAATTTATCACTGTACAGAGTCCAATTCTTCTTATTTTAAATTCTTCCTCAAATTTTAGAGCATTCTTCAAGGAGTATGATGGTAATAAAACATAAGAAAAATGAGTAAAGGATGAGTTACGGTATGCTTGTTGTAAAGCATCTTTCCATTTTGATAATTTTACTTCAAAAGCATATAAGTATTTGTTTTTATTTGTTGCTATAATATCTATTCTGCCACTTAAATAATTAAATTCACAAGCGTAGTTTTTTATTGAAAATGGTGTATTAAAATCATCCAAAGTAATCTGAAATTCATTTACAAAATCAGATTCAAGATTAAACATTTTTGTCGATTCTGGTAAATATTTCTTCATATTAATAATATCTACTTACTATCCAATTTCGTGTAAAATAGTCTTATTTGCCACTTCATTACACCTAACTAGCTAAATTATTTATTATTCTATAGCCCAGCATAATATTCTACTGCTTATAATTTCATATCCTGCTCAAATTAACAATAATTAACATTATTTTTTCCTTATTAGAATACTTTGCCAATATCGCTAAATAAATCATTAATGTCAAATGAAAAAGATTTATTTACCTGCTAAACCTTGAAAAAGTTTAAAAGACTTTTCTTCTTGCTGAACTTTTTCAACGGTTCCTTCTGTTTGATTCAACCGTTCCGAAAGTTTATGGGAAAGAATATCTCTGTGTGTAAACTGTTCTGAAGGTTAAAAGACCTAATCTATTTTTTAATGTCCCTTACAGCTTCCAGAATATAAACCGATAGAAATAGAGAGATTGAACAAAAAACACCTTTAGCCAGGAAGTACCAGGCAATTCCATCATTCTCGAATTGACCACTGAATATTTTGTTGCCCAGGAAGAACGCATAAAGGCAAATTAGAAAAACTATTACTCCTGCTACTTTAACAATGATTTTTTGTTTTTTCATATTTTCTCCTTTTGTTGGCATTCAACATACTTTAGACTGCTTAAATAGACAATACATAACATTATTTTTCCTCATTAGAAAACTTTGTCAATACCGCTAAATAAATTATTAATGTCAAATGAAAAAGATTTATTCGAAACCTTTCGCATTTATTAAGCACCTGCATTTTGGAACGTAGTGGAAAAATGTCAGGTGGAACAATTTTTTATGCCAGATTTATAGCTCAACATTTACTAGCTTACCATTTCGATTAAGGTGAAACACATCGAAATCATTTGCCAAAAAAAGATTTCCATCATAGAACTCTCTTGCCTCATTCTCTATATCTTTAATTGATGACTTAGTAGTATTTACACTTTTATATCGTGGACTAAAATGGGTCAACACTAAATTTGGGATGGATAGTTCTTTTGCAAACAGAGAAACCAATTTAGCAGAACTATGCTGTGCTTTCGCCATTTTCTCTGCCACCTTATAAGTATATGTTACCTCATGTACTAATACTTGGGCTGACTTCGAACACTCTGAAAGTAACCATGGATCATCGTTGTCTCCACTCACAATAATTTTTCTTGGTTTTCTTTCTTCCAATAGATAATCCTGACTTTTTAGTTTTTTGCCACCTGGAAGTAAAACATCTTCTCTATTTTGCAGAGTACCCCAGGCAGGTCCCGGTTCAATATCCTCTTTCTTTAATTTCTTAATATTGAGTTTGGGCTTAATGTTTTTTTCAATAAAACCAAAAGCATATGAGGATACTCGGTGTGATAAATTAACTACTTCAATATCAAATTCTTCAACTTCAATAAATTTAGAAATATTTTCAATACTTATAAAATTTATTTCAAAAGAAAGCCTCGTTTGAGTTACTTTCTGTGCGTTTTCTAAAAAACTTTTGAGTGTACCTGGAGCAATGATAGTCAAAGGGTTAGTACGACCTGACATTGTTGTACTTGCCAGTAATCCAGGAAGACCATAGCAGTGATCTCCATGTACATGTGTAATAAAGATAGCTTGTAAATTATTTAAGGTTAAATTGGTTTTTAATATTTGATGTTGTGTACCTTCACCGCAATCTACAAGATTCCATGACTTTGAATTTATCATTTTGATTGCGATTCCCGATACATTTCTTGTTCTTGTAGGTGTTCCTGATGATGTACCCAAAAATATTATTTCCATATCAATCTATATTTTGGCGTTATCTTTAAGGGCATAACGGGCTCACCTCAGGTGAAAAAATGTAAATTTGGAGCTTTTGCCCCATCTATGTATTAACCTGCGAATTTGCTTCATAATACGCAACTCCGAAAAATTTTATTTGCATTCCAATTTCACACAACAAGAAAGCATTAGCGGAATTTATTTGTCAAATTTTCTCTTTCACAAAAGCAATTACTTTCTCAGCACTTCTTCTGGGATTATCTTCATTAAGTTTTAAAGAGAGAACAGTTTGGTCTTTCCTTTTCTCAAGCCCGTATGTGTAGGTTTTATCGTAATAAGATAAAACAATATCGATGGCGGTTCGGAAGTCACCTTTTTTTACTGCTTCGATAGCTTTTTTGGTATCCAGCCCACCCAGCCGGCGGGAAATGTTTGTGATCGAATCTATCAGGGGTTTTGTATCGAATCCGGTGTATTCTTTCATCAAACGTTCAACGCGTTTTTTTTTATCCAGTTCCAGTTTGATCACATTCGCAGTGCGCATTTGTTTAAACAGTGGGTCGGGGATGCGCACTTTTCCGATGAGTTGGCTTTCATCTTCCAGCCAGATACGTTTGCTTAGGTCGAGCTTCTTCCAATCTTCAAAAAGATTATTCTCGAACTGCTCGCTGGTTGGCTGTTCTTCCTGTCCCAGTGAACCGAAAGCAGAACCTTTGTGATGGGCGATCTTTTCCAGGTTCAGTATCTGCTCTCCCAACTTCCCGATTTCCATGAGTATCTCAGTTTTACCGCTGCCGGTCATTCCACCGAGGATTATTAATTTTGCCTTTTTTTCAAAACTTTGGCGAATATGATTTCGATATGATTTGTAACCGCCGTTTAAAATATGAACTTTGTAACCATCTGCCTGGAACAGCTTTGCCATGCCGGCACTGCGGAGTCCTCCCCGCCAGCAGTGCACCAGGATTTCTTTGTTCTCACAGGGAATTTTGTGTAGCTGTTCCAGATAAACATCAATTTTAGCAGCCACAAAATCCAGAGCTTCCTGCAATGCTGTATCACGGCTTTCCTGTTTGTATTTTGTACCGACGATAGCTCTTTCTTCATTGGAAAACAGGGGAATATTGAAAGCTGACGGGATATGACCTTTTTGGAACTCATCCGGTGTTCGCACATCGATGATGGGTAGATGATTTGCTTTTTTCAGGAAATCTTCTATAGATTTTTTTTTCATAGGATAAGAAAAAATTACTTCATCCCTGCCAGCTCTTCTTTTACAAAATCTACCAGTTTTTTTACGTATTCTTCCGAGAAATCAAATTTGACTCCAGCGGCTTCGTAAAGTTCATTAACCGGTTTTGTGTATCCCAACGACAGGAAGTTTTCATATTTTTTCAGCGCTTCTTCTTTACCGGAAGTTTTGTAATTTTTATAAACTGAAAGAGCGCCAAGTTGACTCATTCCATACTCGATGTAATAGAAAGGAACTTCAAAAATATGCAATTGGAAAAGCCACATGATCTTTTTAAAATCTTCCAATCCGTTCCAATCCACACCGGAAGCAAAGCGGTTCATCAGTGAAACAAAATATTCTTCTCTCTCTTCCACTGTGTGGTCGGGATTCAAGTATATCCAATGCTGAAAGGCGTCTACTATCATGCACCAGGGCAAGAAGCCCAACGCTTCTTTCAGTTGATCGCGTTTTGCTTTCTTGAAATCAGCTTCATCTTTGTAGTAAACATTCCAAAGATCCATCGAGATGAATTCCATGCTCATGGAAGCTAATTCTGCGATCTCACTGGGTGTTCCTTTATAGGGATCGAGTTTGATGCCTTTCATGGCAAATGTATGCATAGCATGACCGGATTCGTGTAATAATGTCACTACATTTCTGTGCAATCCCACAGCATTCATAAATATAAAGGGAGCACCTGTTTCTTGCAGGGGATAATTATAACCACCGGGAGCTTTCCCTTTCCTGTTTTCCAGATCCAGGAATTCGGAGTTTTTCATCAGGTTCAAACGGATACCAAATTCAGGTTTGATCGTATGCAGAATGTCGATTCCCTTATCGATGAATTCATCGATCGTTTTAAATGGCTTTAGAATTTTGCCATCCAGATCTACAGAAGTATCCCAGGGACGTACGGAATCCAGCCCAAGAACTTTCTTTCTTTCTTCGGTCAATTCTTTCAGGAAGGGCATCACTTCTTTTTCCACAGCATCATGGAATTTCATGATGTCGGCAGGAGTGTATGAAAAACGTCCTTTTACCTGATGCATGTAATCACGGTAATTATCGAATCCGGCATTTTTTGCCTGCTGCATCCTGAGTTCTTTCAGTTCATCAAAAAGCTGGTTGAATTCATCCCGCATTTCCATCATTTTGTCTATACGTAGGTTCCACACTTCTTTACGCACTTTGCGATTCGGATCTTTCAGGAATGGTGCAAGCTGGGAAAGTGTTTTTTCTTCACCTTTGTATTTTACAGTAAGTTTGGAAAAAGCTGCTCCATACTTATTTGTCAGTTCCTTTTCCTTTACCTGCAGAGGTATGTTCTCTTCACGATAAAGTTCGATATCATTGGAAATAATCTTGTTTAAAAGAGCGTATTTTTCTTCATTCAATTCTTTGCGAAAAGGACTGTCATAAAACTTCCTGTTAAATTTGAAATCGTAAGGTTTGCATTTAGCAATAATACCGGCATAGAATTCGTTAAATTTCTTTTCGTTCTCCGGCTTGTCTGCAAAACGCGTCATAGTGATGTATCGCCAGGCCATTTCTTCGGCAAGTATATCGGAAAGCTCTCCTACTATTTCCAGGAACTTTATCAGTTCATCAGCAGAATTGATCTTTTCTGCTTCCAGATTTTTCATTTCCTTTTCCACGTTCTCCCATTTGGTAATATCGAGGTCTTCCGGGAAATAAGTCCTTTTGCTTTTAAATATTTTTTCATTTGTATAGTTCATAATACCGTCCCCTTTTCCAGCTGATTTTAATTTTCCATCGAAGATTTTGACGGTTTGAATTCTGACAAGTTTTTTCCCAAAATTTGGATTTCTTGTTTACTATCATGGAAGAAAATTCCACTTGACTCAATAGCTAATAATAAAGTATAGACTATTAAAGCATATTTAAAGGAAGGACAGGAAAATGGATAGTTCGAACATCATTGAAATAATAAAAAAAGATAAAGTTAAATTTGTACAATTACAATTTACCGATCTATATGGAATTGTTAAAAGTTTAACGATTCCGGTAAAACAACTTCCCGATGCTTTGAAAGATGGCGTCTGGTTCGATGGTTCTTCAATACTGGGTTTTTCCCGGATATGCGAAAGTGATATGTATCTCAAACCGGATCTGGATACTTATGCAGTTATTCCCTGGCTGCAATCCGAATACGGAAATACCGCCAGATTTATTTGTGATGTTCATACACCGGATGGAAAACCTTTTGACGGTGATCCCAGGTTTATATTGAAAAAAGCGATTGCAGAAGCAAATAAAATAGGGTTTACTTTTAATACCGGACCAGAGATGGAATTTTTTCTTTTCAAAACAGAAAACGGACTTTCTCCGCTTCCGCACGATACTGCCGGTTATTTTGATCTGACTACTGATGAGGCTTATGATATTCGCCGTGAAATGAGCGTGGCTTTAGAAAAATTTGGCATCGAGATCGAAACCACTCATCACGAAGTAGCTATCGGTCAGCACGAGATTTCCTTTAAATACAGCGATGCACTGAAAACGGCAGATAATGCGATCACACTTCGTTTCGTTGTAAAAGCAATTGCTCAGAAACACGGACTTCATGCCACATTTATGCCCAAACCCATTGCAGATGTTAATGGTTCAGGAATGCACGTTCACCAAAGTTTGTTCGATATTAAAACAGGTAAAAATGTTTTTTATAATGAAAAAGACGAATATAAATTATCAAAGATCGCATACAATTATATTGCCGGACAATTAGCTCACATCAAAGGGATGAGTGCGGTTCTTTCACCCACAGTGAATTCCTATAAAAGGCTGGTTCCCGGTTATGAAGCTCCGGTCTATATCTGTTGGGGAAGAACGAACCGGTCTGCACTGATCAGGGTTCCCAGTTCGTTCAAGGGAAATCCCGATTCCACGAGAGTGGAAATAAGAAGTGCCGACCCCAGCTGCAATATTTATCTGGCATTTGCTGTAATGCTGAAAGCCGGACTGGAAGGTATCAGGGACAATCTATCCGCATCAAAACCTTTGGAAGAAGATCTTTATCTTTTCAGTTATGAGAAATTGAAGGAAATGGAGATCGATACGATTCCTCCAACTTTGTGGCAGGCATTACGAATGTTAAAAAAAGATAAGACTATGAAAAATGCTCTGGGAAAGCATACCTTTGAAAAGTATCTGGAAGCAAAGACCAGAGAATGGGATGAATACAGCATCCAGGTAACTAAATGGGAATTAGATAAATATTTGGAAATATATTAGAAAGGTGAAAGATGAATTTTCAAGATATAATTTTAAAATTACAGCACTTCTGGGCAGAAAACGGATGCAACATCCTGCAGCCTTATGATATGGAAATGGGAGCAGGAACTTTCCATCCTGCCACTTTTTTTGGTGCTCTGGGTAAAAAGCCCACTGCAATAGCTTATGCTCAACCCTGCCGCAGACCCAAAGATGGTCGTTACGGAGAAAATCCAAATAGAATGCAGCATTACTATCAATTTCAAGTGATTATCAAACCATCTCCGGATGATATACAAATTCTTTATCTGAAAAGTCTGCAGGTAATTGGCATCGAAACAGAAAAACACGATATCCGTTTTGTAGAAGATGACTGGGAATCACCAACCCTGGGTGCCAGCGGACTGGGCTGGGAAGTGTGGCTGGATGGTATGGAAATTTCCCAGTTCACATATTTTCAGCAGGTAGGCGGGATCGAAGTGTTTCCCATCAGTGTTGAATTGACTTATGGATTGGAACGACTGGCAATGTATATTCAGGATGTGGATGATTTTAAAGATTTAAGGTGGAACGATATAACAAAATATGGGGATCTGTTTTTTGATAAAGAAGTTGAGTTTTCTGAGTTTAACTTCAAACTTGCAGACGTGAAATCTCTTTTTGCTTCCTTCAAAGATCATGAGAGACAGCATGAAATGTTGATCAAAAAGGAATTGGTTTATCCAGCTTACGATTATTTGTTGAAATGTTCTCACACTTTCAATCTTCTGGATGCACGCGGTGTTATCAGCGTTACGGAGAGGGCAGCTTATATCGGCAAGATTCGCACAATGGCCAAAAAATGTGCTCTGCTTTATATTGAAAAATACAGTGATTAGTATTTTAAGTTTGTTATGAAATTAATAAAGCCCTCTGAAATATCTGGGAAAATCATAACATTATTGGATGAAAGTGACAAATTTGCTATTTTGGTTTCTCCATTTTTTAAAATCGCTAAATGGTATAGATTAACAAAAAAAATTGAACAATTAAAATCGAGAAATATTCCATTATATGTTTTTGTTAAGAAAGGAGAAGATAATATAGATACCTTTGAAGATTTAAATAAAAATAATATTGATTTTCAAAAAATTCCAGATTTACACTGTAAGTTATACCTAAATGAAAAATATGGTATTGTCACTTCATTGAATTTGCTACTGAATTCTGAAATAAATTCCTTAGAAATCGGATATATTACAGAAACCAAGCAGGAATTAATTGAATTGCTAAATTTCTGCAAAAGGTATTTAAAATTTGATATTGATGAAGATCAATGTACCGATATTGATGATATTATTGATTCGATTAATGTTAGATTAAATAAAGAAGATATCTATAAAAATGTTAAAGTTTGGGTAGATGATTGGACTATAAGAATTAACACAGGAATTAATAACTACGAAGTATATTTTAGTTCCGATGATCAAAATGATAATTTCTTATCAATATCTGGAATTTTATCAGGTAAAGAATTTGAATTGATACCAGCTAAAATCAAGCACATTGAAAAACTATGTAATTTAGAATTAGAGATTGTTAAGGGTGAAGATAATCATTATAACATGATTTGGGGAGCTTCATCACATAGTTATAGCAGTATAGTTGTTCATGAAATTATTAGCAATGAAGCTGAGGTGTTTGTAGAAGAAGTAGTGAATTTTATTATTGCTGTTGATAGATTTAAAATTAATAAATGAAAACCTTAGAGAAAGTTACTCATTTCATTAAAAAGAATATTCAAAAACTAATTTTTGGAATTTTTCTTATTGTTTTAATCAATACAGGGCAACTCTACACTATTAAGATGATGCAGAAAGCTATCAACTAGTAAAAAAACTTCCTAAGTTTCTGAAACTTCGGAAGTTTGAATTGAGGAGACTAGTATGCGACCCAAAGTAAAATTTCTAGCAGATGAACTCATCAAAAAGATAATTAATGAAGCAATAGAAATACTCTGTAAACTGGGCGTGGAAATTAACAATCAGAATGTTCTGTCTTTACTTTCAGATAATGGAGCCAAGATTGAAAAGAATCGGGTTTATTTCACAGAAGATATTATCCAAAAGGCTTTGAAAACAGCACCGAATTCGTTCAAACTTTATGATGTCAACGGAAATGAAACAAACGATTTTTCAGGAGATAAAGTGCACTTTACACCCGGTTCTGCTGCGCTTCATCTCCTGGATTATCAGACAAAAGAAATTCGCAATCCATCAACAGAAGACTACATTGATTATCTGAAAGTTGTAAGTCAGCTTAAGCATATTGCTTCGCAGAGCACTGCTTTGATTCCGGCTGATGTTCACGAAAAAATATCCGATAGCTATCGTCTTTTCTTGAGTCTTTTATATTGCGAAAAACCTGTCGTAACAGGAACTTTCACGATGGAGTCTTTTGAAATTATGAAGGATTTTCAGCTTGCTGTTCGGGGAAATGAAAAGAATCTGAAGGAAAAACCCTTAACGGTTTTTTCCTGCTGTCCCACATCTCCTTTGAAATGGAGTGATATTACTTCCCAGAATGTTCTGGATTGTGCAAGATATTCCATTCCGGTTGAATTTATCTCAATGCCGCTTTCCGGTTTTATTGCACCTGTAACGCTGACAGGATCATTAATTCAGCATACTATAGAAACTTTGAGCGGAATTGTAATCAGCCAGCTTGCAAATCCTGGAACTCCGATGCTATATGGCGGCTCTCCTGCAATATTTGATGTTCGCTATGAAACCACTCCGATGGGAGCTGTGGAAACAATGATGATAGATTGTGCTTACAATGAGATCGGGAAATTTTTGGGAATTCCCACGCAGGCATATATTTCTTTGAGCGATGCCAAACAGCTCGACGCTCAGGCTGGACTCGAATCCGGAATGGGAGCGACCCTTGCTGCTTTATCTGGAATAAATAATATTTCAGGTCCGGGAATGCTCGATTTTGAAAGTTGTATCAGTCTGGAAAAACTGGTTCTGGATAATGAAATTTGCGGAATGAACCTGAGAATGATAGAGGGAATCGAACCGAAAGAAGATTTTCCATCTATTCCTATCTTTGAAGAATTACTGAAAGAGAATCATCTCTTGATTTCCAAACATACCCGAAAATATCTTAAAAAAGAACATTATTTTCCTGGCGAAGTTATAAATCGAGCAAACAGACCGAGATGGATCGCAGAAGGTAAAACGACACTGGAAGAAAGAGCACACACCGAAGTGGAGAAATTAATCCATAATTATAAACCTTCGAGTTTGCCGAATGAGATCAAAAACGATTTAATAAAATTAATGGAGAATGAAGCTAAAAAATATAGTCAGGATAAACTTCCTGAAAGAAATTAATGAATAAGATCATCAGTTTTAAGATAAAAGACATCCAACCTGAAAAAGATATCGTTTTTAAAGAATTCGGGATTCCGAAAATTGACTTTGTTTCAGAAAAAATTCAACGACTTTATTCGGAAGCAATAAAAATATTCCGGGAAAAATTAAAACCGCTCGCAATCTATTCTGAAATTTCAAAGGAAGAATTTGAAATAATCTTAAAAGGGGAAGGAAATAATTCTGCTGAGACACCTGTTGAACAAATTTTTCCAAAAGCTGATAATCTTTCTCTTTTTGCTCTCACGATGGGAAAGGAAGTGAGCGAAAAAATTGAAACTCTTTTCAAAGAAAATGATTTTGCTCTGGGTTCGATGCTGGATAATATCGCTTCGCTGGCTGCGGATAATGCTGTTAAAAAGCTGGAAATATTGAACACTGAAAAACACCGAATGCACCGAAAAGAAATTTTAACACTTGCTTACAGTCCCGGATATTGCGGTTGGGATATTTCAGGACAGAAGAAACTTTTTGGATTTTTACATCCGGAAAAGATCGGAATAACTTTAAATGATAGTTTTTTGATGATCCCTCTCAAATCGGTTTCGGGTGTTCTGATCGCTGGGAAGAAGAGTATTCATAAATTTAAAAATAATTTTTCTTTTTGTTCTTTGTGTAAGACAAAAAGTTGTTTGGAAAGAATGTAGGAGAAGTAATGGATATATTAATTCAGATTTCTGAATCTCTTCAACAAGGTGATGATGAAAAAGTTTTTGAATTAACAAAAGAAGCAATTGGACAGGATTTAAATCCAAAAGATATTCTCGATAATGGCTTGATCGCTGGAATGAACATCATCGGTGAGCAATTCAAAAAACACGAGATATTTCTTCCGGATGTGCTGATGGCAGCCAAAGCAATGTATGCAGGATTGGATCTACTGAAACCTCTTCTTGATTCTAAAGGAATTTCCGGTTTAGGCAAGGTGGTGATCGGAACAGTTCAGGGAGACCTTCACGATATCGGAAAAAATCTTATTGGGATAATGCTGAAAGGTGCGGGCTTCGATGTTATCGATCTTGGTAAGGATGTTCCGCCGGAAAAATTTGTGGAAACTGCAAAACGCGAAAATGCAAAACTCATCGGAATGTCAGCACTTCTCACGACTACAATGACAAATATGAAGAAAGTTGTCGATCTCATTAGAAAAGATAATTCTGATATAAAAGTGATAATCGGTGGAGCACCAGTTTCAAAGGAATTTGCAGATGAAATCGGTGCGGATGCGTATGCTTATGATGCTGGGAATGCGGTGGAATGTGTGAAGGGGATGATTTAACTCTCCCTGCTATCCCTCTCTTTTATAAAGCGAGGGAACATGAGAAAAGCAGGAAGAAACGTAACTCGATCTGCCAGATCGAGAAATATAGTTTATAGGGAAGATATGCATCTGAAAAAGAGAGGAAAATTTAGAAAAGTAAGAAGAAAATGAAAAATAACAAAGCGATTTACTGTGAAAATTCCCCTCTTTTGCAAAGAGATCGGGGCTTTAGTTCGGCGAAGACTGATAGGGGAGTTAGTAATGATATCTATCCTCAAAAGAATAAAAAACAGTGAAATTCTAGTTGCAGATGGTGCAATGGGAACAATGCTCTTTGCAAGAGGTCTAAAACCCGGAGAACCACCTGAATCTGTGAATCTGAAAAATCCTGAAATCCTGAAAGAAATTGCACAAGCATATCTTGATGCCGGAGCAGATATTATCCAAACTAACACTTTCGGAGCTTCTCCTTTGAAATTATCAGATTACGGATTGCAAGACAAAACAGAAGAGATAAATAGAATTGCAGTAGAAAGAATCAGAGAAGTTGTTGGAAATAAAGCTTATGTTTCTGGTTCCTGTGGTCCATCCGGGAAATTATTGAAACCTTTTGGAGATACAGAACCGGAAGACATTTACCAGAGTTTTAAAAAGCAAATAAAAACTCTTATAAATGCAGGTGTTGATTTAATCTGCATCGAAACAATGACAGATTTGAATGAAGCAACTCTTGCTATAGAAGCAACAAAAAGTATTTCTCCTGGAATTCCAATTATGGCAACAATGACCTTTGATGAAACCCCCAGAGGTTTTTATACGATTATAGGCGTTAGCATCAATGATGCTGTTAAAGGACTGCAAAAAGCAGGAGCAGATATTATCGGTTCAAATTGCGGGAACGGAATCGAGAATATGATCAAGATCGCTCGTGAATTTAAAAAACTTACAATCCTTCCAATAATAATTCAATCCAATGCTGGAATTCCAGAAATGAAAGAGGGAAAATTGATTTATTCTGAAACACCGGAATTTTTTGGAAAGAAAGCAAAAGAACTGATAGATGTTGGAGTTTCTATAATCGGTGGTTGCTGTGGAACGACTCCCGAACATATTCGATCAATTCGGAAAGTTGTTGACAATTACATTGAAAACGATTGAAAAGGAAACAGAGTATAACACTTATAAAAGGAGAGCGTATGCAAATAAAGTCTTATATGCTAACAGACGTCAAAACATGTAAAGAAAACGAAACTATTGATTCTATAGCAAAAGTTATGTCAGCTAACAATATTGGATCGATAGTTGTAGTAAAAGATGATATTCCTATTGGGATCTTCACAGAAAGAGATTTACTTAAAAGAGTGGTAGCAAGTGGAAAAAATCCTACGAAGACCACTGTTGGTGAAGTTATGACCAAAGAGTTGATTACAGTTAACAAAGATGAAAAACTTAGAGCAGTATATCATGTTTTTGTAATTAATCATATTCGACATTTACCGGTTGTAGAAAAAGGTAAGTTAGTAGGGATTGTTTCTTTGAAAGACATCGCAAGAGTGGTTGATCAACAGATCTTTGGTCTACGCTTTAACAAATTAGATTTCTCAGGAGATTATTAAAACTGGAATTCTAATTCAATAGAATAAACTTCCTTGTATTATCAGAAAATATTAAATTCAATTGAAAAATAAATAAGCAACTTAAACAAAATTACTGTTGACTAATATATTTTAATTTATTTTGTAATTTCATTTAAAAAATAAAGTAAAACTTGTTACCGATCTCCTGATTGGTAATGTCTGTTGTTACCAAAGAAACAAGGGAAAAAAAATATCTGTGGAAATCCGCTTGCAGAGTTGTAATTTTAACAAAGACTGATGAGCTAAGAAGGAACTAAATGAAAACCTTCGAGAAAGTTACTCCTTTCATAAAGAAGAACATTCCAAAACTTATTTTTGGAATAGTCCTCATTGTTATCATCGATGCCGGACAGCTCTATACTATCAAGATAATGCAGAAGGCTATCGATAGCATAGGCAGGGAAGGGTTTACCTCAAATAGTCTTCTGTACGCTTCACTTCTTATCGTGGGAATAACAGCTCTCATTACATTGCTCAGGTATTTCTGGCGTATCGCTTTTATCGGCACTGCCTGGATGATAGACCGCGACCTGCGGCAAATGTATTACAATCACCTGATGAAGCTTTCGGCAAATTTTTATAATAAAACCAAAACCGGTGACTTGATGGCTTATGCCACCAACGATATGAATGCCATCCGTATGCTGATTGCATTTGGATTTGTGGTGGGAATGGATATCCTGGTAATAGCTATTGCTTCACTCTTTTTTATGGTTGATATCAGCCTGCGACTTACTTTGCTGGCTGTTATTCCAACACCTTTTTTAAGCATTATTATCATCTATTTTGGTAAACGGATCCATACAAAGTTCAGGAAAGTGCAAAAGACATTTGCCACCATGTCCGGTCAGGTTCAGGAGAGCATTTCCGGAATTCGCGTGGTAAAAGCTTTTGTACAGGAAGAAGCTGAATTGGAAAAAATGTCGGAATCGGCAAGGGAATATTTGAAAGATAATATCAGCCTGGTAAAGATATTTGCCATGTTCTTTCCGGTTATGTTCCTGCTCATTAATATTTGTATGGGAATTGTACTTATTTTCGGGGGTGAAGCAGCAATACTTTACGAGATATCAATGGGAGAATTCATAGCTTTTTTCCAATACCTGGGAATGCTTGTATGGCCAATGATCGCCATTGGCTGGATAGTGAATTTATACCAGCGCGGAACAGCTTCTCTTAAAAGAATGAATTCCATTTTTGAAGTAGAACCGGAGATCACTGATAACCAGGTGAATCCTGAGATAAAAAACCTGAAAGGAAAAGTGTCTCTTAAAAATTTAAAATTCCAGTATAAAGAAGATTCTCCTTTTATATTTGATAATATTTCCTTTGAAATAGAAGCTGGGAAGACATTAGCTATTGTAGGTCGAACCGGCTGTGGTAAAACAACTATCATAGACCTTCTTACGCGAGTATATAATCCACCTGAGGGCACATTTTTTATTGATGATAATGAATTGTATAATATACCGCTGGAAACTTTAAGAACAAACGTTGTAATGGTTCCGCAGGATATTTTCCTGTTCTCAGATACCGTTGCCAGTAATATAAGTTTAGGAAATTATAAAGCAGATATGGCAGAAATTGAGAAAGTAGCAAAAACAGCCCAGGTTTATTATGCTATCGAAGAATTTGAAAATGGATTCGAGACTGTGATCGGTGAGCGGGGTGTGACCCTTTCCGGGGGACAGAAACAACGTCTGGCAATTGCCCGTGCACTGCTTACCAATCCGAATATTCTCATCCTGGACGATGCGCTTTCCTCTGTTGATACAAAAACAGAAAAAAGTATCCTGCACGATTTGATAGAAATGCGAAAGGATAAAACCACGATAATCATTTCACACCGTATTTCATCTATCCAGCATGCAGATAAGATCATCGTATTGAACGAAGGCAGAATAGAGGAAGAAGGTACTCACAAAGAGTTATTGGCATTAGCGGGAATATATCGCGATCTATATGAAAAACAGCAGATCGAAGAGAAGCTGGAGTAAGGATGAAAGGATTGCATAAAGGATTAGCCGAAGATGATCTGAAAAGCAAGATCTACGACAAGGTCTTGTTCAGAAGGCTTGTGGCATATCTGAAACCATATAAATCCCTTGTAATTATCTCATTCATTTTACTTCTGCTCATTACCGGTACAAACCTGCTGGCTCCCGTCATCACTCAGCGTGCAGTAGACGAAGTTATAGTTTCCAATAAAAATCTGTTGGAATTCTCAATTGAATATAAAAGAGCCGATTTCGTCAGTAAATATCCGAGGATCAAATTTAAAGAATATAATTTTAATGATAATTACTACCTGATCTTTCCGAATAAGAAAATTAATTTTATTCCTAAAACGGAAGTTCAGGAATTAAAAGAATCCGGAAGACTGCATCTTAAAATTGTTATTTTGCAGAATAAACCTGAGATCCAACAAATCCTTAGCACCACAGAATTCGTGGAAATTTCGGGAGATCAACTCGTTGTGCAGAATTCTGATCTTATCAGTTTGAGAGAGAATAACGATCTTACCAAAGAACAGCTGAGACTATTGCGCCGTGAAGATATAAATAAATTGAAATTGTATGGGCTTATGTTCTTTATCGTGGTTTTCCTGCAGCTTTTATTCACTTACTTCCAGATCTATTTTGTAAATTACGCTGCTCAATATGCCATGTATGATCTGCGCCGCGATCTTTTTTACAGGTTAGAAAGAATGCCTCTCTCCTTCTTTGATAAAAACCCTATCGGCCGATTGGTTACCCGCATTACAAATGATATTGGTACGCTTAATGAGATGCTTGGTAACGGTCTTATTCAGCTCATTCAGGAATTTTTTGTACTGGTTGGTATTATGATTGCAATGCTGATCTACGATTGGAAATTGGCGCTGGTAACGTTTTCTATTCTGCCCTTTACCATAGTTCTCTTTACTATTTTTATAAAAAGAAGTCGGGTTATCTATAGGAACGTACGCAAAAAACTGGCAAATATCAATGCTACGCTTTCCGAAGATATTTCCGGTTTCAAGATAATTCAGCTTTTTAATCAGTATAAACGCAAAGTGAAAGAATTTGCCGAAATTAATGGAGAATATTATCAGGCTGCCCGTTCCATGCTGAAACTTTTTGCTGTTTTCCGTCCCGTGATTAATTCAACCCGCAGGATCGCAGTTGCCATTCTTTTATGGTATGGTGGTGCACAGATATTGCAAGACCGGATATCACTGGGTGTATTCATGGCTTTTCTCTGGTACCTGGACAGATTCTTTGAACCGATACATCATCTTAGTGAGAAGTTTAATATTATACAGGCAGCAATGAGCGGTGCCGAAAGAATTTTTGATCTTATGGATAAAGATATCGAAGATTATCGTTTGGGAAAAAGTTGTGTTGATAAAGAAGGCAACTTGAAAGGTGAGATCGAATTCAAGAATGTATGGCTGCGTTATAATGATAGTGGCGATGTTCTTAAGGATATTTCCTTCAAAGTAAAACCCGGCGAAAAAGTTGCACTGGTGGGTCATACAGGTTCCGGTAAAACTTCGATCATCAGTTTGCTTTCAGGATTATATCCGTTCCAGAAAGGTCAGATTTTTATCGATGGAAAAGAAATAAATAAATATTGTTTGAAAGATCTGCGGCGAAATATTGGTATTGTACAGCAGGATGTTTTTCTCTTTACAGGAACTATCAAAGATAACATTGTTCTCAGTAACGATTCTATTTCCAATGAACAAATGGAAAAAGTAGCAAAATATGTGAATGTTCATAAATTCATCGAGAGCAAACCCGAAAAATATATGGAACCTGTAATGGAACGGGGAGCCACTTTCAGTGTGGGCCAGCGGCAGCTAATTGCCTTTGCTCGTGTGCTTGCATACGATCCGGCTATCTTTGTACTGGATGAAGCAACTTCCAATATCGATACCGAAACGGAGATATTAATACAGGATGCACTGCAAAAACTGATGCAGAACCGTACTTCAATCATAATTGCGCACAGGCTTTCCACTATTCAGCATGTGGATAGGATAATTGTGCTGCATAAAGGCGAGATCAAGGAAGAAGGCAGCCACCAGGAATTACTGGCAAATGAAGGATTATACTACGATCTGTATAGATTGCAGTATGAGTAGGTGTTTGTCACAGTCTTTCACTGATGAGAGCGCTCATTCCCGAGAAATCGGGAATCTATTTTCTTTCAACATCATTTTCTCTCTATACATCAAGGTAGTTGACAATTTAATTAACTGCTCAAAATTAAGTATAAAATGAAATGCTCCGATTTTATCGGTGTGTAGTTGAGGATAAAATGTTAAGCAGTAAAGAAATCAGGAAACAATTTATAGAGTTTTTCGAAAAGAAACAACACAAAGCAATTCCTTCCGCCCCGGTAATTCCCATCGATGACCCCACCCTGCTTTTTACAAATGCAGGCATGAACCAGTTCAAGAATATCTTTTTAGGACAAATCAAACCTGCTCATCTTCGGGTTGTGAACAGCCAGAAGTGCATTCGTGCAGGTGGTAAACATAACGATCTGGAAGAGGTAGGCAAAGATGGCTACCATCATACTTTCTTCGAGATGCTGGGCAACTGGAGTTTTGGAGATTATTACAAAAAGGAAGCAATAACCTGGGCTTGGGAACTTCTGACAAAAGTATGGAAAATGCCTAAAGATAAACTTTATGCCACAGTTCACAAAACAGATGAGGAAGCATATAATTTTTGGGAAAATGAAACAGACATCGATCCGGCTCACATTGAATATCATGGGGATAAAGATAATTTCTGGGAAATGGCAGCAACCGGTCCCTGCGGACCCTGCTCGGAAATTCATATCGATCGAGGTTTAGAATTTTGTAATTTGAAAGATGCTCCAAACCATAAGTGTAAAATTAATGGAGATTGCCACAGGTTCATAGAGCTCTGGAATCTTGTGTTCATCCAATTCAATCGGGATGAAAGTGAGAAACTTACTCCACTTCCTAAAAAATATGTCGATACCGGCGCCGGATTTGAGAGGATAGTTCAGGTTCTACAGAATAAAGATTCTAATTATCATACAGATCTCTTTATGCCGATCATAAATAAAATATCTGATATTTCGGGTGTTCAATACAAAACCAATTGCCACGAAAATGCACAAAAAGAACAAAATAATCAAAAACAAAACTCGGTGTCTTCGGTGTTTTCAGTGTTAAATTACGATGGAACTTCGCATCGCGTGATTGCAGATCATATTCGTGCACTCAGCTTTGCATTGGCAGATGGCGGAATGCCTTCCAACGAAGGAAGAGGATATGTTCTGCGCCGGATTTTGCGCAGAGCTGCACGTCACGGTCATCTTCTGAACATGAAAGAACCTTTACTTTATAAACTGGTTGATGTTGTTGTAGATCTGATGGGAGATCATTTTACTGAACTGCAGGAAAAACAGGCTCACATTAAACTGATAATCAAAGCAGAGGAAGAAAGATTTAATCTGACATTGGATAATGGATTGAAAAAGTTTAGTGAAATTATAATAAAAACAAAGAGGATAGTTTCCGGTTCTGATGCTTTCATGCTTTACGATACTTACGGATTCCCACTTGACCTTACCCGCATAATGTCAGAAGAAAAGGAATTGAAAGTTGATGAAAAAGGATTTGAAAAAGAGATGGAGAAACAAAAAAAACGTGCCCGGGAAGCTGCAAAATTTAATATGAAATTGGAAGAGATCGATTGGATAGAATTGCAACCGACAACAAAAACTGAATTCGTTGGTTATCGATCTGATGACGCTTCCTGCATAATTCAGAAGTATTTTATAGATGATAAAAATAATGTAAATCTGGTTGTTGATAAAACACCATTTTATGCGGAATCCGGTGGACAGGTTGCTGATATTGGCAGGATATATAATGATGAAAGCGAGATAAAGATCTCTGATGTGAAGAAAGAGAATGATGTTTTTATTCATATTGGAAAACTAATTTCCGGTGAGATCAACAAAAAGGAATATACCGCCATTATCGATCAGGAAAATCGAAAGAACATTACCCGCAATCATACTGCAACTCATCTTCTTCACAAAGCCCTCAAGGAAGTTCTGGGGGAACATGTTCAGCAGAAGGGATCTTTCCTGCACCCGGATCATCTCCGTTTTGATTTCACTCATTTCCAGCAGGTATCCAAGCATGAGCTTGATATTGTGGAGAAAGCAGTTAATGCCAAAATAAGAGAATGTATTCCTCTGACTGCAGAAATTCAGGATATTAATGCGGCAAAAAAGGCTGGAGCGGTTGCCCTGTTTGGAGAAAAGTATAGTGAAAAAGTACGTGTGGTTTCCATCGGAAATTATTCCAAAGAACTCTGTGGCGGAACGCACCTGAATTTTACCGGAGAGATCGGGTTGTTCAAGATCACATCCGAATCTTCAATTGCTGCCGGTATCCGCAGGATAGAAGCTATTACCGGAGAGAAAGCTGAACAATATGTGAAGATTTTGGAAGATGAGATCGATGAGATCGGACGTCATTTGCATGCACCCTCAGCTTCTGTTCTGGAAAAGATCCAGAAAATGATTTCAGAAAATAAGCAGTTGCACATCCAATTAAAATCTGTACGAGTTAAATCTGCCGGTAGCACTATTGATAAACTTATTCAAAATGCGATAGTTATTAATAACGTAAAAGTAATTGTAGCTAAAGTAAATGTACCAAATCCTGCTATGATGCGCCAGATAGGTGATCAGTTGAGGGATAAATTGAAATCCGGGATTGGAGTTCTTGTTTCCGAAATCGGTGAGAAAGTTTCAATTCTTACAATTGTTACTAAAGACCTGACCGATACTTATCATGCCGGTAAGATCGTGGGGAAAGTTGCTGAAATCGTTGGTGGAAGTGGTGGCGGTAGACCGGATATGGCAATGGCTGGCGGCAAAGATGCATCCAAAATCAATGAAGCAATCAAAAAAATTCCTGAGATACTGAAGAATTTTTAATTAAACACCGAAAACACCGAGTACACCGAAAAATGTGTAATGCTATTTAGAAGTAGAGAGGAAAAATGACAGAATTGCTTTATTCGGATTTAACAGAAAAAATACGACAAGCAACTTTTGAAGTGCATCAATATTTTGGGAGTGGTTTTCTGGAAAAAGTATACGAGAATACACTTAAATATAAATTAGAACAACTTGGAATGCATGTCTATCAACAATATCCAATTCCTGTTTATTTTAATAGTATAAAAGTAGGTGAATATTTTGCAGATTTGATAGTTGAGAATAAAATAATTATCGAATTAAAGGCAATTTCCAATCTTGATAGAATTCATATGGCACAAGTGAAGAATTATCTTAAGGCTACTAAAATCAAATTAGGCTTGTTAATAAACTTTGGAACTCCTAAGCTACAATTTAAAAGAATTATTTTAGGTTAGATCGGTGCTTTCAGTGTTTTTCGGCGTTAAATTATTATGAAAAATATCCTCATTCTTCGTTTAAGTTCGATCGGTGATATTGTACTCACCCAGCCGGTAGCAAAAGTTCTTCGGGAAGTTTATCCTGACGCAACGATCGATTATCTGACAAAAGAACCTTTTATTGGAATTGTAGAAACATTCGGATGCATTGATACGATCCATATCTGGAAAAATAAAAGAGGGATTCTTAGAAAATTGAGAATGCAGAAATTCGACCTGGTTATAGACCTTCATTCCAAACTGAATACATTCATTATTAAATCTCTGGTTCGAGGAAAGAAGACCGTAACATACAACAAAAAACATTATCTCAGAAAAAAAATAGTTAAAAATATCACCGAAAAGTCGATAGTTTCTACAGTAGACCTTTATTTTTCTGCATTAAAGAAATTGGGAATTGAAAAGAAGTATCCATATCCCGAATTGTTTCCAAATGATGAGAACTTAAAAAATATTAAAAATTTGTTAAGTTTAGAAAAGTATAAGAAAATTGGCATTTTCCCGGGAGCTTTGCATGCTACAAAAATGTATCCGCTAGAAAAATTAGCAAAATTCATAGATTCTGTACCTTCAAAATGGAATTGTAAATTTATTATCCTGGGTTCAAAATCGGAAAAGCCCCTATCAGTAGAATTACAGGAAAACATAAAAACTGAACTACTGGATCTTTGTGGAGAATTCAATATTTCTCAACTAATTTCAGTTATCAGCAATATGGACGTTATCATTTCCAACGATAGCGGTCCGATGCATATTGCTGCTGCTCTTTCCAAACCTCAGATAGCGTTATTCGGTGCAACACATCCACGCCTTGGCTTTGCTCCCCTAAATAAAAAAGCTGTTACAATATCTTCAAATATCTCCTGCCAACCCTGCTCATTACATGGTTCGGCTTTGTGTCCTAAAAGGCATTTTCTTTGCATGAATTCAATTTCCCCAGAATTGATAAAAAAAAACCTGGGAGAAATCATTAACTAAAAAACTTAAGAAACCAACAGGCAAATTGTAAATTATCTTTACACGTAAAACATTGTTGACAAATTTCTGTTAAAAAGATTTGTATCACTCTATCTTTTATGAGAAAGGGGTACGTATGGATACAACAATTGAAAAAGTTTTAGCCCAATTTGTCACCCGGGATTTCACCATAATTGATACTATTACAGAACAGTTACAGGTAGAAAAGAGCAAGATCATAGAAATGATCGGAGATTCCGGTTCGGGGAAATCGCTATTATTAAAAAAGCTTATAGAAAAATTGGATATTTCAAACATACAATATGAATACTATTTGCCACGTATCTTTAAATACAATCATTTTCGAGAGATAGTGAAATTATCTACAGGAATTAAGGATAAAAAATTTGATAATTTGATCGAAGAGTCACAGAAATTCAATTTCAAAAATATTTATGATCTTTTTTATTTTCTTACGGAGAAAATGAATGAAGAAAAGCTTCTCAAGCCTAAGAATATCATTATATATGAGGGTTGCCATTTAGATGATTATACTCTGGAATTCATTCAATATCTTATTCAGTATTCAGCAAAAATCAAAATCCAGTTTATTATCTTTACACGTAAAGAAACATTTTCTATCTCTCAAAAAATAAACATACCTGTTCCACGAACAGAGGATATCCGTCTTATTATCAAAAGCATATACCCAGAGGTCAAAGCAAATTTAAAAACAGAAAGCCAGATAGTAGAAAATATCTCTAGAGGAAATTTATTTATATTGAACTATGTACTTGATAATGCCGTTAAAAAAGAAAAAACTTTCGATTTCAAAACCTATATAGATAAGAAGCCCGATATAAAAACCATCTATTTACAAAAGATAGGAAAACTTAATGAAGAGCAACAGAAAATACTCTTATCAATTTTACTTTTCGATACAAACGCTACAACAGATAACCTGAAAAAGATCATAAATCCTGCTGTGCTTTCAAAAAGTATTAAGGAGCTACTTAAGAAAAAGCTGATATTTGTAATAGACACTAAATATTTTGTTAAAAAAGCAATGATAACCAGAGATTTTTTTTTAAGTTTACCTGTTTCAAAGAGAAAAAAAATCTATCAACCGATCATAGAGATTTTACCGGAAAATATTACAAATGACATCTGTATTTTTCTTAACATTTGCAAGCAGGAAAATTATGATGGACTTATTGCTACATTACAGCTCATAAAAGATTATGAGACTTTGGTGAAAATTTACCGGATCTTCCTGGAAAAATTGGAAAAACCAGAAAAGAAAGCTGAAATATTAAAACAGTTTGGGATTGCTAACAAAAGGTTGGGAAAAATTGATGATTCAATTGAAAATTTCAGGGAAGCTTTAAAAATAAGTGTAGAGAATTCCATTCCTCACGATGATGTTGTTTTATTTCTGGCAAATAGCTTATATGCGATAAACTCTTCTGCTTTTGCATTAGAAATTCTAAAAAAACATACCATTATTTCGGATGATAAAGCCTTGGTCATCAAAATAGCTCTTCTTAAAACCGAAATACTTCATAAAATGGACAATATAGAAGAATCACGGGAAATGCTGGAAGAGGCGTTCAATATAGCTGATCAGATCAAGGATATCAAAATTCGTTCAAATTTGAAGGCTGAGTGTAAAAAAGCCAAAGGTAAATTTCACTATTATCAGGCTGATTGGAACAAAGCCAGGACGGAATTTGAAGATGCAGAAAAACTTTATGAGAAAGTTAATAACCCGGAAGGGCTGGCTGCAATTTATAATAACCTGGGCGTATTGGCAATGCATCAGGGAGATATAAAAGATGCAGAAAAACTTTATTTTAAAAGTCTGGAATATGAAAAACAGTGTTATAATCTTAGTGGAATTTCGGTATGTTATATCAATCTGGGTAGTTTATTTGAAGATAAAAACGATTATAAAAAATCTATTCAATTTCTCAATAAAGCTTTAGAAATCCAAAAACTTCTGAATGACAATTTTAAAACTATCTGCATATACATTAATATTGGTGTATCATATATGGATAACGGACACTTTAAAGAAGCGGAAGAAGCCTTTACTAATTCCCTGACAATTGCCTTAAAATTTAATATGTACGATAAAGTTGTTGCAGCTATAAATAATCTGGGTGCAGTATTCTTCAAATCCGGTAATTTCCAGAAAGCTATTCAATATTATGAAGATGCTATAAAAAAATCGAAAGACCATAATTTTTCAGAAGGTATGTTTCAATCGTATAATAATATGGGGGAGTTATTTGAAACACGTGGCGAATATAATATTGCCTTTGATTATTATTCAAAAAGCAAGGAATTATTGCCCAACATTTCAGATGAATTCATGAAAGCAGAACTGTACGGTAACCTGGGTAGCATTCTTACAGCACTACATAAATTTAAGGAAGCATATCCTTACCTGGTAGAGAGCTTTGATTTCTTTAAAAATATTGGATCCGTGATTAAGATCATCGAAGGGGCAGAAAAACAGGCTTTCTATTTTATGCAAACCAGAAATTATGAAAGTGCAAATTATTACCTCGATTTTGCCTTAAAACTAGCAGAGGAAAGCAGCAATGAATTCCATGTTGGGAAATGCCATTTCTTGCGCTCTATTTTAGAGAAAAAAGATCCCGAACTGGCTCTTACTCTTGTTCAGAACTCTATTGAAATATTTGTTAAAACCAAACATGATTTTGATCTGGCTATGGCAAATTACGAATATGCTTCCCTGCTATTGGATAAAGATGATTGGGAACAAGCCCTGGAGATATTATTGGAGAATAAAAAGATAATTGAGAAATTTGAAGCTATTACATTCCTTGAAAAGAATGATATTCTGATCCAGAAAATTAATAAAAAATATGCAATCGAACTGAAAGAATCACGGGTGCAGGAAACTCTGCTCAATAAATTTTATGAAATAACTCAGGAGTTGAATGATATTTCCGATTTCGATCTGCTGCTGGATACTGCTTTGGATCGCCTGGTTGAGTTTTCTGATGCTGATGGCGGGATTTTTACTTTATATCACAACCAACTTGTAAAAGATACCTGGGAATATCTTATCCTGAAAAATTTCACTAATACCGACAAAGATTTCCAACTGATGATGGAAGTAGTACAGGATACTTTCAGTGAAGGAACGGGACAAAATCATAAGCAACCTCATTTTGCTCCCGAATACAACAATATCATATCTTTTCCATTGATTGTACGAAATGACAAAAAAGGCGTTATCTGTCTTTTTACCAAGCATGGTTCACACTATTTTACCGAAAGAATGTATAATCTTGTAAACGCTCTTTGTAATCAGATTGTTGTTATTGTGGAGAATATCTCTTATGATAATTTACAAAAATCTCATGAGGTTATCCGTGAAGAATTAGCTGCATCGAGTACTTTCACAAATATCATCGGTAAAAGCGAAAAGATCCAGGAGATCTTTCGCATGATAGATAAAATAAAAAATTCTTCTACTACAATTCTACTGGAAGGAGAGAGCGGAACAGGAAAAGAACTCATTGCCAGGGCAATACATTACAATAGTAGCCGCCGTAATAAACAGTTCGTTGCTCAATATTGTGGTGCTCTGCCCGAGACATTACTGGAAAGTGAACTTTTTGGACATATAAAAGGTTCTTTTACCGGCGCCACTCACGATAAAAAGGGGTTATTTGAGATTGCGGACAGCGGGACTTTCTTTTTAGATGAAATTGCCGACATCAGTCTTTCAATCCAGGCAAAACTGCTCAGGTTCCTGCAGGAAGGCGAGTTAAAGCGGGTCGGTTCTACGCTAACACAAAAGGTAGATGTACGCGTGATCTGTGCCACAAATGTTTCCCTGAAAGAAAAAGTAGAACAAGGAACATTCCGTCTTGATCTTTTCTACCGTCTGAACGTTATCAGAATCGTAATTCCTTCTTTAAGAGAAAGAAAATCTGATATCCCTTTGCTGGCAGTACACTTCCTGGATAAATACTGCCAAAAGATTGAAAAGAAAGTGAATGGCATCACCGAAGAAGCTATGCGTTACCTGATGAATTATGACTGGCCCGGTAACATACGCCAATTGGAAAATGAATTGGAACGTGCTGTTACTTTGTCCGAAGACGATTCTTCGATTAAATCTTCTGATCTCTCTGAAGAGATTTTCAGATTCCAGGAGCAAACCGAATCCATTAACCTGTTGCAGGATAAATCTCTGAAAAATGCTGTAGAAAGCCTGGAAAAACAGATGATAAAAAAAGTTCTGGATGATAATGACTGGAACCAGACCAAAGCTGCTAAAGCTCTGGGGTTGAGTCGTCAGGGATTGATCAAGAAAATGCAGAGATATAAATTTGAAAAATAAAAAAATACTGAAGCCAGACAGAAAAATATGATTTCTCTATTTAATTTTGTAGCGCTGGATATCGAAACCACCGGCTTTGATTTCGAAAAAGATGAGATCATTGAAATTGGTGCTGTAAGATTTGTTTCCGGTAAAATAAAAGATAAATTTTCAATCTTTATCAAACCACAAAAACCTGTACCGCAATTTATTAAGCAGCTCACAAATATCACCGATGAACAGCTCAATTCCGGCGATACCATTTCCAATGCTTTATCTAAACTGCTGGAATTTCTGGGAACCGAGCTGGTAGTGTGCCATAATACATCTTTCGATATTGGTTTTCTGAACACAAAATACGAAAAAATAAATTTCCCGAAACTTTCAAATCAGGCTATCGACACACTTGATTTGAGTCGTATTTATTTACCTTTTATTGTAAATCATAAATTAGGAACGATAGCAGAATATTTCAATATCGATCTTTCTAATGCTCATCGTGCCATCTTCGATGCTGAAGCCACCGGAAAGGTTCTGGTCGGTCTTCTAAAATTCATCGAAGATAACATTCCTCTGAAAGTGAATCATAAACTGCTGGAATTATCCTTCCTTTTGCGTCATCAGATCGGTCTTTCCCGCTTCCTGGAAAAGATAGTAGAACACCAGAAAAAATATGCTCTTTTGGAAAGAGCAGCAGCGAAGATCGATTTTCATAATCGCAATTATATCGAACATAAGCCGAAAAAACCCACTGAAATAACTATCGACATGAGTTTCCGATTGGGTGGATTATTTAACGATAAATTTGAAAAATACGAGATTCGTCAGGGTCAGATAGATATGGCACATGCTGTACTGGAAAATTTCAATAGGAAAGAATTCCTGCTGGTGGAAGCTGGCACAGGGGTTGGAAAATCATTAGCTTACCTTGTACCTTCTGTAATGTTCACTCACAAAAATAAAAATAAAAAAATCATAATATCTACTAATACAAAAAACCTGCAGGAACAGCTATTTTATAAAGATCTGCCCACCGTAAAAGAATGTATCCAACTTCCTTTCAAAGCTACTTTGCTAAAAGGTCGCAGGAACTATGTGTGTGAAAAGAAATGGTTAGAAACAAATATGGATCTGGAAAAAATTCTTTCTTTCGGAGAAATAAAAAGCTTCATGAATCTGGTCGTATGGAAAGAATTTACCACAACTGGTGACATCTCAGAGAATAGCTCATTCGATGTGAATAGAGATAGCAGTGTGTGGAAAAAACTCTCCGCAGATACCTTTCTGTGTCGCGGGAAAAGATGTCCTCATTATAAGCAGTGCTTTTTAATGGACATTCGCAAGAAAGCAGAAGATTCTAACCTGGTTATCATAAATCATTACCTGCTGCTGGCAGATATGCAAATCGATAACGCCACTCTCGGTGAGTTCGATAATCTCATTATAGATGAAGCACACAACCTGCCCCACATTGCTCCCGCTGAACTGGGATTAAGCCTTTCTTATGCGGATTTTAATAATTTCTTTGCCCAGCTTTATACAATACGTAAAAAATTCCAGAGCGGTATATTGATAGGTTTAAAGACAGCAGCAATGAAAAGTGATTTTCCGGGGAAGACAGAATTTATAAACAAGATCGAAGATGTTATCAAACTTCTGGAAGAGAAAAAATCACTTTTCTCCGAATTCTTTAAAAAAGTTGGCGACCTTGTTGATGAATGCGGCAGCTACGGTAAACTGAGGATCAAAAACCTCGAGGATCATGAATTTCTTACGGATCACCTGGGAAAGATCATCATTTTCTGGCAGGAATTTTCCAAAGCGATAATGCCTGTGCGTGATGCTTTGCAGGATATTAACAAGCAGAGATTCATCGATTACGATAAACACAAAGAGATAATGGAAAACGTTGTGCAAACTATTGGTGAATACTATAATACGCTCAATATTTTATACAATCCCGATCTGAAAGAATTTGCCTATTGGATGGAAAGCTTTCAGACTTACGATGAAAAATATCCGTCTGGTGTTTTATGTTATTGCCCTTTGAATGTGAACCAGATATTTAATGATAAGCTTTATAACCGGGTTGATTCTATTATCTTTACATCAGCTACCATGGCAATAAGAGATAAATTCAAATATTTTTCCAATCGTATGGGACTGGATCTGCTGGAAGAAGGATTTGTGCAGGAATTGATCGTGCAATCTCCCTTTGATTATAAGAAACAAACAATGGTATTGGTGGCAGGTGTTCTGCCCGATCCCAAGGATAAATTCTTTTCAGCCCAGAGCATCGAAATAATTAAGAATGCAGTAGAAGTTTCCCGTGCTGGGACCATGGTTCTGTTCACAGCATACAAAAATCTGAATGAAGTTTACGATGTTCTGAGCGAACCATTTTATAATGATGATATTCTGCTTCTGGCACAGGGTAAAGGCATTGGTCGTTCTGCCATGCTCAAAGAATTTCGTGAACATCGCAATTCCGTACTTCTGGGAACAAATTCTTTCTGGGAAGGAGTAGATGTGCCGGGTGAATCCCTGGAACTTCTGATTCTGTATAAATTACCTTTCATGGTGCCATCCGAACCGATAGTAGAAGCATTCCTGGAAAAACTGGAAGCTGAAGGGAAAGACAGCTTTTTGCATTATATGCTGCCCAATGCGCTGTTAAAATACAGGCAGGGTTTTGGCAGATTGATACGGCATAAAACAGACCGAGGAGTAGTGCTGGTGCTGGATAATAGGATACTTACCAAAAGGTATGGCCAATTCTTCAAAGATACAGTACCGGCAAATACCCATATTACTACTACAGATGTCGAGATCTACGATTACCTGGTTAAATGGTTCAAGAAAATATAAACCTATCGCAAAAACTGGAATACATATACAAACTACTTCTAAATTTATTTGGTCCTCAAAACTGGTGGCCCGGAGAAACAGCAGATGAGATAATCATTGGGGCAATTCTTACTCAGAACGTGAACTGGAAAAACGTGGAAACTGCTATCGAAAACTTGAAACAAAATGATCTCTGTACTATCGAACAGATTCATCATGCAAATATAGAAGAAATTGCTCCACTCATTCGTTCCACTTTATATTATAACCAGAAGGCAAAGAAACTGAAGAACTTTGCAGAGTTTCTTTTCACTACATATAATGGTGATCTGGATAGGATGTTCCAGACAGAAATTACCAAGTTAAGAATGCAACTGCTGCAAATAAAAGGTATTGGCGAAGAAACTGCTGATTCCATTCTGCTGTATGCCGCAGGTAAACCTGTATTTGTAATAGATACTTACACTAAACGCATTTTCAGTAGATTAGGCATTACAAAACCAAATTGGAATTACTCACAATATCAGCAGTTTTTCATGACAAGCCTGCCGCAGGATGTTTCGCTTTTTAATGATTACCATGCCCAGATCGTTCATTTGGGAAAGCATTTCTGCAAGCGGAAGCCATTGTGTGATGAATGCCCCTTGGATAACTTATGCGAAAAGAAACAATTATCTATTTGACATTAAATAAACTATCTTTAAATTCCGTTCCAATAAATTCCTTCTCATGTTTAGTTAGAAATTTCGAGGAGATTTGATGACAGAATTGCATAAGTATTTTGAAAATTTGAAAAAGATCGGAACAGATGGAACTGAACATAATTATCGAACGCCTTTTGAAAATTTATTGAATGAAATAAAACCAAATAATTATATAAAAATTATTCACGAACCAAAAAGAGAAATAGGTTTTGGTGCCCCAGATTTTTTAATTGAGAAAAGTGGTGCTATCATTGGATATATAGAAACAAAACAAATCGGTGAAAACCTGGATACAATTATTAAAACTGCACAATTAAAACGCTATCTATCAATTACAGACAATCTCATTCTTACAAATTACCATGATTTTATATTGATAAAAGATGGAGAAGTACTGGAAAGAGCAATTCTGTGTTTCCCGACAGATATTGGAAAAACAGGATCAAAATTAGATGAAACAAATATTAAAAACGTATTAAGATTATTTGAAAAATTCTTCTTTTCCGAACTGATAAAAATAAGTAATTCAAAAAAGTTAGCATCCGGTTTAGCAATCAGGGGGAGAACCTTAAAAGAATTTATAATTGAAATATTCAGACAAGATAATGATGACAACTTTACGATAAGATTGAAAGGTCTACATAATACTTTCAAGACATCCCTTGTTGAAGATTTAGAAGTTGAAGAATTCTCCGATGCTTTTACACAAACAGTTCTTTATGGATATTTTCTAGCACATCTACAGACACATAGAGACATTAATATCGAAGATGGTGCAAAGTTAATTCCACATTCCTTTGAAGTTATTAAAGAATTCTTTAACATTATCAATTATGATGATATGCCATTACATGTACATTGGATATTCAAAGAGATCGTTAACCTGATAAATAATACTGATATTCCACGCATAAAAAGAGATCTTTCCTTTGAAACCAGTAAAGACCCATATCTTTATTTTTACGAAGATTTTTTGGGTGAATTCGATGCAAAGAAAAGAAAATCTAGAGGAGTTTATTACACTCCGGAAGAAGTTGTAAGTTTTATTATTCGTTCAATAAATAAAATACTGATTAAAAAATTCAATAAACAAGATGGCTTTATTGATTCCTCTGTAACAGTTCTGGATTTTGCCATAGGTACAGGAACTTTCCTGGTTATGATATTTAATCTTATTTTTGATAAAATAGATAAAAATGACGGAAGATTTACCAAAATAATTCAAGATCATATTCTGAAGAATTTTTATGGTTTTGAATATCTTGTTGCTCCATATGCAGTTTGTCATCTCAAACTTTCACAACTTCTAAAAGATAAAGGTTACGATCTAAAGAAAGATGAAAGATTCAATGTTTACCTCGCAGATACGCTCGATGATGCAGAACCACAAATAGATCATCATATGCCGGTTATTTCGAGAGAAGGGGAAAAAGCTCTTAAAATAAAAAAAGAAAAAGATATTTTGGTTATTACTGGAAATCCACCTTATAACATTAAATCCAGAAATAAGAAAGATTGGATTAGAGATTTAATGGTAAGTTATAAACCCAAAAATGAAAAGAACATTCAGCCCTTACATGATGATTATATTAAATTTATTAGATATGCTCACTGGAAAATCGAACAGAATGGAAAAGGTGTTTTCGGATTCATCTCGAACAATTCATTTATTAATGGGCTTATCCACCGCAAAATGCGAAACGAACTTCTCAAAAGCTTTGATGAAATATACATATTGAACCTACATGGAAACAGCCGTATTGAAGAAACTGCTCCAGATGGTGGAATAGACCAGAATGTTTTTGATATTATGCAGGGTGTTTCAATTAATATATTTGTGAAGAATGAAACTGAAAATGAAAAATGCAAAGTGTATTATTTCGACCAATTTGGAAAGCGAAAACAAAAATATGAATTCCTACTCGCCAATGATATTAATTCAGTTGAATGGAAACCGATAGATTATAATAAATTCAATGATGAATTTAATAAAACACGCTGGGCAGAAAAAAGATTTGAAGATAATTTAAGTTTCTTTACTCAAATGAATGATGTTGCTTTGATCAAAGATTATGGTAATTTCTGGGGAATTACTGAAATTTTTAAACAGTATTCGAGTGGTATTAAAACACATAGAGACCATTTCGTAGTAGGGTTTTCAAATAAAGAACTAATTGCTAAATTTGAACAATTTAAAATTAATAATAATGAATTTATAATGGAGAAATTGAAGTTAAAAAATACAAGAGATTGGAATATTGAAGAAGCAAAAGAAAAGACAAAAAATATTGAGATTAGTGATTCTTTAGAGTTATATAATTATAAACCAATGGATATAAGATGCATCAATTATAATTTAGACTTAATCGAGCGGGGGACTAATCGATATAATATAATGCAACATTTTCTTAAAGGAGATAATGTCGGATTTGTATTAATGAGATCAATTATTCCAGATACTTCATTTTCTCAAGTTATGGTTTCAGATAAAATATTAGATTTGAATTATTATGGTTATCAAACTTATTTATTACCACTCTATATTTATAATGAAACAGATACAGATGATCTTTTTAAAGGTGACACACATTTAAATAAGCAAGCCAATTTCACGAATGAATTTACGAAATTTATTAATGCAAAGTATTCATTTAAACCATCACCGGAAGAAATTCTGGGATATATTTACGCTGTATTGCATTCACAAACTTACAGAGAAAAATATTTAGAATTGTTGAAAATAGATTTCCCGCGTGTTCCATTTACGAACGATGAAGAGAAGTTTAAAAAATTGGCAGAATTGGGAAATGAATTGATTGAACATCATTTATTGAAAAAGACTTATCCAGATAATAGGATACAACTGAAAGGAAAATCAGATCATGTCATTGTTGAGACAATCAATTACCTTGAAGAGAAAATCCATATAAATCCGAATCTGTATTTTTTTCCAGTTAAACCGGAAGTCTGGGATTTTTATATTGGTGGTTACAAAGTTCTGGAAAAGTGGTTGAAATCACGCAAAGGCAGAGAACTCAGTTACCAGGAGATCGAGCATTTTATAAAGGTTTGTAATGTTATTGAGAAGACGATTGGGTTGATGGTGGAGATTGGTAGGGGTAGCAAAACCTTAGTTTTTCTTTATGATACTGATTAATTTAAAAGGCGGTTATTTCTTATGAGTATTAATGAAATTATTAAAATTGTTGTTCCAATTATTGGTGTCATTTTAGCAATAATTAGTGTAATTGTAGCTTATTTCTTACTTAAAGAGAATAGAAAAATGCGTGAATTATCAACCTCTCCAAACATTGTTTTCACTTTTCTTTCTTCATCCCAAAATAGAATATTAGGTCGTTTAGAAAATATTGGTTATGGTACTGCACATAATATCAATGTTAAGGTAGATCCAGATTTTCAAATAATGGGTCGTAAATCCTTACAGAAGATATTTAAAAATGTTAATTACCTTTCACCTAAACAATGTTATGATACTGATTATGGTTTTATCAATATTGATAACAATCTTATTGGTTTTAAAAAGCACAAGTTAACAATAACTTGGACAAGAAAAAAGCAAGATAAGAACAAAGAAATCTTTATAGCTAATTTTGAAGAAGATTATTTTAAATATTTTCCATGTTCACATAGTTTTTCTGATTTAGTCAATTCTATTGATAATTTGAACAATAATTTAGAGAGATATTTATCTAGTTTTTAGTACATTGAATGATTATGTATGTTTTATATTAATCAGTTATATTTTTTTCGGTCGTACGTCCACAGCAAGATGAAGTCTAACTTATTTATCAAACTAATTTAGGAGTTAATAATGGCAAAGAAAGTAACAAGTAAAAAAGTAGCGACAAAAGCTTCAAAAGCTTTGAAAGATAAACGTTCATCAAGAAGAACTAAGTCAATTGCTGGTAGTGCATTGTCACAAAGGGAGAAGAAAAGAAGAAAAAAATAATTATATCATACTTCAACCGATCAGATTATCCTTATTTTTCCGAAAATAGATTTGTAGGGAACAGTTTGAAACCGTTCCAAAATGAACCAACAACCAACAATAGGAACAGTTTGAAACTGTTCCCTACGAAAATACGAAAAAATGGGTGATACAATAATTAATAATCACAAACCGGATAAATCTGTAGCACGCGAGTCCCTCGCGGATTTTTCCGTCAGGGGACTGACGGGCAACAGTAACCAGCGAGTCCTCTCGCGGGAACAATAATAATTAAAAAAAATCCGCTGTTATGGAAACGGGATGAATATTTTATTGAATTAGAAAATATTTGATTTGAAATAATAAAAAAATTTAAATCCATATCTTAGTCATGTCCACTCAAGGCTAACTTATTAAAAATAAAAAAAATAGGGAAAAAATAAAAAAAAATTGACATATAAACTTAGGATTTAAGTTTGGCATTTCCGTTTTGTGGATTTAAGGTAGCAAATATACGTAAGCTACTGTAAAACAAAGCCTGCAAGACAGGTTTGTAGATCTTTGGAGGAAAAAATGGCTAAAAAGAAATTTGTGCGCACCAAGCCGCACGTGAATATTGGCACGATCGGTCACGTAGACCATGGCAAGACCACACTAACCGCAGCTATTACGCTTTACCTCAGCAAAAAAGGTGGAGCGGAGTTCATGAGTTTCGATAGTATCGACAACGCACCGGAAGAAAAAGAACGTGGTATCACAATAGCAACAGCCCATGTGGAGTATGAGACAGAGAAACGTCATTATGCCCATGTAGACTGTCCGGGTCATGCCGACTATGTAAAGAACATGATCACCGGAGCTGCCCAGATGGACGGAGCTATACTGGTGGTAAGTGCAGCCGACGGACCCATGCCGCAGACACGTGAGCATATACTTCTTGCCCGTCAGGTAGGTGTACCGGCAATGGTGGTATACCTGAACAAAGCAGACCTGGTAGATGATCCCGAGCTTCTGGAATTAGTAGAGATGGAAGTACGCGAGCTTCTTACCGAATATGAATTTCCGGGAGACGAGATTCCACTCATTACCGGTTCGGCACTTAAGGCACTTAACGAAGAAGACAGTGAGCAAGGCGTTCAATCACTTCAGCGACTGATGGATGCAGTGGACGAATATATACCACTTCCCGAGCGAGACACAGCCAAGCCGTTCCTGTTACCTGTAGAAGATGTATTTTCAATACCCGGACGTGGCACAGTAGCCACAGGTCGTATCGAGCGTGGCGTGATCAAAGTAGGCGAGAAAATTGAACGAGTAGGCATCAAGGAAACAGTAGAGACTACCTGTACAGGCGTTGAGATGTTCCGTAAGATACTGGATCAAGGTGAAGCAGGTGACAACGTGGGTATTCTTCTGCGTGGAATAGACAAAGAAGAGATCGAGCGTGGTATGGTACTTGCCAAACCGAAATCAATTACACCGCACACCAAATTCAAGGGCGAGACCTACATTCTTACCAAAGATGAAGGTGGGCGTCACAAACCATTCTTCACAGGCTACAGACCCCAGTTCTATTTCCGTACAACAGATGTGACCGGTTCGATCACACTCCCAGAAGGAATTGAGATGGTAATGCCGGGTGATAACGTAACCATCAGCGCAGAACTCATCACTCCGATAGCTATGGAAAAAGGTTTGCGTTACGCTATCCGTGAAGGCGGCAGAACAATCGGTGCCGGCGTCGTTAGCGACGTTATTGAATAATTCCGGAGGAAGTAGTGGCAAAAAAAAATAATGCTGATGTTAAAATAAGAATAAAACTCAAAGCTTATGATTTCCGTCTGTTAGATAAATCTGTAGCAGAAATTGTGAAGAACACCAAAAATACAGGTGCCAGAATTGTTGGACCAATTCCTCTTCCTACGGAAAGAACGCTTTATACTGTTATCAAATCTCCTCACGTTAATAAGAAAGCACAGGAACAATTCGAAATGCTGGTTCATAAAAGATTAATAGACATTGTGAATCCTACTCCGCAGACAACAGGAGCACTGAAAAAGCTTAGCTTACCCGCTGGTGTTCACGTAGAGATCAAGGCTTAAGGGAGTTTGAAATGATAGGATTGATAGGAAAAAAAATTGGCATGACCCAGATATTCGGTAAGAATGGGAAAATGATCCCGGTTACTGTAATTCAAGCCGGTCCCTGCCGGGTTATTCATCGTAAGACCAAAGAGAAACACGGTTATGATTCCGTACAACTGGGATATGAAGAGGTCGATGAAAAGAAGATCAATAAACCGTTGGCAGGTCATTTTAAAAAACACAACAGCCCTCCCTATAGATATCTGCATGAATTCCGACTGAAAGTATATAAAGACATTAACGAAGGCGAAGTTTTTGACGTAAGTATGTTCAAGAAAAACGAACTACTTAAAGTAACAGGAATTTCCAAAGGTAAAGGCTTCCAGGGTGTAATGAAGCGACATGGGTATCATGGATTCAAAGCCACACACGGTGTTCATGAATCTTTCCGTGGACCCGGTTCTATTGGACAATGTGCCACTCCAGCCCGTGTATTTAAAGGGAAAAAACTTCCCGGTCATATGGGTATGCAAAAGGTCTCTGCTCTCAATGTAAAAGTTATTAAAGTTGATATTGAGAAAAATCTTGTAATGGTTAAAGGTGCTGTTCCCGGACATAGGAACAGCATTATTCGTTTAAGAAAAGAGCTGTAGTTGGGAGAAGATAAATGTTGAAAGTAAATAAATATTCGGTTCAAGGCGAGGAAATTGGTAAGGTTACTCTTCCCAAATCTCTTTTCGCTGTTGAATCAAAAAATCCCCAGGCTTTACTTTATGAAGTAATAAAGATGTATCGGGCTAATCAACGCCAGGGAACAGCCTCTGTTCAAAGTCGTTCCGACGCTCATGGCAGCGGAAGAAAACTTTTCAGGCAGAAAGGTACCGGTAATGCCCGTCCCGGCAACAGACGTACACCTTTACGTGTTGGTGGCGGTCGTGCTTTTGGACCCAAATCCAAAAGCTGGTACAAACCGATTCCCAAGAAAAAGAAAAGACTGGCTTTGAAACTTGCACTTACCGAAAGAGCAAATGAAAAACAGGTTATTATAGTAGAAGATCTGAAATTTGAGAAAGCAAATACTAAAATGGCATTAGAACTAATTACCAAAATTACTCCGGAAAGGTCCAGAAAACTCCTTGTTATCGACGGCAGCGATCCCAATATTCTAAAATCCTTCAGCAATATACCTTATATTACAATGGATAGAGCAGATAGTATTTATGCTTACGAAATTCTCAGATGTAACTGTCTGGTTCTTACTGTAGCAGCGTTAGAAAAGATGAAGGAGGTATTCGCAAAATGAAACATCAAAGAGAAATAGTAATATCCCCGATGATCACAGAAAAAACTTCCTCATTACAAAACATAAATAACAGCTATACTTTCAAGGTAAGTTTAAACGCAAACAAGATCGAGATAGCAAAAGCAATCGAGAAGATATTCAATGTAAATGTGCTTAGCGTGAATACAATTTGCCAAAGAGGAAAAGTAAAGCGACTGGGCAGATACACTGGCAAAAGAGCCGACTGGAAAAAAGCAATCGTGAAACTGAAAGCAGGCGATACCATAGCTGATTTCGAGGCATAAGAAAGGGAGTACAAAATGGGTATCAAGAAATATAGACCGATAACACCGACAATGAGATTTAAAACTGGTTATACCTTCGAGGAAATAACCAAGACAAGTCCGGAAAAGTCTTTGATCAAGCCGCTACCTAAAAAAGCAGGAAGAAATCATCATGGTCGTATCACATGTCGTCATCGCGGTGGTGGACACAAACGTCAATATAGGATAATAGATTTTAAAAGAAATAAATATGACATTCCTGCAAAAGTAGCCGCAATTGAATACGATCCGAACCGCAGTTCCCGTATTGCTCTACTGTATTATGTGGATGGAGAAAAAAGATACATTATTGCTCCGCTGGGTCTTAAGGTTGGTGACACTGTAATATCAGGAATCAAAGCTGATATCAAAGTTGGGAATGCATTACCCCTCGATAAAATACCTCTGGGGACCATTATTCACAATATAGAATTCAAAGCTGGAAAAGGTGGCCAAATTGCTCGTAGCGCTGGTTCTTACGGTCAACTCATTGCCAAAGAAGGCGGCTATGTGCATGTACGTATGCCTTCCAACGATGTTCACTTTATCAGGAAAGAATGTTATGCAACCATCGGTCAGGTAGGCAATACCGAACACAATTCCATCGTTATTGGGAAGGCTGGACGTAAACGTTGGATGGGTATCAGACCTACAGTTCGTGGTGTGGCAATGAATCCGGTGGATCACCCGATGGGTGGCGGAGAAGCCAAAACTTCCGGTGGTGGTCATCCTGTATCACCATGGGGTGTTCTGGCAAAAGGCGGTAAGACCCGTAAGATCCACAAATATTCCGATAAATATATAATAAAATCTAAAAAGAAGCGATAAAAAGGAATAACTATGGCTCGTTCAGTAAAAAAAGGACCTTTTGTAGATAAGCACTTGGAGAAAAAAGTTGATGCTTTGAATGTTGCTAATAAAAAAGAGGTTATTAAAACCTGGTCCCGCCGTTCTACAATTTTACCGAAATTCGTGGAACATACCTTTGCCGTTCACAATGGACGTAAATTTGTACCGGTGTATGTTTCCGAAAATATGGTAGGTCATAAACTTGGAGAGTTTTCTCCTACACGTACTTATCGTGGGCATCGAGTAAATAAGTAAGTTAATTTTAAAGGGAGCTAATAATAATGGAAGCTATAGCCAGAGTCAGAAATTTAAGAGGTTCAGCACGAAAAGCGAGACTAATTCTCGATCTGATCCGCGGCAAAGCAGTGCCTGAAGCTCAAAAAATACTGAGCTTCTCTAAGAAAAGAGTTGCTCACGATGTTCAGAAGCTGCTTAATTCTGCTATTGCAAATGCAACGATGAAAGAAGGGAAAACTGATATAGATAACATGTTCATCAACGATGTATTTGCTGACGATGGACCTATTATGAGAAGACATAGACCTCGTGCTCAGGGAAGAGCTACAATAATAAGAAGAAGAACATGCCATATCACGCTTCAGATAGTGGAAAACAAAGAGGAGGAGACCCTTGGGACAGAAAGTTAATCCGATAGGTTATAGAATTGGCGTTAATAAACATTGTGATTCTACCTGGTTTGCTACTAAAGAAGAATACATTAATAATCTGCATGAAGATCTCAAGATCAAGAAGTACATAAGAAACAGATTAAAAGAAGCGATGATCTCCAGGATTCAAATACAACGAAAAACCAAATCTGTCACGGTTGATATTCATACTGCCCGTCCCGGTCAGGTTATCGGCAGGAAAGGTGCTGAGATCGAGAAACTAAGAAACGAATTGACCGTATTGGTAAATAAAGGAAAAGAATCAGAAAAGAACGTGTTTGTAAACGTTCAGGAAATTAAGGATCTCTGGTCGGATGCAAGTCTGGTCGGTCAGGAGATTGGTAGTCAGTTAAAGCGCAGGGTTTCTTTTCGAAGAGTCATGAAATTTGCTATCCGAAACGCTATGCGCAGCGGTGTGCAAGGCGTTAAAGTGCAATGTTCCGGTAGGTTGGGTGGCGTTGAAATGGCCAGAACAGAAAGATATCATGAAGGACGCACACCTCTTCATACACTTCGTGCAGATATCGATTACGCTCTTACAGAAGTAAATACAACTTATGGTATTATCGGTATTAAAGTGTGGATTTATAAAGGTGATATTCTTAATTAATTTGGGAGTAATATAAATGTTAGCACCAAAAAAAGTAAAATTTAGAAAACGACAAAAAGGCCGCAGAAGAGGTCTGGCATACAGAGGTAGTACTCTGAATTTTGGTAACTTTGCCGTAATAGCTTTGGAACCAGGCTGGTTAACCAGCCGCCAAATAGAGTCTGCTCGTGTTGCTATAACACGTAAAATGAAAAGATCCGGAAAACTCTGGATCAGGATATTTCCCGATAAACCGATTACAAAAAAACCTGCTGAGACCCGTATGGGTAAAGGAAAAGGTGCTCCCGAATATTGGGTTGCTGTTGTTAAACCTGGTAGAATTCTTTTCGAATATGAAGGCGTTGAAATTGATGTTGCAAAAGATGCTGCACGCCTTGCCGGACACAAATTGCCCATTAAGACCAAGATAATTATGAGAGAGGGAATTGAGTAATGAAAACGTCTGAATTACGCGAAATGACCAATGAAGAATTAAATCAGCAACTCGAGACTTTCAGAGAAGAAATGTTTAACCTCAGGTTCCAGCAATCTACTAACCGTCTGGAAAATCCTATGCGGCTCAAATCAGTGAGAAAAGATATTGCTCGCATTAAAACCCTTTTAACTGAGAAAGAAAGTTCAAAGAAGGTAAGAGGTAACGATGGCAACTAGAAAAGTTACTAAAACAGGTGTGGTTGTAAGCGATAAAATGGACAAGACTATTGTAGTTAAAGTTGAACGCCAGTTCAAACATCCGCTTTATAAGAAAATAGTAAGAAAACATAAAAAATTCCAAGCTCACGATGAAAAAAATGAATGCAATATCGGCGATGTTGTTATTATCCGTGAAAGCAGACCATTAAGTCGTCACAAGCGCTGGACACTGGAAAAAATCATTGAAAAAAGTAAATAAGGAGCCTGATAATGATCCAAGCTCAAACAATATTAACAATAGCAGATAACTCAGGAGCCAAAAAAGCACAATGCATAAAAGTGCTGGGTGGTTCCGGCAGAAGATATGCGAGCCTGGGCGATGTAATAGTAGTTGCCATTAAATCTGCAATTCCAAACAGTAAGATAAAAAAAGGTGCTGTGGAAAGAGCTGTTATTATTCGTACACATAAAGAAGTAGGTAGAGCAGATGGCACCTACATCCGTTTCGAAGACAATGCAGCAGTGATCATCGATGAAAGACATGAACCGATCGCCACACGAATTTTTGGCCCTGTTGCACGTGAACTCAGAGATAAGCATTTTACAAAAATAATTTCCCTCGCACCGGAAGTTCTCTAGGAGCTATAAATGTTAAGAAAAATAAAAAAACAAATTGGTAATAAAATGAGAATTAAGAAAGGCGATAATGTTGTCGTCATTTCCGGAAAATATAAGGGTGTGAAAGGTAAAGTTCTTAAATCTTTTCCTACGCAGAACAAAGTGATAGTGGAAAGAGTTAATTTCATTAAAAAACATACTCGTCCTACACAACAGAATCCCCAGGGTGGAATCATTGAAAAAGAAGCACCCATACATGTTTCTAACGTTAAATTATTCAACACAAAGATCAACGATGTATCACGTGCTGTTTTCAAAAAAGTTGGCGATTCCCGTATACGTGTTTGTATAAAAACGGGTGATGAGATCTAAAGGAGTTTGGGAATGAATCGTTTACAGGATAAATTTAAAAAAGAAGTAATTTCCACTTTGATGAAACACTTTGATTACAATAATGTTCATCGTGTTCCCAGGCTGGAAAAGATATCTATAAATATGGGAGTAGGTGCAGCTACGCAGAATAAAGCGTTATTGGACAACGCAGTTAAAGATCTTACTCTTATCACTGGTAGGAAACCGATCATTACCAGGGCAAAGAAATCCATCTCAAATTTCAAACTGAGAGAAGGAATGCCTATTGGTTGCAAGGTTACTCTACGCGGTGAAATCATGTATGAATTTCTTGATAGGTTGATCTCTATCGTTATTCCCAGAATGCGTGACTTCCGGGGAGTATCTCCCAAATCATTTGATGGTCGCGGGAATTTTTCGATCGGTATAAGCGAACAGACAGTATTCCCCGAGATCGAATACGATAAGATCGATGCCATACGAGGAATGGATATAACTGTAGTAACAACTGCCGAAACAGATGAAGAAGGAAAAGAACTTCTTCGTTCTCTTGGCATGCCGTTCAAGAAAAATTAGAAGGAGTTATTTTGGCTAAGAAATCATGGGTTGTTAAACAGAAAAGAACACCGAAATTTTCCACCAGAAAATACTCCCGGTGTAAGATTTGCGGACGTTCCAGAGCTTATATGAGAGATTTTGGACTATGCCGTATTTGTTTTAGAAAACTGGCTGGTGAAGGTCAGATACCTGGCGTGAAAAAAGCCAGCTGGTAAAAAGAATCTAAGGAGAAATCATGAGTGTAACTGATCCGATCGCTGATGCTATTACTAAGATCAGGAACGCATATCGGGCGGACCATAAAACCGTTACTGTATATCACAGTAAGATAAATGAAGCCATTGTTAAGATACTGGCAGAAGAAAATTTCATCAACAGTTATGAACTGGTTGACACGGACGCTGCTAAAAAGATCTACCGGAAAAGAATTTTTATCAACTTGCGTTATACTAACATAGGCGAACCGGTACTGCGCGGTATTAAAAGGGTTAGCAGACCCGGATTACGTATTTATGTTAATTCCAAAAATATTCCATCTGTCTACAATAATACCGGTTGTGCTGTTTTATCAACCAATAAAGGTGTAATGGTAGATAGAGACGCTCGCAAACATAAAGTTGGCGGCGAATATATCTGTAAAGTATGGTAGGGGAGGAATTGAAATGTCAAGAGTAGGTAAAGCTCCCATTAAAATTCCGGAAGGTGTAAAAACTGATATTCAAAATAATAAAATTACTGTATCAGGAAAGGATGGCGAACTCAGTTATGTAGTTAATTCTGGTATTACAGTTCAAGAAAAAGATGGTTTCCTGATCGTGAACAGAAAGAATGATACAAAAGAACAGAAATCTCTTCATGGTCTTACCAGATCGCTTTTGAATAATATGGTTATCGGTGTCACTGAAGGCTTCAAAAAGGAATTGCAGATTATTGGAACCGGATATGGTGCTGAAGTCATTGGTCCCTGGCTAAAACTGAACGTGGGTTTTTCTCACGATATTCTCCTGGAGATCCCGGAAGGAATTAAAGTAGAAGCTCAAAGCGTTCCCAGAAGGGAACAAGGTCCGCTTGGTGTTCAGGCAAACATAATAGTGCATGGTATTCACAAAGAAGATGTAGGAAAATTTGCAGCTGAGATCAAAAAATGTAGACCACCTATGAACTATGCAACCGGTAAAGGTGTTCGTTACAAAGGTGAATATATACGTATTAAACCTGGTAAAGTAGGTGCTACTACATAGGTTTAGGAGAAATCATGAATAAAAAATCGGCAACATATAAAAGAAATCTGGCAAGACAAAGAAGAAAAAAATCGATTAGAAAAAAGATATTTGGAACTCCTGAGATGCCTAGATTGGCTGTTTTCAGAAGTCTGAACAATATCAGTGCACAGATTATAGATGATACAACCGGCAAGACCCTGGTTGCATTTTCTACTCTTGCCAAAGATCTGGATCTGGATAGGAAAAAGAAAAAAACAGAACAGAGCTTTGAAGTTGGACAGAATCTGGGAAAACTAGCCCTGAAAAAAGGAATCAAAAAAGTTCGTTTTGATCGGGGTGGGTATCTATATCATGGCAGAGTAAAAGCCTTAGCAGACGGCATCCGTAAAGCCGGATTAGAATTCTAGGAGGAAGATTGGAACGTAACAAAAGAAATAATCCTCGTGCTAATGAACCATTATTCGCAGTAGAAAAAATAGTAGATACAAATCGCGTAGCAAAAGTTGTGAAGGGTGGTAGAAATTTCAGTTTTAACGCAACTGTAGTGGTTGGAGATAAACAAGGTAAAGTAGGCGTTGGAATCGGGAAAGCTAATGAAATAGTGGATGCTATACGGAAAGCAAAAGAGAGAGCTGGTCATAACTTATTTGACGTTCCTATTGTGAAAGGAACCATTCCTCATGAGATTATTGGACGCTTTGGCGCTAGCAAAATCATGCTGAGACCTGCTTCTCCCGGTACCGGTATTATAGCCGGTGGACCTGCACGTGCTATCCTGGAAGCTGTTGGTATCGAGAGTATCCTAACCAAATCACTAGGTTCCAATACACCCACAAACGTTGTAAAAGCTACTGTGAATGGGCTGAAACAACTTAGAACTATTGCCATGGTAGCTAAACTTCGTGGTAAAACCATTGCTGAAATTACAGGCATAGAAGAAACTCCGGTCAAATCTCAGGAGGAAACTAAATGAAACTCAAGGTCACCCAGATCAGAAGCACCATAGGTCGAAAATATGATCAGAAAAGAACCATCATCGCTTTGGGTCTCGGCAAGATCAGCAGATCTCGGATGCATGATGATAACCTGGTAATTCGCGGTATGATAAATAAGGTTTCACACCTGGTTAAGGTAGAGGAAATCAAGGAAGAACAGGTTAAGACAGTAGTTCCTGTTAAGCCCGTAACAAAAAAAGTTGTGCCTAAAGTTGAGAAACCAAAAGTCGAGAACAAAATCAAAATCAAAACTGTTGCAAAAAAGACAGTGAAAATTAAAGGAGTGAAAAAGGCAGAACCAAAAAAAATCATAACTCAAAAGACGGTAAAAACTTCTACAAAGATCACAGCTAAGAAAACATTAAAACCTACTGCGAAACCCGCAGCAAAGAAAACTACAACTAAAAAACCTATAGCCAAGAAAACAACTCCCGGTAAATCCAAAGTAAAATCGGAAACGAAGAAGTAGGATTAAGGAGAAACAATGAAACTTCATAATATCGAACGTCCTCAAAATATAAAGAATAAAAAAAGACTCGGAAAAGGTGAGGGTTCTGGATTTGGTAAACAAGCCGGTAAAGGTCACAAAGGGCAGAAATCACGTTCCGGCGGGAATATTCCAGCCTGGTTCGAAGGCGGTCAGATGCCTTTGCAGAGACGTGTTCCCAAAAGAGGATTCACAAATATTTTCCGTAAGGAATTTAGAATTGTTAACCTGAAAATACTACAAACACAGGAAGGCACGAGCTTTGATATAGCAAAACTCGAAGAGCTAAACCTGATTAGAAAAGCCAGAGCTAAAGAAAAAGCTCCTGTGAAGATCCTGGCAGATGGCGCTGAAGAATTTAATAAAAAAGTAAATATCAAAGCAAACGCTTTTTCAAAAGCTGCTAAAGAGATAATTGAGAAAGCAGGCGGTAAAGCGGAGGTAGTGTAAAGTGTGGCAGAGTATCAGTAATATTTTTAAAATTCCAGACCTTAAAAAGAAGATACTGTTTACTGCTATGATACTGGCAATTTACAGGTTAGGAAGTTTTATTCCAATCCCTGGGATCAATGCTCAAGCTCTTAAACAGTTTCTGGAAAGTGCAAGCAGTTCGGGTGGAAACCTGTTTGGAATGTTCGACCTTTTTGTGGGCGGTAACCTCGGACGTGCTTCGGTTTTTGCTCTTGGAATTATGCCTTACATTACTACTTCCATTGTTATCCAATTGCTTGGTGGTGTAATTCCATTCTTTGAAAGATTGAAAAAAGAAGGTGCTGAAGGGCAGAAAAAAATAGCTCAGTATACTCGATATGGTACAGTGTTCATTGCTTCTTTCAATGCAATCGGCATCAGTATGTTCCTGCAAAGCGGAGTAGAAGGAGCTGTTCCAAATCCTGGCTTTTTATTTGTTTTCACCAGCGTGCTTACCATGGTTACCGGTGTGATGTTCATCATGTGGCTTGGAGAGCAGATAACAGAACACGGAATAGGAAACGGTATTTCACTTATCATTTTTGCCGGTATTATTGCTCGTTACCCACAAGGTTTTTATCGCATGTTTGAAATGGTTCAAGTGGGTGCCATGGAAATTTTCATGGCTGTTGCCGTTATTGTCGTGATGATCGGCGTTACTGCTTCTGTGGTTTTGGTCACCGAAGGTATACGAAAAATACCAGTGCAATATGCCAAAAGAATAGTAGGACGTAAAGTTTATGGTGGTCAGAGTACTCACATACCACTAAAGGTAAATACTGCTGGTGTTATTCCAATTATTTTTGCTCAGTCCGTGATCATGTTCCCCAGAACGATTGCCACTTTCTTCAAAGATAGCGATTTCATGAACACCATTGTAGATTTGCTTTCTCCCGGTGCTTTTCTTTATACGTTAATTTATGTAGGACTCATTGTTTTCTTTGCTTATTTCTACACAGCTATGGTACTTAATCCCATTGAAATGGCAGAGAATATGAAAAAATATGGTGGCTTTATCCCCGGCAGAAAACCAGGGAAAAAGACGTCCGACTATATAAATTCCGTATTGGTAAGGATTACATTACCAGGTGCTGTATTTTTTGCATTTGTAGCTGTAATGCCCGAATTTATGTCCAAATGGGCAAATCTTCCTTTCTACTTTGGTGGTACAGGACTCATTATTATCGTTGGTGTGGCACTGGATACTCTTCAGCAGATAGAATCACATCTTGTTATGCGCCATTATGAAGGTTTCATGAAAAAAGGAAAACTCCGTGGTCGCAGAGGTTAGTTCTTTTAAAAAAATATAGAGTGAAAAAAGAAGCAGTATGATTACAATAAAGAACAATAAGGAAATTGCAAAAATGCGCGAAAGTAACCGCATTGTAGCTTTGCTGCTTCATAAATTGGAAAGCATCATTAAACCTGGTATTAGCACCTGGGAATTGGATCAATTTTCTGATGACCTTATTCGTACCGAAGGTGGAAAACCGGCCTTCAAAGGTTATACGGTTTTTGGTCTGGAACCGTTCCCTGCTGCTATTTGCACCTCGGTGAATTCCTGCATTGTACATGGTATTCCTTCTCGCAAGCATATTTTGCAGGAAGGCGATATTATTGGTATCGATGTGGGTGTTTACAAAAATGGTTATTACGGTGATGCTGCACGTACTTATCGTGTGGGTAAAATTACTAAAGAAACACAGCGGCTGCTTCGTGTTACACAGGAAGCACTTGACAGAGGAGTTTCTCAGGCAAGACATGGCGCACGAGTGGGTGATATTTCTAATATTATTGGTTCTTATGTGAAGGAGCAGGGCTATTTTGTGGCAGATAATCTAACCGGTCACGGGATAGGTGCCAGTTTGCATGAAGATCCTTTGATTCCTAATTTTGGTGTGAAAGGAAAAGGACCGAGATTGAAAAAAGGAATGACATTGGCAATTGAACCTATGGTAAATATCGGAACCAATCAGGTAATAGAAAATGGTTGGGAATTTTTTGTGGCAGACAGAACGCTATCTGCACATTATGAAAACACGATCTTAATTACGGATGGTGAGCCGGAAATCTTATCCGTTTATTAAAAAAGAGAGTAATTTATGGCAAAAGAAGGTGTAATTGAAGTTGAAGGTGTTGTTAAGGAAGCACTGCCAAACACCACTTTCAGAGTAGAACTGGAAAACGGGCATGAAATACTTGCTCACAGTTCGGGCAAGATGAGATTACACTATATTAGAATTTTACCCGGTGATAAAGTTAAGGTTGAATTATCTCCCTATGATTTGAACAGGGGAAGAATAGTTTATCGATATAAATAGGAGATATGATGAAAGTTAGAGCATCAGTTAAAAAGATGTGCAAAGATTGCAAAATAATCAAAAGAAACGGTGTTATTAGAGTTATTTGCTCCAGTAACCCTAAACATAAACAACGTCAAGGTTAGCTAAAGGAGGATTAAACTTGGCACATATAGCAGGAATCGAATTACCAAAAGACAAAAGAATTATTATAGGACTTACCTATATCTATGGAATTGGCAAGAATATTGCTGGTCAGATACTGGCTTCTGCCGGTGTAGATGAAAATAGAAAAGTGAAAGATCTTTCCCTGAAAGAAGAAAAAGCTATCAGAGAGATCATTCAAAACGATTACATGGTAGAAGGAGAATTAAGAACCCAGAAAGCCATGGATATAAAACGCCTGATGGAAATTGGCTGTTACCGTGGTATACGACATAAGAGAAGTATGCCGGTTCGTGGACAGCGTACCCATACCAATGCCAGAACTCGAAGAGGACGTCGTCGTTCTGTGGTTGGTGGCAAGAAAAAGTAAGGGAGATGAACAGTGGCAACAAAAACAGTAAAAACTACCACCAGAAAGAAGAAAAAGGTAAGGCTTACATTCAACGAAGGTGTAGCCCATATTCATTCCAGTTTCAACAATACAATCGTTTCTCTTACAGATAAAGCAGGGAATATGTTGACTTGGTCGAGTGGTGGAAAGATCGGCTATAAAGGCTCTAAAAAAAGCACTCCTTTTGCAGCTCAGTTAGCAGCAGAAGAAGTTGCAAAAAAAGCTATTGAAATGGGTATCAACAAAGTAAAGGTTTTGGTGAAAGGCCCCGGTGGTGGTAGAGAATCTGCTATCAGATCGTTGGATGCTAATGGACTTCAGATAACCATGATAACCGATACAACACCCATTCCGCATAATGGATGCAGACCAAGAAAAACTAGGAGAATTTAAGGATTATGGCAAGATATACCGGACCATCATGTAGATTATGTAGAAGAGAAGGAGCCAAGCTCTTTCTAAAAGGAGCACGCTGTAATTCCGAAAAATGCGCCTTCGAAAGACGTCCCTTTATTCCGGGTGATCATGGCAGTGCCCGCGGGTTTCGTAAAAGACTTAGCGATTATGGTATCCATCTGCGTGAAAAGCAGAAAGTACGACGCATTTACGGCATCCTGGAAAAACAATTCAGGAAATACTTTAAAATGGCAGCAAAGAAATCCGGAGTTACAGGTGAAAACCTGCTTCAGTTTTTGGAAACACGTCTGGACAATGTTGTCTACCGCATGGGATTCGCACCTTCCAGAAAATCATCCCGTCAAATAATCCGTCACGGACACATCCGTGTAAACGGACGAAAAGTAAATATCCCTTCTTTCCTGGTACGTCCCGAAGATGAGATTGAGATCAAAGAAAAAAGCAGGCAAATGCCCATCATTCAGGAAGCTATTGAAGCTACTACTGAAGTTGGTAGTATCGAATGGTTTGAAGTGGAAAAAGATAATTTCAAAGGAAAGATCCTCAGTATTCCAACCAGGGAACAAATCCCGTTGGATGTTGATGAGCGTCTGATTGTTGAGTACTATTCCAAGTAGAAAAACAGGAGTAATTTTATGATGTTCCTTGAACCCTTACAATTACCGGAACAAGTTAAGGTTGATGAAAAAACCTATAGCCCAACTTACGGTAAATTCGAAATCGGGCCGCTGGAAGCAGGATTTGCCACTACTATCGGTAACACTTTACGACGTGTCCTCACGTCCTCTATTCAGGGGACTGCTATACGTTTTGTAAAAATAGAAGGGCTTCACCATGAATTCGCACCCATTCCCGGAGGTGATTCCGATTTTATTGATGTTATCCTGAGATTGAAAAAAATGGTTCTGAAATCTGAAACTGTGAACGAAGAAAAACTGGTTTTAGAACATAAAGGCATCGGACCTGTTACAGCTGGAGAGATCCAGGAAACAGCAGATGTTAAGATTATTAACAAAGACCTTGTATTATTGGAAATGGCTGAAGATGTCGAATTCAAAATGGAGATCTGGGTTGGTATCGGGCGTGGTTACGTTTCAGCAGATCAACATAATATGGAAGAAAAACCGGTAGGCGTTATTCCTATCGATTCTATCTATTCTCCTGTTGTTAAAGTGAACTTTGAAGCAGGGCAACAGCGCGTGGGCGAACGAATCGACTACGATAAGCTGATAATGGAAATTACTACCGATGGCAGCATCGATCCCAAAGATTCTCTTTATCTATCTGCCAAGATCCTGCGTGACCTCTATGACAGGTTGGTTCTCTTTGAAACTGAACCGGAATACATAGAAGAAGTTGAGATGGATCCGGAACTGGAAAGAATGGAAAAGATATTAGATACCGCCGTGAACGAACTGGAACTTTCCGTTCGCTGCAGCAATTGTCTTTCTGCCGCCAAGATAGATTCCATTGGTGAACTGGTGGGGAAAAATGAGAACGAAATGCTGAAATATCGCAATTTCGGTAAGAAATCTCTGGAAGAAATAAATGCTCTGCTGGATAAATACGCTCTTTCTCTTGGCATGGATGTAAAAGGTATTCGTAAAAAGATAGATGACGCCAAGGGTAAAGTAACTATCAAATAAAAAGGATTGTTCTATGAGACATAAAGTAAGAGGAAGAAAATTCGGAAGAGAAAGAGACCATAGAAGATTATTAATGAGAAACCTGGTTTCTTCACTGGTGGAACATGGTCGTATAAACACTACACAAACCAAAGCCAAAGAACTGAGAGGTCTGGCAGAAAGATTGATAACCTACGGTAAAAAAGATACCATACACCACCGCCGATTAGCTTACAAAGTTCTGCAAAACCGTGATCTGGTGAAAAAAGTTTTCGATGAACTGGCTCCCCGTTATCAGAGCACAGAAGGTGGTTATACCCGCGTTCTTAAGAACGGTTACCGCAAAGGTGACAGCGCTCCCATGGCTATCATTGAGTTCGTACAAAAAGAAGAAACACTAGAGAAAAAGGAAAAGAAAATAAAAACAAAAGACCTCACCAAATAATTAATAATTAAGAATTGATAATTAAACAGGCTGCCAAAGATGGCTGCCTGTTTTTTTATTTGAAATTGGTAATTTGTATACACAGTTCATCGAACTATCCTATAAAAAACTGACCTTCTTTTTAGGTCATATGACCTAATATTTAGGTCTAAGACGATTTGATGTTTTTCAGCTAACTAATCATTAAAATCTATAGCTTAACCCGAAAGTGATCTTATTATTATTATTGGCAATACTGAATTCGGTTTCAGCAAAAAGGCAAATTCCTTCAGAACGTTTCTGAGCACGGAGAACAATTGTGTTATACATTATAGGATCTGGTTCCAGGGGTCCTTCCGGTATAAACATACCTCCTACACGCGCACCAATATATAAAGGTTCGATAAATGAATACATTATGCCGGATTTTATTTCTGCCGACATGTCTTCCACTTCTGTTTCTATGGGTCCATACGCGCCAAAAGAGACAATATCAATTTGCAGTTTGTTATCTGCAGAGTTATAGATTATTCCTCCCGTAAGACCCATCCGTAAACCGGAATCTCGAACATTAGCAAGCGGACATAAACCAAACTCAAAACCAATACCAGCAAATACATTGATGGTGAAAAACGATAGTACAAAAATCGTGATTAATAACTTTTTCATAATTACTCCTTTTTCTAATTTAATAATTCATATCAAGTTACATGATTTTCTATCCATTGATTTAACAGGATTCATTTAAGTTAGTTCCCCACATTCTCAACTGTATAGCCATCATTATTTATATGTATTAAAATATTTATATCTGGTAGGATAATACCTATATACATTTCTTCATTGTTTTGTAGATAACTACCATTGTAATCACCATAACTAAATGGTGTATCACCAGAACTAAATGGTGTATCACCAGAAGGTTCTGGTAACTGGGATTCAAATTGTTGAGATATTTCTCCCGCAGCAAGTACACCGATCTGTTGAGTATCTTCTATACCTACCATAGAAATAACCAAATCTGTAATATCAAATGAACTATTATTAGATATTGTTATATAATAAGATGTGTAACCATTTTCAATTTCAGTGCTTTTGCTACAACCTGTAAGCAGAAGTAAACAAAATAAGGCAGGAAATATTATTAATTTCATTTTCATCTTTATCTCCTGTAAAACTTATTGTTTAGAATTAATGATCAATAATCTTTACCAATACGTAGTTTGAATAATCTTTTATTTATGTCAAATAATTTCTTAAATATGAAATTGAGAACTGTGTAGGGACAGTTCATCGAACTGTTTGAAAAATTGAATAGCAAATAAAAATTATAGACAAAAAAACACAAACCGAAAATTTAAAAAGCAAATATAACGGGAGTGGCTTATGTTGAAGATGACGATAGACCAGATAATAGAATATTTTGAAAAAAACCGCCAGGAAGAATTGCGGGATAAAATGAATAAATTACACCCTGCCGATTCAGCCCAGATCATCAACGAGCTGCCTTCCGAGTACCAGCTTATCGCCTTCTCACTTCTGAATACGGAAAACGCTTCCGATGTTATCCATGACCTGCATGATGAACTACGCGAAGAGATATTAGAAACTATCCAGCAGCCACGTCTTGTAAAGATAATGGACGAAATGGATTCAGACGATGCAACCGATATCGCTGCTGAACTGGATGAAGAACGCCTGAAAGATGTCCTGGAAAAAATAGATAAAGAAGATTCCGAAGAGATCAAGCAATTGCTGGTTTACGATGAAGAATCTGCCGGCGGCTTGATGCAGAAAGAGATCATCGCTGTAAATGCCGAGATGAAACGCGATGAAATGATCGAATATGTACGTAAAAATCATGAAGAAGTGGAAAATATCCATTATGTATTCGTGGTAGATGATAAAAATAAACTATTAGGTATTATCGAAATATCTCGCCTGCTGTTAGCAAAATCGCAGAGAGAAGCCCGCGACATCATGGATAAAGATGTTATCTCTGTGCCGGTAGATATGGATCAGGAACAAGTGGCGCACATGTTCCGTAAATACGATATTTACATCCTGCCGGTGGTAGATAATGTAAATCGTCTTCTGGGACGTATCACAGTGGATGACATCATCGATGTTATCGATGATGAAGCTTCGGAAGATGTGTATAAAATGGTGGGTCTGGAAAGTGAAGACAGGGTATTCACCAGTCCGCTCAGTTCGGTGCGGAAAAGGCTTCCCTGGCTTACTTTGAATTTGTTCACAGCACTGCTTGTTTCCAGCGTAGTGGGTATTTTTGAAAGTACTATCAAACAACTTTCATTCCTGGCAGTTCTCATGCCGATCGTTGCTGGATTGGGAGGTAATTCCGGTACACAAACCCTCACAGTTATCACCCGTGGTATTGCCTTGGGGGAACTGACTCTTCATAATACTTTCAAAGCTATTTTAAAGGAAATCACAGTAGGAATTATCAACGGTCTGCTGATCGGTTCTGTAGCAATGCTGTTGGCTTATCTTTTTAAAGGTAACATTTTGCTGGGTGTAGTACTGGCTGTTGCTATGATCTGTAATATGTTCATTGCAGGATTGGTAGGCTCACTTATTCCGGTTATTATGAAAAGACTCAAGTTCGATCCTGCTCTTGCTTCCAGTGTAATCATTACCATGCTCACCGATATAGGTGGCTTTGCTTCTTTCCTGGGTCTGGCATCTATCATGTTACTGTAAAAGGATGAACCTGCAGGTTAGAATATGTTAATATTACATTTTATTCTGAAAATTTCTTAAACTTTTCAAATAGGTCTTTGGGAAGTCGAACTGGTTTCCCATTTTTTACGAAAGCGCCTTTCACATTTGCTACACTACATAAATCCCCGGAACTATTGTATATTTCCTGGATCCAGATTGAAGTAAGTCGGTTCATAGAGTTAATACGGGATTTGATGGTAACTATATTTTCCAGCGGGAGACCTTTTATAAAGTTAATTTCAATATTGGTGAGATAAATATGAAAGCCAATATCAGCTAATTTGCGAATCGGTATGTTCATTTGTTCCAGGGCATCTGCCCGCGCTTCTTCATACAGATGCAGATAATTTGCATTGTTCAAGTGACCGTAAATATCACATTCATAGCCAAATATCTTTCGTTTATATTCCAATTTCATTTTTTCTCCGCTTCCATTTTATTTCTTATCCGGAATATCTGAAAATGATTTTTCAGTTTTTTACATTGGCTGTCAATAAAATTAATCGGCTTCAGGCATAAATAATTTGACACGAGAAATCGATTTAATTTATGAAGAACCCAAAGAGAAAGGAGGAATGATGAAAAAAGGTATTTTAATATTATTGATATTGAGCTTTTCAATTTGCCTTTTAGCCCAGCAAAGTGAACAGTTAACAAAAAAGAAGAAGGGTGTAATAATTAAAAAGAAAATGGATTATGAAGCCGAATATCACAAGATGAAAGAGCAGAAAGATGCATTGCACACAGCTTATGTAACTCTTACAGAAGAGCATGAAAAAATGCGTAAAGAAAAGAAAAAAATCCATATTCAATTTGAAGGATCACAGAGCAGACATAAAGCAAAAGACAAAAAAATTGTAACATTAATGACTGAGAATGAACATCTGAAAAAGGAAAACGCCAGGCTGAGGGAAGAATTAAGAAAATATAGACCTAAAAAAATAATAATCGCTCCAAATAAAGATAAGAAAGTCGAGCAAAAATAATAAACAGGGGAGCTGCAAAAGGCTCCCTTTTTTTTATTCGCAAATGCAATATTCTGAGAACAAATTCCTGTCATTCAAGCAAGTAAAACAGCAAAAAGTACTATTGGAATTTATTCGAAAGATCGAACAGAATTGGTCAGATGAAAAGCAAAGACGTCAAATGCTGGAAGAATTTACTAATTGTTTGAATTTTGCGGGGATTAGAGTAAATAAGGATTTTTTAAAATCTACTTTACAGGAGTTCCTGAATTTTACTGTTCCCCTTGAACGTCAGTTTGGAAAGGAAATAAAAGACGACGATTTTTTAATCCTCAGACAAGATGGTAAAAGAAAACAAAGTAAACAAATCCCGCTTTACCTGGTGCTGGATAACCTGCGCTCTTCTTTTAATGTAGGCTCCATCTTTCGCACAGCGGAATGTTTCGGAGTATCTAAATTGGTTCTTTGCGGATACACTGCAACTCCCCAAAATCTTAAAGTACAAAAAACAGCAATGGGAACAGACAAATTCGTAGAATGGAAGCAATTCCCATCGACAATTCAAGCTATTAGAACATTGAAAGAAACAAATGTGAGAATCTATGCGCTGGAAACTACATCCAATGCAAAGAATATAGCTGAGATCGAATTTGCAAAACCCTGTGCACTCATACTGGGAAATGAAGCCCTGGGAATTTCAAAGGAAGTTCTGAAAATAGTAGATGAAATTGTAAATATTCCTGTTTCAGGTTGGAAGAACTCTCTTAATGTAGGCGTTACTGCTGCTATTTGCTGTTATGAGGTGAGTAGGCAGTGGGGATTAAAAAATTATTCTTGAAAATTTATGTTATTTTACGATTTTCTTCTTCTCGATCTGAAAATATTTATTCCCGTCTTTTCTGATAAGTTTGTATCTTAGAAGTGAATTCAGAATTATTTTGGTAAAATATTTATCCGATTGAAACAGGCAATCATCCTGGAAACTCTTTTTCATTTCAGTGGTACTTGTTCTATCGATGACTTCCAGTACATCATCAAAGGTGATACCCTTGTCTGTGATCCTGGATAAAATCTTTCTTTCTATCGGTCTCATAAATGCCCTGATAAATATTTTTTTGGACAAAAACTAACGCCTTTGCATGTTTGTCAAAGGTAAATTGAAATGAAAAAAGTTCTTGTAATCGTTTATTATTGGCCACCCAGTGGCGGGGCTGGTGTACAGCGCTGGCTGAAGTTCGTAAAGTATCTTCCCGAATCTGGTTGGCAGCCTACAGTTATAACTACCACAAATGGTGATTATCCGGCTATTGATGAATCTCTTAGTAAGGAAGTCCCGGCAGGGATCAAAGTTATTCAAACACAAACTCCCACTTTTGGAAAACTCTTTAAGAAAGTCACAGGTAAAAATTCATCTATTCCGTATGGTAGTTTGAAATACAATAAAAAAGATTCTCTGATAAAAAAAATCTTAATTTGGACAAGAATAAACTTTATAATTCCCGATGCGAGAATTTTATGGAATATATATGCTTTTAAGGCTGCAAAAAGGGAATTATCAATTAATAATTATTTTGCCATAATAACATCTGGACCACCACATTCCACTCACCTGGTTGGATTAAAGCTGAAGAAAAAATATAGTATTAAATGGTTAGCTGATTTCAGAGATCCCTGGACAGAAATGGGTTATCTGAAGAATATCAAACGATGGAAATCGACTGAATTAATAGATAAATTATTAGAAAAGAAAGCTATTAAAAATTGTGATACACTACTTGCTGCTCATCAGAAAATTCTGGATGATTTTGGGAACGAAGAAGAAATGCATATGTTGACGAATGGTTTTGACCAAGAAGATTTTGAGAATGTGAAGAGAGAAATTAGTCATGAGTATTTTTGTATAAATTATTTTGGAACCATCGCTTTGGAAGCCAATCCTACTTCAATTTTAAAGGGGATTAATAAACTTTTTGAAAAAGGCTATCAAAATATAAGGTTTAATTTTCGGGGAAAATTTGATCATAATGTGAAACATATTTTGCAGAAAGAAGACAAGAATGACTTAATCAAATTTTATCCGTATACTTCGCATAAAGAAACCGTTGAGAAAATGACAAATTCATCCTTGCTATTACTTATGATCAATAATGTTCCCAACAATAAAGGTATTATTCCAGGGAAAATCTTTGAATACTTTGGTTCCGGAGTTGAAATTCTGGGAATTGGTCCTGAAGACGGTGATGCAGCTAAAATCATTAAAGAGACTAAATGCGGAAAGATGTTCGATTATAACAAAATAGAGGATATTACAAATTTTATTGAAACAAAATATCAAGAATGGCAAGCAGGAAAAGCTTTCTCACCTTCCATAGAAATTGAAAAATACAGTAAAATAAACCAAACCAAACAACTTGCGGAAATTTTAGAAAAAATGTAAAAAAAAGCCCCGATTTCTCGGGGCTTATGTTTTATTTTCTTTACTCTCTTTATTTCATTAATCCCAGCCAGTCACCCAGCAGGAATTGTATCCTTCCGATAAGCAGCGATATACGAGCCATCACTGTATATCCAAATGAAGCACCGAATCCTACCATCATGAACCAGATACCTACATTAGTAACTTTACCATATACTCCTTTGTGTTCTTTGGAGAAGAAGAAATAGAGCAGGATAGTAACAGTACCAATGAAAATAAGTGCCGAATTAATATTATCCAATGGCAGCATGGCACTTCTCATCTGAACCAGCACATAAGAATGCATGGAAAGAGGCACACCCATACCAACGATACCCATACTAAAGGCGATGGGATAACGGGAGAGCCAGCCAAGGTTCTTTGAAAAACGAAAGATGTAGAGTGAACCTGTCAGTGCAGGAATGAGAATGAGAAATTTATATTCAACAAAGATTGGTCTGTACACAAAAGGAATAAACGTATCCTGGTAGATCAGAGGAATGGCATATCCCATTGAAACGCCAATGAACACAGCTTCCGCAAACTTATAGAACGGGTTGTCTTTGTACAGGAAAGAGAATATACTCAGGGTAAAGAAGGCTGCTATAAAATTGCTTATTACTTCAAATGACATCATATCCTCCTAGTTTACCTTATCTTTTTTACGTTTACTAATGAAATACCCTATGTTACCCAGAATGATAAATACAATGATCATCAGGTGAGCCACAGTTTGAGCATTCATGCCAATTCGTGCTGTTTTATGCATACGGTTTTTAATATCCGACATCTTGATCCAGGTGTTTTTTATGATCTCTTTACTGAAATCTCGTGATGCAGGCTGCATTACTCCATTTTCATCAGGTTCCATATGACGGGCAAAAACATCCACCAGCTTCTCATATTCTGCCGCACCTTTCAGTCCGCCCAACATACCGGTAAGCTGACCTGTTTGCAGGTAGATATAATTGTCAGCAGCCATAACAGCGGTAACACCGGCAGCTACATTGGCTCCAAATCTTGCACGGGCATAAGTGATCCAGCTTAGAACTGCAGCAGAACCTGCAAAGTCTACTATCAGGTTCATCTCGTTGTAATTCATGATCTCTTTCATAATTGGCAGGTTAGTCAATTTACGTCCTTCATCATCGTATTCCACAGCTTCTGAGATGTCATCTCCCATTTTCAGCATGATGGGTATGCGTATAGCCCAGGGACGATAACCAAAGTTTACATAGTCTACACCGGACTGTACTTCATAACCTTCTTTTGCTGTTTGCAGTGCATAATCCATCAGTGGTTTTGCAGCAGGCATGAAACAGATCGTGAATACCTGAATATCTCTTTCAAAGCAGTGACGAAGTATTGCTACTTCCATGGGAAACAGTTCAGCCATAGTAGATGCATCATGATCGAAGCAAAGTAGAACTGCGCGGTCATTCCTACCGGTGAAGGAATCGATCTTCTTGTAAATATTCTCTGTAGGTTCGGTAACGTAAGTTTTGGAATTAAATGGAACCAGCAGAGGAATAATGATAGCAAGCGCTACAACCAGGTAGATATATCTTCTATCCAGGGCTTGCATTTTTTCGAAGAAGTTCATTTTTTTATCAGCCATATTATTTACCTCCTCCCATATATGTCCTTTCAATTCCAAGCAATATTTTGAGAGAAGTAGCTGTCATACCCAAACCAACACCCATAGCGATACCTCTTTTAGCAGCCAGGTTAGGAACGTTTAAAATCCAGTGTGATGTCTCAGGTATCAACTTGGATATCTTGATCCCGATGGGAACTTGACCCAGCATAACGATGATAGCTGCTACAAGAAGCACAGTTGCCTCTGCGGAACGGGCACGAAATGCTTTATAGGCTGCAGAAGCAATATAAAAAGCAAGCAGTGAAAACATCGTAGCGCCCATCGGCATTTGCACATTTTTAAAAAGCCACATGAATGGTGTACCTGCCTGAGTTCCCCAGATAAAACCTACAGCTCCTGTTCCTATCAATGAGGCCAGGGTGATCACACTGTATTGCCAGTTTGGAACTTTCCGTTTGATTTTGGTAGAATGAACCATAAACAAACTCATAATACCCAATAACACCATAAAAGGTGAAATTGCTTTGATCCATGTTTGATACCAGTCATAAAAATCTGCTGATGCTTTATGCGGTACAAATACATGAATTACAAAGATAAAACCGAGTATAATTACTATTAACAGTGGTATTTGTCGTTTCATTTTTTCCTCCTATTTCTCTGGGAACGCATTGATCAAGAATGTTAAATGCGTTGTTGAAAGTATCGTTCCTGTTATGATTAAGAAAAGGATGATCACTTTCAGGTAATCCACTGCTTTCAATGTTCCCAATTGTAGAGGTTCTCTTGCCATGTAAGCAGAAGCTGCATACAGTTCTTCACCGATCAGGGTGTAATCGCAGGTTGTTATAAAGAACGGTATCTGGGTAACGGCATCTGTACCGGATATCTGAATAGCACCGGTAGAACTGCCAGTTTCTGTCATAAGAAGAGCTTCTGCCCAGAACATCCCCATATAGAAATTGGTTGCTGTTTTCTCGCGCACCATAATACCATTTACACCGGCAACGAATGCAAACTGAGTAGTGGTAATGAAGAATACACTGCCTTTGTCATAAGTATCGGGTCTTCCTGCTTCGTAATGCGCTTCTTTTACTATTTCCTGTGCTACGGGAAGAACCAGGTAGTCACGTACAGGAACTAATATTTTAGTATCATATTCAGCGGCTTTCTTAGCCACTTTACCAAGAATTGCCAGACCGGCCAGTGTTGCTACATCGCCAATACCGGAAGTACCCGGAACAAAGAGAATGGGCTTACCCATTTCTGTAGCTCGACCGATAGCATTATCGATCTCCTGAATACCGGCAATAGGACGTATGAACAAGTCATGTCCTTTTTTTGCTTTTCTTATCAACAAAAATACAAGGGATCCAAACAACAAAGCAGCGATAACAGCCGGTATCATATCCAAATTAAACCAGTTGGAGCGGGGGAAAAAGTGATCGATACCATTCCCTGTATAAGAAGTAAGGTAAATATTTTCATCGCTAACCGGTTCTGCACCTTCTCTAATGTAGATGTTTGTTTCGGTGAAGAATCCTTTGCCGTTGCTTTTAACTATCTTGTATTCAAAACTGTTCTTGGCATAATGACGTGATTTATCGAGGAACCTAATTCGTTCTTTAGGATTATTGAAGCTGGCAGCAACTTTTTGGATAGGATGATTTTTCATGAGTTCGATCTGTTTTGAATAATATTCTATAGCATCGTCGGCATTCTTTATCTCATCCTCGGTTTCTAATGTATCTTTACTGGCTATGCTTTTTGCCAGTTCATCCTCGTTTCGCAAAATCGTTTTTTCAAATTCCTCCGGATAAAGATTAGAAGCTATAGTTGCCTTTTTCTCATCATCCATCCTCACTGAAAAAGCAGGTCTAACGAGAAAGAGGTTTTTCTCATCATCAAAATGCTTTACGATTTTAAAGTGAACATTCTTATAACGAATATTATCGAAAACCTCTCTCTGCGTTCCGGCTACTTTCTTGGAAAGGCGGAATTCTTCATCTGTGTAATTGCGTTTATAAATGTGATATTCCCATTCATTCACATTCTCATCTCCAAGATACAGGTCACCCGGAGCCAGTGATTGCGTCTGTTCATTGTACTGCAGAGTTTGAGTTAGAACGTAGTCTTCTCCAACATCATTATTACATTTGAATGTCATCTCAAAGAAGAGTGTATTCATCTCATTTCCATTTTCAGGAAGTTTGATCTTGATCTTGAAATCTTGATAGTATTCATTTACATAAGCTATTTCTTTTCCTTCTTCGTCGATCACTTTGAAAAAGATATTCCTTACTTTATAATTTTTATTGGTTTTAAAATCGTAATTCACCTGAAGATGTGTTTTCTTCTCATTCAAGTAGGTAGAATTTGTGAGATAAACAACAGGCTTACCCCACATTACCCTATTGTAATCACCTTTATCATTTTCACGGTCGATGATCATGAAAGGAGGTACGGTTGGAAGTTGGTCGGTTGTAGTAGAATTGGCGCTGACAACATCAGAGAAAGTTTCATATCCTGCCCGGTCAGTAAAAGAAAATACGAAAAGATAATCTTCAATGTTTTCTACATTGATCTTTACATCGATGTCTCTATCTTCATTAACTATTTTGCCTTCTGCAATGTTAACAGATGCTGTTTTGGATGGAGTATATGGATAACCACAATATCTGGCAAAGATGAGTTCAGCTGGATTTTCGCTTTTTTGTGTATAAACTGTCAAAGTAGAATCTTCCTTCACAGCGATGTCATTCAATTCTTTCCAGATCTGTTCATCTACGTATTTATTGAATTTGTCAAAATCTTTTTTGTGAAGCATATAAACATTGTGATCCAAATGGTCATCAGCAAAAATTGCCAATTTCCATTCAAACTGCAATCTTGAGACGTTTTCTACAAAAACAGCATAGAACCGGTCAGTTTTTTCCGGAGTATTCTCTCGGGGTATACCGACAGCAAGTTCAGCGTGCTGGTAATAGTATCGTGATTCACTAACTGCCACCACAGAATAGTAATACACATGGTCGGCAATAAGCTTCTTGTACATCCCCGAAAATTCGTGTAATTTTAGCCCGGCATAAACAGTTGTGTCGGTTTCTGTTACAACTTCTATTTTCTCGTTATGGTAATAATAATCCTTCTCGGGAATTACGCCCAGAATGTCGTAATGCTCAAGTTGTGGACCTACAATACTGACATCGCGAGGATATCTACGATATAAAGAGCCATCTTTTTTCTGTCCTTTTTCTTTTTTCAATTTTCCCTTGGCTTGTGTATCCAGGAAATAATTGTAGTCGGTGTCGTAGTAATACATCACATCACCCAGAACACCGGTTTTTACGTTAACATCGATCTTTCCAATAAAAAAAAGAGAATCAGTTGTAATACCGCGATAGATAC
>CBDUTJ010000004.1:0-104892 GCA_965370415.1 uncultured bacterium | reverse complement strand
GATCGAAAGTGATCATTATTTTCCGGAAAGCTATATTTCCAGCGAAAAAGAACGTCTGGAAATTTACAGGAAAATGCTGGCTTTTAGAAATCCGAAGCATTTTGAAGACCTAAAACAAGAGCTTCTCGACAGATATGGAGAGATTCCACAGCAGGCAAAGAATGCTATGCTGTACTATAAAATGCATCTGATGGCTAAATTGACCGGTGTAGAATCAGTTAAAATAAATAAAGGAAATATTGCTCTTGAGTTCAGTGGTAATAAGCTTCTTCCCAGAGAGAAACTTACCAAGTTGGTTAAGCATTTTAATTATCCTGTAAGATTCGATACAACTGAGAATTTCAAGATCTTTTTTGAAGTTGCTGATACTGACAATAATAGCAAACTGGAAATAGCTGAAAAAAGTATCGAGATCCTAAATTTTATAATCACCAATTAAATTATTTACTTTCTAAATTCAGTGATTAATTAATTGACAGAAATGCTCAAGTTAAGATTTTTTCCTGAATTTTAAAGGGAGGCAATGTGAATAAATCAAAAAAAATATCTTTTATTCTGTTTCTATTTTTGATAATAACAATAAATCTTACTGCTCAAATTTCACAATACAAACAGGATGAAGTTTTTTATAGTGTGTCGATAGTAGGCGCAATTGATAATCCTGGTGTTTTCATGGTACCTCCTTCTACGCGTGTCTCAGAAGTGATAAAAATTGCTAGTGCAATCACGGATTCGCTACTTCCTGAAGAATTCATAGAATATTCAAATAGAAACATTACATTACGAAGGAATGGAATTGATACACGAATCGATTTGAAGAGATTCTTTGTCTTGGGTGATGAAAAAAATAACCCTTATTTATTAGATGGAGATTTTGTTATAGTCCCTGCTATTCAAAAACGCGTTTTAGTAGAAGGTGCCGTTAACAAACCAGGCTCTTACGAATTAATAGATGGAGACAGAGTTACCGATATTATTGACTTGGCATTGAATTTACAAGAAAGTGCTTATTTGGAAAAAGCAGAAGTTGTTAGATACACAAAAAATGGCAAAAAAACTGAAAATTTTTCTCTAAACTTGCAAAATATTATTAATAACACAAATTGCGAAGAAAACATTATTTTGCAGAATGATGACAGAATCATCATCCGTTTTATTCCAGAATTTCATGAAGAAAAATTCATTACAATAAGTGGTGAAGTACAATTTCCTGGATATTATTCTATTGAAGAAAATGAGACAACTCTCTTAGAAATATTAGAAAAATGCGGTGGGCCAACGTCTCTTGCAGATCTGCAAAATGCTTTTCTTCAAAGAAGAAGTAGAGAAGACGTTATTGATGCTGAGTTTGAAAGATTAGAAAAAATGCTCGTTGAAGACATGACTGCACTCGAATATGAATATTTCAAAACTAAATCAAGAGAATTAAGAGGAAAATTTGCCATTAATTTTGGAAATCTTTGGAACTCAAAAGATAAATATTCAGACATAGTTCTCAAAAATGATGACTTCATCTTTCTTCCAGATAAATCTATAACTATCAATGTTTCGGGACATGTAAAGAATTCAGGATTAATCAAATATGTGGCCGGAAAAAACTATCTTTATTATATTGAACAAGCAGGTGGACTTTCCTGGAATGCCAGAGAGGGTAAAATCAGAATTATTCGAGTAAGTACGGGCGAATGGTTAAAACCTAAGAAAGATACAATCATTGAAGTTGGAGATATGATTTTTGTGCCTGAAAAACCTGACAGAGATTACTGGGTTCTTACTAAAGATATTATGAAAATAGTTGCTGAAATTGCAACAATAATCATTGTAATTCAAAGTATTACCCCATAAGGAGATATTGTGAAAATATTAATTACTGGCGGAGCTGGGTTCATTGGTTCCCATCTGGCGGAAAAACTTTTAAAAGAAGACCATACGATTTCAGTTATCGATAATCTTTCCACAGGAAAATACTCGAATATTATTCATCTGACCAAAGAGAAAAATTTCAGTTATACTATCGATTCCATTTTAAATCGTGACGTTTTGCGCAATATGGTGAAAAATTGTGACCAGATATATCATATGGCTGCTGCTGTTGGTGTTAAATATATTATCGATAATCCACTCCTTTCGCTGCAAACCAATATTGGCGGCACAGAGAATATATTGGAGTTTGCCAATAAGTATAAGAAGAAAGTTCTTGTGGCTTCCACTTCTGAGATCTATGGTAAAAGCAATACTATTCCATTTAAAGAAGAAGATGATCGTTTGTTGGGATCTACTCATATTACGCGTTGGAGCTATAGTGCTTCCAAAGCAATAGATGAATTTCTGGCTTTAGCTTATTATAGAGAAAAAAAATTGCCTGTTATAATTGCACGCTGCTTTAATACGGTCGGTCCTCGTCAAACAGGTCAGTATGGCATGGTTATTCCCAAATTTGTTCGTAATGCATTATTAAATCATCCTATCACGATCTTTGGTGATGGGAAGCAATCCCGTTGTTTTGGCGATGTTGCAGATATCACAGATGGTATGATAAAGCTTATGAATACAAAAAAAGCAGAAGGTCAAATATTCAATATTGGAAACGACAAAGAAATCACCATTGAAGCCTTAGCTCAAAAGATCAAGAAGATGGCTGGAAGCAATTCCAAAATTGAATTCATTAAATACGAAGACGCTTATGAAGAAGGCTTTGAAGATATGCGTCATCGTAAACCAGACCTTACCAAAATCAAAGAGTATATCGATTATAAACCTAAATTCAATCTCGACCAGATTCTGGAAAGAATTATTACATATTTTGAACAATAGGAAATTAAATGAAAGTTCCCATGTTAGACCTTAATGCGCAATACTCTCCTATTCTAAATGATATTCGAGCTGAAATTGAAAAGGTCTTCACAACTCATGCTTATAAACTTGGTCCGCAAGTAAAAGAATTTGAAGAAGATATGAAAGAGTTCTGCAAGGTGAAATATGCAATTGGTTGTGCATCCGGTACAGATGCTCTTTTACTTGCCCTGCTAGCATTAAATGTTTCAGAAGGCGATGAAGTAATTACAACACCTTTCACTTTTTTTGCTACAGCAGGTACAATCCACAGAGTTGGAGCCACACCGGTATTTGCAGATGTAAAACCTGACACTTTCAATATTGACCCACAAAAAATTGAAACAGCAATAACATCAAAAACAAAAGCAATTATGCCAGTTCATCTTTTCGGCCAGCCCGCAGAGATGGATAAAATAATGGATATTGCAAAGAAGCATAATCTTAAAGTTATAGAAGATAATGCCCAGGGAATTGGTGCTGAGTTCGATGGTAAAGCTGCCGGTACTATTGGTGACATTGGAACACTTTCCTTTTTCCCCAGTAAAAATCTGGGAGCAATGGGTGATGGTGGTATGTGCCTTACTAACGACGATGAATTAGCAGCAAAATTATTTCAACTGCGAGTTCATGGCGAAAACCCACAATATTACCACAAATGGGTTGGTTTGAACAGCAGGTTAGACACGATCCAGGCGGCTGTGCTGCTGGTAAAACTCCGTTCGCTGCAAAGTTGGTCGGATGCTCGCAGGCAAAATGCTGAATATTATTACAAACACCTGAGCGATATTCCGCAGATCACACTTCCTGTTATTCATGAAAAAGCTACTTCTATTTTTAATCAATTCACTCTTCTGGCTGAACAACGAGATGAGCTGTTAAAACATTTACGTGCTCATGATATTGGATGTGCTATTTATTATCCGCGAGTGCTGCATCTACAGGAATGCTTTTCTTATCTGAATTATAAAGAAGGCGATTTCCTGGTTTCGGAACAACTGTCAAAAAAAGTAATCTCAATTCCTGTCTTTTCCGAAATTTCCAGAGAACAGCAAGATTTTGTTATTCAAACAATTAAGGAATTTTACAGGTAGGCTATCAAGTGAATATTATTGTTTGCATTAAGCAGGTTCCCGATACTACAGATATCAAGATCGATCCGGAAACGAACACATTGATAAGAGAGGGTGTAGAAAGCATTATTAATCCTTTCGATCTTTATGCAATCGAAGAAGCTATCCGCCTGAAAGAGAAATATGGTGGAAAGATCACAGCTATAAGTATGGGTCCTCCCCAGGTAGAAAAAGCTCTGCGAGAAGCAGTAGCTATAGGAATAGATGAGATTCTGCTTCTTACCGATCGCAAGTTTGCCGGAGCAGATACCTGGGCTACCAGTCTTACCCTGTCGGAAGCTGTTAAAAAACTGGGTGATTACGATTTGATCCTCTTTGGTCAACAAGCTATCGATGGTGATACAGCACAGGTAGGACCCGGAGTTGCTACCCATCTTGGTATTCCACAAACTGCCTTTGTAAAGAAAATAGAATCCGTGGAAAATAACAAGATCATTGTTCAAAGACTGATGGAAGATGGGTATGACAGGATAGAAATGACGCTACCTGCAGCTATTACGGTTGTTAAAGAGATCAATGAACCCAGATTACCTTCTTTGCGCGGGAAAAGAAATGCAAAAAAAGTCGAACTGAACTCATGGAATGCAGACGACCTGCAGATCGATGAAGATAATATCGGTTTGAACGGTTCTCCCACTCAGGTGATCAAGATCTTTTCCCCAGAGCTAAAAAAAGACGGTGAAAAACACGAATTACCACCTGAAGAACTGGTAGAAATTCTATATAATAAACTGAAAGAGCTGGGAAAATAACCCAACTTTTTTATTCTTTGGAAAATCAATGCTTAAATTTCCTGCAATTAATCCAACAATCTTTAAAATCGGAATATTTGAGATAAGATGGTATGGTTTATTCTATATCGTCGGTTTCGTTCTAGCCTATATTTTTGTGAAAAAGAATTTTGCCTATAGAAAACTGATTCTGAAAAAAGAAGAATATGAGAGTCTTCTTTTCAATATGATGTTAGGTGTAATTATTGGTGCCAGACTTGGTTATGTTCTTTTTTATAATCTTTCATATTATTTACATCATCCGTTGGAAATATTTGTAGTGTGGCATGGTGGAATGTCTTTTCATGGTGGAGCGATCGGTGTAATTATTTTTGGATATTTATTCTGCAGGAAATACAAATTTAAATTCTTTGAATTAGCAGACCCTGTAGTGCCGCTTGTTTCCATTGGACTTTTTTTTGGCAGGATCGGAAATTTCATAAATGCAGAATTATATGGAAAGATCACCCATCTGCCCTGGGGAATGGTATTTCCGAATTCAGATGGAAACCCACGTCATCCATCCCAACTCTATGAAGCTTTCTTAGAGGGGTTGTTGCTTTTTCTTATTTCGTATATTATCTTCAGGAAGGTAAAGAAAACAGGTATAGTTTTCTGGAGCTGGGTAGGATTTTACGGTTTATTCCGTTTCCTGGTGGAATTTGTACGCGAACCGGACGCACATCTTGGTTATATTTTCTGGTTCATGACCATGGGACAGATATTAAGTGCAATAATGGTACTTGCCGGTCTTATTGCGATTTTCCTCATTGTCAGGAAAAAATCTGATGAAGTTCAAGAAAGCTAATTTATTCTTTTCTATTGTTTTTATTTTACTGGCAGGATGCGCTACATTTCCGAAAGTAGACCAACAAGAAAAAGAGAAACTACTTTTAGAACATTTACAAAGCTGGGAAACTATTCGTATCGATGGTATTATTGAAGCAAACTATAAGAGCTTCGCTTTTCGGAAAAACATTACAATTCGTAAAAATAAAGAAATTTTACAAATCGATATTTATGATACCGGTCTTCTCGGAATGAAACCAGAACCATTCTTGTCTGTTAATATTGATTCACTGATATGGATAAAGTCTCAAGCAGAAACTGAACCGACGACCTATAAAATCGAACAATTTCCGGAATTCGAGTTATTACTCGATCCTTCAAAATTAATAAAGTGTTCTAACGAGATCATATCCAATAATGAATTATTGCTTTCCAACGTCCTATATATAAAGTTTTCTGAAGAAATGCAAATTATACAGATTGATCATGTGGTTTATCCACAAAGCATTAAATTTAAATATCAGAATGAACTTGTTGAAATCATTTTCTACAAGGAAGATAAAGAGATAGCAAATATTCAAATTGACAAAATAACGTATAAAAATCTGTAATCAATATGAAATTAAGTCAGACACAGCATTGTTCTGTGTGATTATTTAGATCGAGGTTTATCATGATTGCACGTTATTCACGAGAGGAAATGGCAAAGATATGGGATCTGCAAAATCGCTTTCAGTGTATGTTGGATGTTGAAATAGCTGCCTGTAAAGCAATGAACGAAACCGGGATAATCCCGGATGAAGATCTTGAAAATATTGTGGAAAAAGCGGATTTTGAGGTGGAACAGATCGCTGAAATTGAAAAAACCACCAAACATGATGTAATTGCTTTTCTTACCAATGTGACAGAATATGTGGGTCCATCTTCACGCTGGATTCATTTTGGCATGACTTCGTCCGATGTGCTGGACACTGCCACTTCTCTACAGCTTCAACAAGCCGGAGAACTTATCTTGCGTGATCTGGAAAAATTCAGTGAAGTGCTGAAAATGAAAGCACGTGAATATAAACACACTCTCTGCATTGGCAGATCGCATGGTATTCATGCCGAACCTACTACTTTCGGTCTTAAATTTGCACTCTGGTTTGATGAGATGCAACGTAATATTCAAAGAATGGAACGTGCTATCAACATTATTTCTGTCGGGCAGATTTCCGGAGCTGTGGGAAATTATGCGCATCTTTCACCCGAGATCGAAGAAATTACCTGTAAACTACTTGACTTGAAACCAGTTAATATTTCCACCCAGATAATTCAAAGAGACCGCATTTCTGAGTACCTGAACACGATAGCCATTATTGGATCCACAATCGAGAAAATTGCTCTTGAGATCAGGCATTTGCACAGAACTGAAGTTCTGGAAGTAGAAGAGAATTTTTCTAAAGGTCAGAAAGGTTCTTCCGCTATGCCGCATAAAAGAAATCCTATTGTAACAGAACAAATGTGCGGTTTGGCAAGATTACTGCGAAGCAATGCCTTAGCTGCTTTAGAAAATAATGCTCTCTGGCATGAACGTGATATCAGCCATTCGTCGGTAGAACGTATCATCCTGCCAGATTCAACTATTCTGATGAATTATATGTTGAATAAAATGATACCTCTGATCGATGATCTGTTGATCTATCCTGAAAATATGATGAAAAACCTGGAGTTGACCAATGGTCTTATTTTTTCCCAGGTTCTTCTTCTGGAGTTGGCAAAAAAGGGTGTTTCACGAGAATATGCTTACAAGCTGGTTCAGCGTAATGCCATGGAATGCTGGCAAAATAAAGAACCCTTCAAAGAACTGGTTCTGGCAGATGAGGAATTGTGCGATTTCTTTACGAAAGACGAACTGGAAGAACTCTTCTCATACGATAGATATATCACAAATGTTGATTTCATCTTCAAAAGGATCGGCATCTGATGCTGACTGATTATAACCCAATAGAATATCTCACAAAGATACAGAATCTAAAATACCGGGCAGCAACACTTCCAATTATTATTGTTGTCGTTTCATTCAGCATTAACATGATCTTCGAAGTGGATATTGTTAAGTATTGTGCACTTCTGGGTCTATTTTTTTATGTCTTTGTTCTGATGTGTTACAGGATCAAAAAACAGGTTCCTCCAGAAAATTCTGATACGGCGATCCTCTCTCCTGTTCATGGGAAAATATTTCAAATAGATGCTAACCGGATAAAGATAAAAAAACATATTCTGGAAGCGGCAGATTTCAGATGTTCTTCTAAAGAAAATATTAAAATACAATTTTCAAACTCCCGGTTATTTCGTTTCGAAAATGATTGTAATGTGCCTGGTAAATTGATCGGTATTATTCCACATTCTGTGATCTGTACAATCACGATTCCAGAAAATTATAAAATAGAAGTTAACTTTGGTGAGAAAGTTGAAGCAGGAGAAACTATTTTGGCAAAACAAATTTCAAAAAAAATAAAGGGACAATAAACCAATGAATTCATATTTTAAAAATGCCCGGTTTTTAGTTCCGAATTTTTTCACAGCTCTTAGTTTGGTCTCCGGTCTGCTTGCCCTGCAATTTACTTTTGAAGAAAAATATGTGACTGCTGCCTGGTTGATCATGTTGTCAATTTTATGCGATGGCCTGGATGGAAAACTTGCTCGCTGGTTAAATGCCTACAGTAAATTCGGTGCCACATTCGACACCCTTTCCGACTTCGTGGCATTTGGAGTTGTACCTGCTTTTTTAGCTTACAAATCTTACCTTTATAAATTTGGTTTCTGGGGAATTTCAATTTCTTTTTTCTACATTTTTGCAGGTGGATATCGTCTGGTAAGGTTTACTTTGAAAAATACTGACACCAATAAAAAGCATCCTTTTATAGGTCTTCCCATTCCTGCCGCTGGAGGTTTTATTTCGTCTTATATTATTCTGAACTATTACTTCTGGCACTCTCTTCTTTTTACTGAAATATCTCTGGCTGTTATCTTCATTTCTTCCATTCTAATGATCAGCCATATTGAATATCTTCCTATTGAAAAGGGAAAGAAATTAAGCAGAGAATCCAAGCTTTTTATTGTCATGGCAGCGGTCAGTATTATCGTTGCAATTAAATATTTTTATTTTGTATTTATCATCTGGATCATTACCTATATTCTATATGGGATCATTCGTCATTTTGTACGATACAGAAAAAATATTAAAAAAACAATTAACTAAGCAAATTACTCCATAAAAATTAACTCATGCATCCTGTTTGATCCATAACATCTTCATATTTAATGATTTGCATATTGCTCTTCTTGATTTACTTTATTTTTATACTTGACATACAAGGCCATATCCTTAAAAGAGGTAATTGTTGGTACAACAAGATTGTATTGAAAGTTAAAAGAGAATATAAGGTTGTAAATGAGGTGATTTATGCCGATTTTTAAAGATAATTATTTCACAAATGACAGTTATTTGCTACGTTTATCCAGGCTGGAAATATTAAAAAAATTCATGCTGGAATGGGCAGCTCCACTTTCCATTCCAAGCTCCCTGGTAGAATGGGGAAATAATGCATTTAATAGATGGCAGGAGATGCTGGAAAAAGTTCAGGCACATAAAAAATCAATAGGTTCTATTTACACAGAATTAAGAGAAGCTGAAGAAGAAACATTTAAATATTATCTGAAATGTAAACGTCTTTTGATAAGTCAATTTTCTAATGATCTTTCTAAATTAAAGGCTTATGGAATTGAGGGAAGATTTCCCCGTAACCGTTCAGAAAAAATTAAATCTGTGGAAAAATTATTGCGAGCTAATACACGAATGATGGAAAAAGGAGATAGTAGAATATTACCGGAAAATTTCTCTGTTCGACTTCAAACTTTATTAGAAAAATTGAATTTAATAAATGAAAATATTTTAACCAGTAAAGAAAATGGAACAGAAAAAAAGGTTGCAAAACAAGTGGAAATTTTCCGGGAAGATTCCAAAAAACTCAGGACACTTTATTCTTGGGCTCTTATGATCTGGGAACCGGATGAACCTTATCTAGTTCAGTTAGGGTTTGCAGTGAAACCTAAAATATCTACTCAGAAAGAAATGAAGGAAGAAGAATGAATATTTTATACGCATTAATAGATATTTTGCTTCCCAGGGTCTGTTTTAGCTGCGATATTCGTTTAAAAGGAAAGGAAAAAATCCTCTGTTCAGATTGTGAAGATTCTTTACAATTTTTAACCGAAGTTTGTGAAATCTGCGGCTCTTCAGAAAATCCATCCGATTGTCCTGTATGTAATTCAAATAAATTCGTCTTTGATAAAGCAAGGTCAGTTTTTATTTTCAGTAAAACCATCCAAAACCTTATTCATGAACTGAAATATAATGAAATGAAGCGTATCTCCAAATATCTGGGAAAATATGTTTCTGAATATTTACATCTTTTCCAGTTATTCAAAAATGTTGATATCATTGCTCCTGTTCCACTTCATCTGGTTAAAAAACGTGCTCGTGGTTTTAACCAGGCAGAGTTTTTATCAAAAGAAATATCCAGACATGTGAACTGGTTACATATCCCAAACCTGGTACTGCGTAATCGATTTACAGATACTCAAACCAAATTGAACCGTAAACAGCGGCAGGAAAATGTCTCTGATGCTTTTACTTTAAATCCAAAATTTGAAATTCAAAATAAAAATATTCTCATCGTAGATGATGTATTCACTACTGGTGCCACTGCTAATTCTATTTGTAAGCTCCTAAAGAAAAACCATGCCGGAAAAATTTATGTATTAACTATTGCCAGAGCACTATAAAGCACGGAATCAATGACTTGACAATAGAGAGAGCAAAAAGATTTTTTACCAGATTAATTAAATTATAGTAATAATTATGGATATAATAGTAGAAATAAGCCAGGAAAGAGCACTGGAATTAATTGAGAAGATTTCTCAATTTATCGTTAAGCGTCGCATGGCAGCTCCTGCTATCATGACGATCGAATCGTTGCGCCCTCTTGCTCGTATCGGCAGCCAGTTAATGTATTTTATGGCACCTTTTGCAGAGATTATTTTCAATTCCAAAGAGTACCAGGAATTCGCCGTTATCCTGGAAAAAGACAAATATATAAAGCTTCTTTTAAAAAGAATCGATGAACTAGATGTTGAAATGTACAAAGATGAACGTGCTCAGAAAAAAATTCTTAAGAAAAGAAGAATAAATAAATTCAAAAGAGTATTAGGAATTAAATCCAAAAAAGAAGATATAAAGAAATAGAATTGGAGGAAAGAATGGCAGATGCTCGACTCCTGAAAAGAATCATTGCTACAGATTGCGGAAGTACAACCACCAAATCGATCCTGATAGAATACATCGATGGTGAATATCGCCAGACAGTTCGCGGCGAGGCACCCACTACCGTGGAAAAACCGCTGAACGACGTTACCAAGGGCGTTATAAATGCTGTTACCGAATTGGAAGAATTGGCTCGTTTGAAATACAAGGACGATAGTATCAAATTCATTAAAGACGATACGGTCTGGATATCCGAAAAAGAAAATGAAGGTGTAGATGCATACGTATCCACTAGCAGTGCTGGTGGTGGTTTGCAAATGATGGTAACCGGTGTGGTTGCAAAAATGACCGGCGAGAGTGCCGAACGTGCAGCCCTGGGTGCTGGAGCAATTGTAATGGATCTGATCGCCAGTAACGATAAACGAGCAAATTATGAGAAGATCGAACGTATCCGTCAGATGCGCCCAGATATGATATTGATGGCAGGCGGTGTGGATGGTGGAACCACCAAACATGTTGCGGAAATGGGTGAACTGGTAGCCGCTGCCGACCCTAGACCACGTTTAGGTTCCAGCTATAAACTTCCCGTAATTTATGCCGGAAACAACAAAGCCCGTGATATTATCAAGGATGCTCTGGGAGAGAAAACAGACCTTATTATTACAGATAATCTTCGACCCAAACTGGAATATGAAAACCTTGGTCCTGCCCGTGATAAAATCCATGACCTTTTTATGGAACACGTTATGGCACAAGCCCCGGGCTATAATAAACTGATGAGCTGGGTAAAGGGTCCCAAAAATGGTAAACTGGTGAACATCCCCATCATGCCTACACCGGCAGCCGTAGGAAACATTATGCAAACGATTGCCAAAGTGCATGATATCGAAGTTCTGGGTGTGGATATCGGTGGAGCTACTACAGATATCTTTTCCGTTTTTACTAAAAACAAAGTTTTCAATAGAACCGTGAGTGCTAACCTGGGATTGAGTTACAGCATTTCCAATGTTCTGGCAACTGCAGGATTGAAAGAGATCTTACGCTGGGTACCATTCGATATTGATGAATCCGGTTTGAGAAACATGATAAAAAATAAAATGATCCGTCCCACGACTATTCCGCAGCAGTTGGAAGAACTTGTTCTGGAACAGGCTATTGCCAAGGAAGCTTTGAAGTATGCTTTTATCCAGCACAAAGAGTTTGCTGTGGGACTGAAAGGGGCCCAGCAACAGCGTGAGATATCGGAAGCATTCTCACAATCTACTTCCGGTGAATCTATTGTGAATATGATGACGCTTGATCTGCTGGTTGGTTCGGGAGGTGTTCTTTCTCATGCTCCACGTAGAAACCAGGCTGCAATGATGATGGTAGATGCGTTCCTGCCGGAAGGCATTACCAGGCTGGCTGTAGATAGTATCTTCATGATGCCCCAACTTGGCGTGCTGGCAGAGATCAGTGAAAAAGCTGCAACCGAAGTTTTTGAAAAAGACTGTCTTATTTATCTCGGCTGTTGCGTAGCTCCTGTTGGCAAAATTAAACCAGATAAAACTGCACTTACAGTAAAAATCGAGCTTCCAAATGGTGAAGTATTCCAGGAAGATATTAAATCCGGTGAAATAAGATTGCTGCCCTGCGGCGTGGGAGAAACAGCTAAAGCTACTCTTAAACCTGGAAGAGGTTTAGATATCGGGGCAGGGAAAGGACAGGAAATTAAAACTGAACTGCATGGTGGTGTGGTTGGAATAGTTCTCGATACTCGCGGTCGCAGACCATTCACTCTTCCTTTGGAAGCATCCGAGCGTGTTCCTCTTCTTAAGAAGTGGATGAAAGAATTTAAAGCCTATCCCGAAGAGATATTAAAATAGCCGCTAAAAGGCACAAAAGGGTATGTAAGGTGACAGATATATTTAAACTCTGTGATACAATCAGGAAAGAAAGTTTTGATATTCATTCCTACCTGAAACATGGACATTTGGAAAAAGTCTATGAAAATGCTCTTTGTCACCGGTTGAAAAATAAAAGTTTGAATGTGGAACAACAATATCCCATAGAAGTCCGTGATAAAGACGGAACTGTTTTAGGAGATTTCTTTGCAGACCTTTTCGTTGAAAATAAATTAATTGTAGAATTAAAAGCATGTTCAACTTTAGTAAATGAACACATTGCTCAACTGTTAGGATATTTACGTGCTACCGGAATCGAGCATGGGCTTTTAATAAATTTTGGGAATCCAAAATTACAGATAAAAAAATATATTCTCAGCAATAATACAAAAGAAAACGATGAATAATTTTATTTTGCGCATTTTTGTGGCAAAAAAGTAGGAGGAAATAAATGGCACAAGCATATTCCCCGGGTTTATCCGTAACAGATAGTATAGTTCTGAAAAAAGAAAGAATTCTTCCCCTGAAAGGAAAAGTTCTGGTGAAAAAAGGTGATAAGGTAAAAGCAGAAGACATGGTGGCAAAAACACTTCTGCCGGGCAAAGTTGTTCCTTTTAATATTGCCAATAAATTGGGAACCACCCCCAACCTGGTTAGTCAATTCCTTAAGATCAAAGCTGGAGATAAGATAACAAAAGGTGACGTAATTGCAGAAACAAAGGGCTTTTTCGGTCTTTTTAAAACAGTTGTTAAAGCTCCTATCGATGGTGAAGTGGAAAATATCTCCAAGATCACCGGACAAATGCTACTGCGTGAGCCACGTATTCCCGTTCAGGTAAAAGCTTTTATCGACGGTATTGTGGTGGAGGTTATACCGGAAGAAGGCGTGATAGTAGAAAATAAATCTGCTTATATCCAAGGGATTTTCGGCATCGGCGGTGAAAGATTCGGCGATATCAAGATGCTGGTAGATTCACCCGAACAACTGATAGATGCAAAAATGATCGATGATTCATGCAAAGACAAGATAATCGTCTGCGGTACAATGGTCTCTTATGCAGTTATAAAAAAAGCTCAGGAAGTTGGTGTTTCAGGTATCATTACAGGTGGCATCGATGATCGTGATCTGAAACAACTTCTCGGTTATAATATTGGCGTTGCAATTACCGGTCATGAAGAAGTGGGGCTCACCATTGTGGTTACCGAAGGTTTCGGTAAGATCGATATGGCAAAAAAGACTTATGGGCTTCTCAAACAATTCGATGGCCACAAAGCATCTATTCACGGTATCACCCAGATCCGTGCCGGCGTAATGCGACCCGAGATCATTATTCCCATCGAATTCAAGGAAGAAGAGCTCACAGAACCTAAAACCAGGATGTCCACGCTGGAAATAGGAACCACCATCCGCGTTATCCGTCAGCCTAATTTTGGTGTTATCGGCAAAGTTACAGGTTTACCGGAACAGCTTACGAAAGTAGAAAGTGAAACAATGGTCCGTATTTTGGAAGCCGAACTGGAAAATGGTGAAAAAGTCACTATCCCGCGTGCCAATGTGGAAGTAATAGAAGATTAATCTAATATTAGATATAAAAAACGAGGCTTTGAAATCATAGCCCCGTTTATATTTCTTATGATTACCACTATTTCAACAACAGCATTTTCTTAACACCCTTTGTCTTACTGTTAACATCGAATTTGTAGAAATAAACACCGGATGCTACAGACTTACCATTGTTGTCTTTACTATTCCAGATAATCTCATGAAATCCCTTTTCCAGTTGATCATTTACAAGTGTTTTTACTTTCTGTCCTTTAATGTTATAAATTGTAAGATTTACTTTACTGTCTTCAGGAATTGAAAATGCAATTTTTGTTTCAGGATTGAACGGGTTAGGGTAATTACCATTAAGAACTGGAACAAGTGGAATATTTTGATTAATTTCATTTTCAATTTTTTCCCCAATACCTAAAAGAGCGGATATCTCATTCCAGTGATCTTCATGCCATTTCTGAAGTTGTTTGCAATCCTCCGGTTCATGTTGTGGATATGATGTCATTACATTCGATCTTCCGCCACCAGATGAGCTGAGATAATAGATACTTTCCAGTTCCATTACTGCAAATAGTGAGTCAACAGGAGTAATTGGATCTTCTATACGTATAATAACAATATCTGCTGCTTCCTGAAAACTCTCCATTTCTATGTAAACTTTCTTCTGATAGTTCTTTACAAAGCATATTAGTTCTTCCCTTTCTTCGATTGGGACAAAATCGGGAATATTGAGAATGAAAGTATCGTAGAACTGCACCAGGCTATATAGATTTTCATTCAACTGTAACGAAAGATTGAATGTTCTATCAATACAATTCATCCAGAAACCTTTCTCCTCTTCCAGTTGTTCAGATAGAATTGTTGTGTATAATGCCAATGCTTCTATCGGATTTCCGTCTGCTTCTAATATCCCTGCTTCTTCATAACGATTATCTGCATCCCAACCCGGTGGAACATTTGGATAATCATCCATTCTATAATAATCAGCAATTATTAAATTCTCCGGTTCGATCAACATATTTATGTATTGATCATAAGGCCACCATTCGTCTAACGGTCTATCTGACCAATAATTACCATTACAATTGAGTGTACTATTTAATGGGTAATAGGTGCCAAGGAATATGAAATCAAACAAAACATCCCAGAAATCATTATGACCGTTTAGGATATTGATCAATCCGGAATCTCTAAACATAATATGTATTGGTTTTTCAAACAAATTATTAGAATTTCTAGACATATCAATCAATGACTGATTGAAAATTTCAATCCCAATTCCAGTTCCAGTAAAAGCACAATTTGTAACCCGTGGTGTAGCATTTACACATCTAATTCCGGTTATATCACCATAGAAAGAACAACTATCAACGGAAGCTTTCCCTGGATCTGGCCAATCTATAGGAACTCCAGAAACATAATCGAATTCTATTCCGCAACCCGTAGGCACATTACTTATAAAACCACAGTGAATAATAGGAACTTTAAAAGTGTTCAGTTGGATTCCGATTGAGTCGGAAACAAATCCGCATTTCCGAATATACTTCATACTACCTAAACCATTAAGATATATCCCTGTATCACAATTATTAAATGTACATTCTAATATCTCATCATCAGTTTTTTCTGATCCTTCAATATGAATACCTTCTTCCAAATTGTTAAATGTAGTATTTTCTATTGCAAATTTCTTCTCTGTTTCATTAATCATTGAAGCAATAAAAATACCCGTTCCTCCTCCATTGCCTTGGATTTTAGAATTAGCTAGTGTAGGACCACCGGTTATTTGAATATCACATTCATTATAATTATTTACTATGGAAATACCGACTGCTATTTCATTATCAGGTACATTAATAGTACTGGTATCAAACTCAAGAGATGAATTATCGTATAGAACAATAGCGTAATCACAATTACTAATTGTGCTTTCGATTATATGCAATTCTCCACCGTCACTAAAAATTCCCGTTTCAGCATCTTCGATGATCGATTCATTTTGAACCCAGATTTCCCCACCTTCATAACATTCAATACCTTGCCAAGTATTAATTTTTGAAGTGAGTACTGTATTTAACAAATTCTGTGGATTTATTTGCAATTCACCTTCAACAATTATCTTAGAATTAGCACCAAAAAGTACATTTCCCCAGACAATAACGAGACCGCCATCTTCGATTGTTAGAGTAGCATGCGGACCAAATTCTACATTATCATAGATAAGTAGTGTGCCTGTAGAAGTAATAGTTACACTATAGGGAATATAAGCATTGGTAACTGAAGTCGTCCCCGTTATCTCTTGTGGAACCGGCATCTGGCAAAGTTTCAACAGCATGCCATCTCCGGGTTCTATTGAAATTGCTTCGGAAACACTGTTCGTAATGTCGTAAATACCACCGGTATATTGATTAATCAGGTAGTAGTTTTCCATTGGATCTGTGAAGTGGAATGCTATTTCTTGGGGTTCTGCATCATAAAAAGCAATATCTGTATTTTTTGGAATTCCTACAGCATATCCACCGGGACTCATATAGTCTTCATGACTGTAATCTGTTCTTCTATTAACGAACATAAAATAAGGGTCACCTTCAGTATCTACAAACTCACCACATTCCATAAAACCTGAATAGAAGCCATCCCCTGAAACACTTATATATTCAAGATTTTGATAATATGGTTCAAATTCAGAGTTGAGATAATTTCCATTTGTATCGATTGTTCCTGCATCAACCCATTCCAATGATTTTACAATTGGACCAAGATAGCTTATTTCATGATTTGCTTCCTGAATTGCATAATACTGTGGAGTGCGTATAGGAGTACCACTGTTTACATCACCATATTTATCAATTAATGCTAGCCTGTGATAAACATCACGAGAAGAATCTTCAAACATAAAGTCAATATCTCCTTCTACGGGTTCATTATTTTCCTCGCTTCTTGAACCATAATTGTAATGTGAAATAAGTTTGTAATCAACTATACCGTCTGCTCCATAGCATAAAGGAAGAAACTGAAGACACTTTTGCATATTAGACGGAGGTCGCATGCTTCCCCAATGTCGGTCAGGATTATTAAAATGCCCCGGCTCTACATAATATACACCTTGAGTTTGAGGAATACAAAAAAAATCTATGTTTTCGGTTTCACATATCTCCTCCTTTATATCTTTATACCAAAACATCATGTTTTGAATACGATCTTGAATATGATAAACCGTTATATTAGGTGAACAATTCCATTTTGTATCACTGGCACATGGATACATATCGAACATTATCTGCTCCGGTTCCGATATGTATTCAAATAACTCATGATGAAAATAATTATCAACACCATACCAACAACCTTTTTTATTCACAGCGGTTATTAAGCTGTCACATTGGCTGCCATCGAGTATATCCTCAACTAACCTGTATGAATCGAATTGCGGCTGAGCTGGTTCATCTTTACTGTATAAGAACTTCAGGTTTGGTGCACCTGTTTTTAATGATGCAACACGAGTGATAAGCATATTATCATAAATCCCTTCCTCTAATTTCCTGTAGATATCATCATAGATCCTGAAACGATCAAGGTAAAGGTTACCGTTTCCATGCCAGTAAACTTTGAAATTAATGTTCCTAAGCAAAGGATGATATGAATCGTAATCGAATATCAAATTCTCGTCTATTTCATCTACAAGTGCATAAAATGAAAAAGTTTTGTAATTCGGGTTATATGGGTCATGATTATTATATTCACCTACGCTAAGTTCGTTATCATACACAAATGGACTGCAACTATTTAGTGTTAAATTGTTTTGTATATAATGATTTCCCTCTTTAGTTGAAATATAAAAATCAAAGTCGCAGATCGGTGTATCATCAGGATGGGAAAGATCATCAATTTTCAATTGGAACTCAAAATATAATGTGTCCATAATAAATAGAGAATTTTGTTTGGGTAGAAGTATTTCTTTTTCCACATGTTTATCCACCCATTCATCGTCTTCAAGTTTCTGCCATTTCCAGAAAAGTGTGTCGCATACCACTCCGGGATCGTGGGTTCCTTCTAAGCATTGCCAGACCCAGTCATTTGATGCTCCATTTTCTATGTCCTGAAAACTATCACCCAAACCTTCTTCTCTATGAATTCGATAATAGAATTTATCAGCTAAATCTTCTCCCGGAAATGTTTCTCCAATTTCCGAATATTCTGCTTCATAGTAATAGTTATTTGAACTTGTAAGATAATAAACACCTACTGCTCCATTCCCGGGCTGCCAGATATGGTCATGAAGAATTATATCCAGGTTATAATCATCTGATTTCTGGTACAATGATTGTATGCTCTCATCAATTATACTGGCATTAAGGCAATTATAATTGGCTTCAGATAGGTATTGAAAATAAGTTTCATCAGAATAACCTCGTAAATAGGTATATGAACCCAGGATAAAATCATCGGAATATAATCCGAAAAGACCACTTACGATCAATAATGTTAGAATTGCACTAACAACTACTTTTTTACAAAACATCATTTCCTCCTTTGTTTTGGTTTAAAACCCCTCTAAGCGAACTCTGTTCGTTTGTCTCCCCTTCCGTCAAATCACCAAAGGCGATTAAAAAGTCAGACACGGTACAAAGGGGAGCATTACTTCAACAATGTTACTTTTTTTACAGACAGGATTTTCCCTGTCCCGACGTTAACGAGTTTACAAAAATAGACACCGGAAGCTTGTTTCTCTGCATTCCAAGTTATTGTTTCACCTCGTCCGACATTACTCGTTCCCAAACCCCTGTTTGGGAACGCATCAATCCTCTCAACAATCTGTCCTTTTACATTAAAGATTTCAATTTGAAGTTTTTCATAACCATCTGCTTTTATTTCGAAAGTAACAATTGGATTAAAAGGATTCGGATAAGCATTAAATGTTATTTCCTTTACTGCTGGAATTACATTTTCTTCCACATCTACTAAATCTTCCAAATCGCAATTGCCGGCAAGAACATAAACATAACCGGGATTTGGTCCGGTTGATGTTTCCTCAGGGCCTGCGATTGCGAGGTCTTCGTATTCATCACCGTCAAATCTTCCAATAGCTACCGCTTTCCCAAAACGATGGTGCACACCCGGTGGTTCTTCAAATTCAATATCGACAGAATTATTAGGTGTTTCATTACCCAAATAGAGAAAAGCGGCTCCATTCAATCCCCAATTTGGCGAACCGAGAACCATATCACTAAAACCGTCATTATTCAAATCTCCGTGATCGAAGCCAAAATCCTGACCACCACCTCCATTGCCATAAATCAAAGTTAAATCATAACTTTGCGTAATGTTGTCACTCCCAAACCAAATATCTACATCCCAGGAGAAATGTCCTCCAAAGTCTGCAAAACCGTCATTATTCAAATCTCCCGCCGGTAAACCGAGTGTCATATTAGTAGATTCTGCTTCCCAAAGGCAAACAAAGTTTGTTGTATCGATTACCGTGCTACCATAATATAGATTATTAGTATAATAGTCATCACAATAACCAACACAAAAGTCATCAAAGCCGTCGTTGTTCACATCTCCAACACCACTAAATCCATAATTAACACTACCTTTTACGAATAGTAACTGTGGCTCACTAATTTCAGGACTTCCCAATATTATAAAGAACTCTATTAACTCATCAGGATCGAACATAAAATGACGACGCCATGTAATTCCCACATCATCAAATCCATCATTGTTAATGTCACCAAGTGTACGGATTGATGATGCGTTATAATCATATTCGTATCTACTCATCACAAAATCCGGTATTGTATCCTGTTCGGTATTACCAAGAAGTATATTTAAATACAAGCTGTCTGCATCCTGGCAGGAATACCCCAGATCTTCGCAACCATCTCCGTTTATGTCGCCAAGGTTAGTGAGGTAGGAAGCTAAATAATTTCCAAGTACACCTGATAATGTGAAATCAACCTGATCATCGAATTCTTCTGCTCCTAGGTAGAAATATAATCTGCCAGTGTAATTTATTGCTGGTGAAGATACAACCAGATCATCGTAGCCGTCTCCGTTAAAATCGAGTGCCGCTAAAGTGTTTCCGAACCAAGAACGCGGGTGCTCACCTTCTAAGTAAGCAAGTTGGTCCATGTAGTTATCGGCAATAAGAAAGGAAAAAGGTAAAAGGCAAAAGATTAAAACTAATATTTTTTTATTTTTCATTGTTTTCTCCTATTTCAGCAATGTTGTCTTTTTAGTTTTCCTCAACTAACATAAATATCAAACGAATTTCGTATTCAGTATTATAATTCCTATAATGAATTCAATTTTAATTAAGACAATTACTAAGTAACTTCAATTATCAAATTTTGTCAAATGTTTTTTTATATGAAAATATCTTTACTAAATCTCTAAAAAAAGGAAACAAACCTTTTCTGGATAGCGAGAAAAATCCCACTGGCTCTATATCCCGAATCTCTATCAGGAAATATAGTTTCTAACCAACCATAGTTACACCAACTTAAAAAAATTTTGTGCTTTTTTTGCGGTTATTCCAACTCTATCCTCAACTGTTCATCCACGATCAAATTGTCATAATTAACATAACTACTATCAAACAAACCGTTCGCATATTTAATTACAAATGAATAAACAATAGAATCGTAGGTTGTAGTTGCTTTCAACCTGCTCCAGATGGAATCTCCGGAAAGAATTGGATAATCTATTAAAGCAAAAAGTGTGCCGTTATCATCAGTATAATAAGAGAAATCAACAATATCCACTTCAGAGTTATTGACCAGTTTTACACCAGCGTGTGTAGGCTCACAATAGATCTTTAACGTTTCGTTGGCAGGCACATTGAGCGTGGTTTCGGTATAATAATCTCCGCTGGGGGAGCCATCATCGTTTGCCCACTGCATCATAAAGGTCTCACCTTCGAGTGTCATGTCCACTTTGGTCGCATCACCACCCCAGAAAAGGAATTGGCTGCCTGTATCTACGGTTATGGTTTTACTTGGATCAGAATCAGGTGAACCTTCCAGAATATAATCGCTACCCTTGATAGTAAAATAAAGATAATGGTCTGTTCGATTGATTATTTTAATGTCTCCTTCCGTAGAACAGCCGGCAAGTATGAGAACTGGAAGGATAAAAAGAAATATTTTTTTCATGCTACCTCCACAAAACAAAGTAGGAACATTCCTGTCTTTCTGAGGATGAACTTACAAAGGCATTCGACGAAGAATCCACCACAGCGTACAAGTCTTATTATAAGCAAAGATACTTCGTAAGAAAAATGGACCGAATTCCTCCAGCCTTCGTCAGCTTCGGCTTGACAAGCAGGATGACAAAAACACTTTATTTTGCAAAACTCATCTTCAAGGCAAAGCTAAATGTTCACCCATGAGATTCTTTCCGTCTAAGCCGGACACAGCGTGTGTAAAGCTATAAGATACCTCAGAAAGACAGGTTTCTTATTTAACCTTATTTCAAATTAAAGAAAACGTCCTTTCCATAGAATCTGGCAACATCTCCAAGTTGTTCTTCTATTCTAAGAAGTTGATTATATTTTGTAATCCTCTCTTGGCGGCAAATAGAGCCGGTCTTAATCTGTCCAGCATTAACCGCAACAGCCAGGTCAGAAATAAATGAATCACTGGTTTCCCCACTTCGGTGAGAGATAACCGATGTAAATCTTGAAGTTTTTGCGAGCTCAATTGCATCTAAGGTTTCAGAAAGTGTACCGATTTGGTTAAGCTTAATCAAAATGGAGTTTGCTGATTTTTCATCAATTCCTCTTTGTAATCTCTCAACATTCGTTACGAATAGGTCATCACCAACAATCTGAATTTTCTTTCCAAGTTTTTCCATCATAAGCTTCCAACCATTCCAATCATTCTCATCCAAACCGTCTTCAATTGATATAATCGGGTATTTATCCACGAATTTAACATAATAATCCACCATCTCTTCAGAAGATAATTCCAGATCTCCTTTATCTGATTTTAGAATATATTTGCCATTTTTATAAAAAGAAGATGCTGCAGGATCGAGAGCTATAAAGATATCCTCTCCAGCTCTGTATCCTGATGAATCAATAGCTTTCATAATCATTTGCAAAGCTTCTTCGTTTGTGTTTAAATCAGGAGCAAAGCCACCTTCATCTCCAACAGAAGTTTTGTACCCGCTTTTTTTCAGGATAGAACCCAAGATATGAAATATTTCTGCTATCATCTGTAGTGCTTCGTGAAAACTATTTGCACCAAGCGGCATGATCATAAATTCCTGCATGTCAACATTATTATCAGCATGCTTTCCACCATTTATAATATTTGCCATAGGAACTGGAAGACTTCTTGCATTTGGTCCACCAAGATAACGGTACAAAGGAATTCCCAACTCTTCTGAAGCAGCTCTGGCACAGGCAAGAGAAACTGCAAGGATTGCGTTTGTCCCTAACTTCCGTTTATTATCTGTACCATCCAATTCAATCATCATTTTATCAATTAAAGCCTGTTCATAAACATCAGATTCTAAAAGACAAGGACCAATTATTTCATTTACATTCTTAACCGCTTTTAAAACACCATTTCCCCTATATCTCTCAAGATCACCATCGACCAATTCAATTGCTTCATGCTTTCCTGTGGAAGCACCACTGGGAACCGCATCTCTTCCTATAAAACCTGATTCCAGGTGTACTTCTGCTTCAACTGTTGGATAACCCCTTGAATTTAAAATCTCTCTGCCTTTTATCATTACAATTTTACTCATTGTCTTACCTCCAATTCTCTAATATTTTTCACAATTCATGTTTTTTTAGTTTTAGCTACAGCTTTAATTATTTCAATTTTTTTTTATTGATTTCTTCTTTTATTTCCAATCCTTTATTTAAAATTCTTTCTTTTATTATATTCAGAATTTCCACTCCTCCATTCCGCCTGTTCCCTACATTTTGTCAATTAAGATGACTTTAATTTTTGAGTTTAGCTTTTAAAAACCTTTTCCAATGCTTTTATAGAGCCTAACATGGCAGAGGCTTCGTAAGGAATGACAACCGTTTTATCTTCTTTTTGAACTATCTCATTGAATGCTTTTATATATTTAACTGCCAGCAGATATTGTGCGGGGTCTGTTCCTGTTTTTTCCACAGCTTCGGCAATCTTTTTAATTGCTCTTGATTCTGCTTCTGCAACCAGGTACTTTGCTTTTGCTTCACCTTCTGCCCTAGTGATCTTTGCTTCTTTATCGCCTTCTGCTATTAAAATCGCTGATCGTTTTTCTCCTTCTGCTTCCAATATTTTTGCACGACGGTCACGCTCGGCACGCATTTGTTTTTCCATAGCTGTTTTAATTTCTGCCGGAGGATTAATATCCTGCAATTCAACGCGGTTAACTTTTACACCCCATTTATCGGTAGCTTCATCCAGGATATCACGCAGCTTGGAATTGATGGTATCACGAGAGGTGAGGGTCTTATCAAGATCGAGTTCACCAATGACGTTACGCAATGTGGTCTGGGTGAGTTTTTCAATCGCTTGTGGCAGGTTGGCTATTTCATACACTGCTTTGGTCGGGTCGGTTATCTGAAAATAGAGCAGTGCATCTATTTCTATGGATACGTTATCTGCAGTGATCACGTTCTGTCGTGGAAAATCATAAACCGTTTCCCTTAAGTCGATTTTTGTCTCATTTTTTATTTGAACAAATTTATTACCTTTGAAATCTGTTTTTACATATCGCCAGTTAATCTGGCGCGCTTTATCTATCACCGGCCAGATTATGTGAAGTCCGCTGCTGAGTGTTCTATTATATTTTCCCAGTCTTTCGATAATGATAACCTGTGCCTGTTTTACGACAACAAGACCTTTTGATATCAGGATTAATACAAAGACAGCCAGAATAATAAATACTACAGTCATCATTCCTCCTTATTTTCTTCTTTTTTCTTAACTATTAATTTATTGCCTTCCACTTTTTCGATCACCACTTTCTCTTCTTCAGCTATATTCATGCCATCTACAGAAACAGCAGACCATTCTTCACCGCCAATCTTTACATAACCTTTGCCATCGGCAGGAATTTCCTTCACCACTTTCCCGCCTTTTCCTTTCAGGGCATAGATATTCGTTTCCTCTGCAGATTTTGAGATAAGTTTCTTACCCAGCTTTCTCATGCTGATAAATACCAGGAAAGTAATCACAGCAAAGATCAATATCTGGTAAGGTACTTCTAATGTAAAGATCGATTCGACTACACCTGTAAGGATCGCCCCGATCCCAAAACTCATGAAAAGAAAACCAGGAGTGAATATCTCGATGATTAGGCAGATAATGCCGATTGCTATCCAAACCATCCATCCCTCCATAATAACCTCCCAATTTTATTCTTTTTTTATTGTTTTATCATCTTCATCTTTATAAATACGTTTTATTCTTCTTCCATAACCCTTACGTTTGTAATTATAGCTATAACTTCCGGAAGAAGATCTAGTGGTTTTAATGCCCATTGCAGTCATCAGTTTTATTAATAGAATAGTAACATAATAGACAAATATAAGCCCGATGATGAGTATTACTAGTACTACAAACGTTGTTAAAACAAAAGTTTTAATACTTTGTTTAAGATTAACATCACCATCTGTTTGTTTAATAGATGTTATCATTATTACATCATATTTTTCGTTATGTTTTTGGATTATATTCTGGTTCATTAAGCTGTCGATGGTAGCTTGTACTCTATCCAACTGAATACGAAATTCTGCTAGCCTGTCTGGAGAAGTACTTTTGTTTATCAGTTCCTGGATGCGTGTTTTTGCTAATTGATTGTTTTTCAGGTTTTCTTTGATATTGGCATTGAAAGATGAAGAAGGTATAGATCTGATATTTTCTGAAGCAAAGCCTTCAACATTCCTGAGCTGTAATAAAACTGTTTCTCGGAGAGTGTTTGGATATTCAAAAATGATCATCTGGTGGTTTCCCTTTGTTTCGGAAAGTTTAATGGAAACGTCTTCCTTGGTAAATACCTCGGAAAGGACGGTGTTTATCGTTTCCAAATCATTTATATTGAATTTCATCTGTATTTTCATAATAGTAGTAGAATTCCCAAAGATCTTTTCTGCACTTGATGTATCTATCCTAACTTGTTTCCTGGTAAATGCATTATTCAAATTTGATCTCTTCATTCCCAGATACACGGAAATAAGAATTACCAGAAAAATAATCACATACTTTGTATCGCGTCTCAATCTGAACATTAATTAACTCCTCTTACTTTATTTATTAATTCTTCAGCGTGCTTTATTGCTAGTTCTGAAGTTGAGCCGGACAACATCCTGGCAATTTCTTCACGCTTTTCATTTTTATCTAAAACACTAACTTCCACCTGGGAAGTCTTTGTACCGCTCTTTTTCACAATAGCAAAATGCCTGTCCGCATAAGAAGCGATCTGCGGCAAATGGCTGATGCAGAGCACCTGATGGTACCTGCCAATGTTGTGAATAAAATCTGCCAGAAGATCGGCAGTTCTGCCGCCAATTCCTGCATCGATCTCATCAAAAATTATCGTTCTTCTATCCAGCTTATCCGATAAAATTTTCTTTACTGTAAGCAGGAATCTGGAAAGTTCTCCACCAGAAGCTGCGAACCGCAGAGATTGCAGTTTCACTCCCTTATTAGCTGAGAAATAAATATCTATCTCATCCTGCCCGGAAACATTAAGACCATCCAGTCTGTTAGTAAGTTCTTTGTTCCCGTTATCACTGTCAAATTTTATTTCGATGCGGGCATCCGGGATAGCCAGTTTTTTTATATTAGATTCAATCTCTTTTTCAAATCTGGCAGCTACTTTCCTGCGGGATTCGGTAAGTTTATTCGCCATATTTCTCAAGCTGGAAAGATCCTTTTCAATATCAGCTTGAAATTGCTTTATTTTATCCTGGTTAGAAGAATAAGAAGCAAGTTCGGTTTTAATAAATTGGATATATTCCAGGATTTGAGGAATGTTACGCTTATACTTTAGACAAACTGAATTAATGCTGTTCAAGCGTTCCTGTACTTCCTCCAATCGCGAACTATCTACAGCTATGATGTTCTGCACTTCCCTGATCTGTGAAATTGATTCATCCAGGTTTGCCAGTGATTCGTGCAGCGACGAAACTGCTTTTTTTAAATGAGGATTATCTTCTTCAAAACGGGAGAATTGCGAAATGAAGCTGTTTATGGTATCATACACTGAGTTTTCCTGTTCATAAATAATTTGCTCCATCTCTGCTGCCTGGTTTAAAATGTCTTCTGCATTTGTCAGAAGATTCAATTCTGTTTGCAGCTTGATGTCTTCTCCATTTTCCAATTGCATTTTATCAATTTCATCTACCTGGTAGTGGTAAAGGTTAATCTTTTCAGAAAGTTCTTTTTCTTTAAATTCAAGTTTTATCAGGTCTTTGATTTTCTGTTCTGTTTCTCTGAATTTATTACCGAATTTTTCTCTTTGCGGCATTAGATTACCAAACTTATCGAGCACTTCCAATTGATATTCGGTGTCAAAAAGTCGCTGCTGATCTCGCTGGCTATGGAAATCGAGCAATATTTCTCGGAACTCTTTTACAATTGAATTAGATATGCGGCGACTATTTATAAAACTTTTCCCGCGTAGGTTGGAAGCTATTTCTTTCGCCAAGAAGATTTCATTTTCCGAGAGATCGATATCATATTTTTCTAAAAAGCTTATTAGTAGTTTATTCTCTCTATCAATATCAAAAACAGTTTCCAGGTATGCAGGTTTAGATTCATCATAAACCATTCCCGGGCGGACTGCTCCACCTAATATCACATCGATTGCACCCACTATGATTGATTTGCCTGCTCCGGTCTCCCCTGTGAGAACCTGGAGTCCTTTTTCAAAATTTAATAGAAGCTTTTCTACAATGATGAAATTATCTATTCTCAGGCTTTTTATCATTTCTTTCCCATATGAAGTTTTTTTCTTAAAATCTGATAAAAGGTTTTATTGGTCAATTTTATAAAACTGACTTTTTGGGAAGCGCCGGTAACAATTATTTCATCTTCCGCATGCAACATGTGAATGTTACGACCATCTAACTGAAGAATGCTTTCCCCGTTCGATGTTTTTATCTTAAAGCTCAATTTATCTTTAGGAGAAAATACCATAGGGCGCACACTGAGAATATGTGGATTAAGCGGTGACACAATAATGGCTTCCATAACGGGTGAGAGAATGGGACCGCCAGCAGAAAGAGAATATGCAGTAGAACCTGTAGGAGTAGAAACAATAATGCCGTCGCATCTGGTTTCTACAACAAACCTTCGGTTGCTGTAAAAACGGATATCGATCAACTTTGGAGTTTCTCCCTTATAGATGACTGCATCATTCAAAGCAAGATTGGAAAAAATAATTTTATTTTTTCTTTTAAGCATTGCCTTCAGCAGCATTCTCTTTTGAACTTTGAACCTATTTTTTTTCAAATCGTCAATTGACTTCTCCAGTTCAGTGATACTGCTTTCAGAAAGAAATCCTAATTTTCCCAGATTAATGCCTAAAAGCGGTGCATTGGCTACTAATGAATATTGACTTGCTCTTAATAATGTGCCGTCACCACCAAAAGAAAGAATACAATCCAGTTTTGATCTTGATGGTTCTTCTAATAAATCAATGAAGTCTGGTAAAAGGTCTTTTTGCTCTGGAAATTTGAACAAATTTAATTTTTTTGTTTTGTGCAGTTTTTTCAGTAATTTAAAAATCGACTGTTTATCAAGAAAATCCGGATTGAAAAATATTCCAAAATTCTGCATATTTCATCCTTTGCTATAAAGATTCAAATATCCGCAGATAAGATTCATACCTTTCTGTCGGGAACTCACCATTGTTCACAGCATTTTTTACCGCACATCCAACTTCGTGAGAATGTGTGCAGTTATTGAATTTACACTCATCTGCATACTGCGAAAATCCCGGAAAAACCAACGGAAGATCATACTTATCTTCTCGATGCAAACCAAAAGTTTTTATGCCAGGTGTGTCAACTAAATATCCACCAAAAGACCATTCAATTAGTTGGGAACTGGTAGTTGTATGAATTCCTTTTCCAGTATAACTACTTATTTCTGCTACTTCCAGATCGATGTTTGGCTGCAGAAGGTTGATGAGGGTGGATTTTCCTGCCCCCGAATGACCCGAGAAAACAGTTTCCTTGCTTTTTAATACTTCCCTCAAATTATCGATTCCGATGCTGGTTTCTGCTGATGTGTAAATTACCATGAAATTAGTATCTTCGTAAAACTTCATTTTGTTTTTCACATCTTCTATGCACTCTGCCAGATCGATCTTATTAACACAAATAACCGGTAGTATATTACTTAGCTGAGCAGCACAAATATAGCGGTCGATGAGACCCGGACTGATCTTCGGTTCGCAATAAGATACTGTAATTATTACCTGGTCTATATTGGAAGCGATAATAATTTCTTTTTGAAAGCTTTCTTCCGAAAATCTGGAAAGTGTATTTTTTCTTGGCAGAATCTCTTCGATACGGGGATTCTCAGATATATTCACATTTACAAAATCACCAACTGCCACCAGTGTGCGTGTTTCATAATTTACTTGTTTCAGTCTACCGCTGAGCGTACATATTAGTTCCGATCCGGCAACTTTGACCCGACATTTGTAATTTGATTCAACCTGAAGAATCCGACCCTCTTTTAAATTTAAATTCGACTTGCGGCTTATTTTACTTTTCTCAACTATCTTTTTCTCAGCCCGTTTTTCTTCTATCAGGTCTTCAGCTTCAAATTTCTCTAAATTTTCTATTCCGATATTTTGCAGTTTTATGTTCTTTCGCTTAAATTTCTTTTTTTCTTTTTTCTTGATCATATTAATTTAAGACCTTTCGGAGGGCCAGGTCGATTTTTTCCACCATTACCCTTGTATTAATACATGGACCTTCTGGTCTATCATTAAGAACACCATAAACAGGAATTGGAAATACTTCTCTTAAACCCTCTACCAGGTCGCGTTGACAGGCAATGGCAATTATAAACTTTGGTTTGTTTTCCACGATTATTTTACGCGCCAGAGTTCCGCCTGTAGCAATGGCAATAGGAATTCTATACTTTTCGGATAACGCTGTTAATCTTCCAATATCGCATTTGCCGCATTTCTCGCATTTGTGGATATCAACTGTAATTCTAATTCCACAATCGGTATTTTGCAGGCAATGCGGTAATAGAACCAATATCTGTGAAGGATCAAACTTCTTTTTTATTGCCTTGAGAAAAGAATTATTTAAATGCACAAAAGACTCACGCATTTTTTCTTCGGAAAACCTAAATATTTTTCCCAAGAAAATAGTTACAGGAAAAAGGATTCTGATAAAAGCTCTTATCGCAAAACGTGCGATCAGGAAATTACGTTCAAGAAATATCGTAAGATAAACCAGTATTACCCCCAAAAGAAGAACGAAATAAAACACTCGAAGAGCTGTGAGAGACAGATTTGCCAATAGTTTGCTTATCTCGTGCAGGCGAGGAGAGACAAACCACCACAGAAGCGTTGTGACAGCCATCATCAGAAGAAGGGTTATTGTGGATAATGTAAGAAAGAGTCCTTTACCTCTTGTATTTATTTCAAAATCCATTCTCGAATTTCTCTTCATGTTTGATCCTGGCTCCCAGACTGAATGCATGAGAAGTCATAATCTTTTTTCCGGCAGGTTGCACACGTTTCAGAAGCACATCATAATCACCCGATGCAATTACAATGCCCTTATTTTTTATTATGTCTCTTATTGTACCTGGAATCAATCCTGAATTTGTTTTTAGTATTTCCAGCTCGATGATCTTAATCCGGGATTTTCTAAAGGAAGCAACGGCTCCGGGTATTTCTGCTAATCCCCGAACTTTATTACGGATTCTCTCTGCTGGTTGTTTCCAATCGATTATCAGGTCTTCTTTCTTCAACTTATAGGTGAATGTGGCATTCTCGTGGTCTTGCGGAGTTGTAAGCAATTCGTTTTTCTCAATTTTTTTCAGTGCTTTTAGTATTTCTTCAGCGCCCATTTTAGCCAACCGTGTAGATAATTCAGTAAAACATTCATCCTTGAGGATTTCGGTTTCTTTTTGAGAAATTACAGGTCCTGCATCCATTTTGGCTATTATTTTAAAGACAGTTACTCCCGTTCGAGTATCACCATTAAATAAAGCATAGTTTATAGGAGCTGCTCCCCTGTATTTGGGTAACAGTGATGGGTGTAGATTTATGCAGCCAGAAACAGGAAGTTTACGAATAGCTTTTTTAAGATAACCACCATAAGCTACAGTTATGACAATGTCAGGCTTCAGCCTTACCAGTTTAGAGATAATGTCTGGTTCATTTACATCTTGCGGTTGGATTACAGGAATTCCCAGCTCCATGGCTTTTATTTTTACTTCGGGAGGTAATAATTTTTGCTTTCGCCCTTTGGGTTTATCTGGTTGGGTAATACAGATAACTGGATAGTATTGTGTTTTGGAAAGCAATTCCAAGGTGGGAACAGCAAATTGTGGAGTTCCCATAAATACAATGTTTTTTATGTTTTTACTTTCCAGTTTCCTCTCCTGCTAAATATATTTTACAACTTAATTTTTCCTACATTTATCCCATTTTCATCAGTAGTGCTTTTTAATTCATTAAGTTTCTTTCTTAATAGAATTTTTTTCAATTTGGAAGCTTTATCAGTGAATAGAATTCCATCCAGGTGATCGTTTTCGTGCTGCAATGCCCGAGCGAAAAGACCTTCAGCTTCATAATGAATTTTCTCACCATTCTCATTCATCCCCTCAATAATTGCCTTTTTAGCACGCATTACCTTTTCATAAATTTCCGGCAAACTTAAGCAGCCTTCTTCCAATTCGATTTGCCCTTCGAATTCAAGAAACCTGGGATTAATGAGTATTATCGGATTCTTTTCTCCACCTTCTCTGAACCAGAAAGGATCGACCACAAAGATACGAAGTGATCTTCCTACCTGCGGTGCTGCCAGGCCTACACCATCTTTTTCATACATTGTGTAGACCAGGTCATCAATAAATTCCCTTATTTCCGGCGTGATCTCTGCAACAGGTTCAGCTGTCTTCCGTAGTGTTTTATCGCCGTATATCCTGATGGGAAGAAGATCAGGCTTTTTTCTCTTCATTCTTGATAATTCCTACAATAGCGGTTTTCTGGAATTCAATTTTTGTTTTACTTGCTTCATCTACTCTCAAAACCACGATATTTTTCTCTTTTTTAATGTTTGTGATCTTACCGATGATACCACCATTCGTTACCACTACATCGCTTACTTTCAGGTTTGTAAGCATGTTCTGTGTTTCTCTCTGGCGTTTTCGCTGGGGACGGATGATAAGTAGATAAAGAATACCGAACATAAGAATAAACGGGAACAACTGTGCAAAAACATTCGATTGCGGATTCCCAGCCGCAGTTTGTGTACCTGCTTCCATTAAAACATTAAACATAAATATCTCCTTATTATTTTATTATTTTCGGAAAAAATCTTATAAATATCTGTAAGCTGATATTTGTGTAAACACCAGCCATCAAGTCGTCTGCCATCACTCCCCAACCAGCAGGAAGTTTCTGCAAAATATTAACCGGTTCCGGTTTGAATATATCAAAAAAACGAAACAATATAAAAGCGAAGACTGCTATTAACACAGTTTTGGGCAGAAAAACTACGGCGATAAAATAACCCATAAATTCATCCAAAACAATTTTATTGCTGTCATGTCCGAGTTTTTTTTCTGCTTTTGAGATAAAAATAACCGAGATCAAACTTAAAGTTAAAATACAGACCAAAAAAATAACCTCATTTTTTATGCTGCTAAAAAGTTTTACCGGTAATAGCAAATAAATTAAAGTTGCGATCATTGTACCGGCTGTGCCTGGCATTTTAGGAAAATACCCTGTTCCTAAAAGCGTGGAAACTATAACAGGTAAATTCATTAATTACTGATCTTCCAACAGGATTTCCACGTAACTTTCCTGAATTAATTCTGTAATCCACTTTTCATAAAGTTCCATTTCTTTCTGAGTAATTACGAGTTCTCTTAATCTATCATAGACATCCTCATAATGGTACTCTTTTTCAGGAATCAGTTTAAGTTTTGAGAAAATATATAAGTTATCACCTTCCCGAACTAATGAAGTATGACCACCATAATCGATATTTTCTAATTTTTCTTTGAAAAGTTCAGGATACTCTTTCTTAGCAAACTCACCAATAATTCCACCTAAAACTGCTGTAGAATCATCTTCAGAATAGGTTTTTGCCAGTTCACTGAAATCTTCGCCATTTTTCAGTTTTACCAAGATGTTTTCCATCAACTGAATCTCAGTCTGGATATCTTCTTCTGTTGGTTCAATTTTTTTCAGGATATGGCTGACTTTAACCTCATCTTCTTTAACTTCTTCAACCTTAATTATATGATAGCCGAATTGTGTTTCCACCACTTCACTTATCTCACCGGGCATTAGTACAAAAGCGGCATCTTCAAAAGGTTTTACCATTGTACCTCTGCCAAAGAATCCCAGGTTACCACCACTAGTTTTGGAAGGACAATCGCTGTATTTTTTTGCCAGTTCGGCAAAATCTGTGCCTTCAATAAGTTTATCCCGAAGTTTGTTGATTTCAACTAAAGCTTTATTATTAGTCTCTTTACCGGCTTTGATAGTGCGCACAATCATGCCGATTTGATCCATTGCCGGTCGGGTAGGAATTTCGTCTTTGTGCTCATTATAGTAATCTTCTACTTCCACTTCGGTGATATGTATCTTGTTCTTTATCTCATTCTGGACTATCAATTCCTTCAGGTTCTGTTCTGTAATCATCTCAATATAATAATCTTTCAGATCGGGAACGGTAAGACCTGCTTTTTTTAGTTCTTGTTTGAATTCAAATTCAGTTGGGAATTGGGAAGCAATCTGCTTGATCTGTTCTCCTGCCATATTTCTTATATTGTCTTCATCCACTTCATATTCTTCCTGTTTAGCTTTTTGCAGGATCAGTTCAGATTCTATCATATCATTCAAAATATCCAAAGTTGTGATTTCCTGGTTTAGCATACCGGCGGCTTGCAGCTGCTGAAGTCTTTTATCGAGATCACTCTGCAGGATTATCTCTCTTCCAACTTTTACTATTATTTTGTCCACTATTTCTGCGCTTAGTATCGAGATACAAGTTAGCAGAATTATAATTGAAACTATCCTTCTCATTTTTTCTCCTGTACTAAATTGAAATTGAAATTTCAGATTTCTTTTTTAGTTCCTCAATAAGATTATTAAATATTTCTTCTTTTCTATTTTCCAAAACTACCTTTCTGATCGAATCGGAAACTTCAAGGAACGTTTTCTCTTCATAAACAGTGCGAGTATCGTAATATCTTAAGATATAATATCCCTGGCTGGTTTCAATAGTTTTGTATCTATGCTTCTGAAGTGATTTTAAGGCATTCCATATATCTTTATTAGTTGTTTTTTGGGAAATAAATCCTAAATAGCCACCATTTTTACCTGCACTCTCTTCGGAATATTTTTTTGCTGCTTCTGCAAATGAACTACTCTTAATTTCGTCTCTAACCTCACCAAGCTTTGATTCATCTGTAATGAATATCCTCTGTACTTTATATTCTTTATGGCTCTTCCGAAACTTACTTTTGTGAAGTTTGTAATAATTGAAAAGATCGTCTTCCGATATTTTGATCTCAGATAATTTCTGTGCTAACAGAGTATTCGATTTTACTGATTTTTCGGCTGTTTCAATTCTTGATTTTATTCGTGGAAGCTCGGAAATACCAAGTTTATCGGCTTCCTGTGATAACAGAGTTAACTGTATCCAATCCTGCACAAATTCATGTTTTTTTTCTTTTGTAAGAATTTCCCATTCATCACCGCTGAAATTTGCTTTTAACTCTTCGATGGTGAGTTTATCATCATTCACCTGAGCAACAATATCTTCTTCTTCCTGTTGAATACAGGAAAGAATAAGAACCGGAATTAATAGTATCCAAATTTTTTTCATTATAATTACCTCATTAATTACTCTTCAAAATCGAATGGTGGTGTAAATATAATTCTTATTTCAGGTTTTTTATCTTCTAACTCAGTTTCAAATTCCAGATGTATAAAATCCCTGCATTCATAAATAGATTTTAACATAATGCCATAATTTTCATATTCTCCAGCCGTAAGTTTTTGAATGATTTTTGTAATATCAATTTTGAATTCTTCTGTTCCCAGGCTGTCTGAAGAACTGCTTATATAAATATCCTCATAATCATCGGATGACATGAACGGAGAATATGGATCAGTGTAATTCAAATCAACCGTATCTGTGATTACAATGTACGGATCAATATAGATGGTACCGTAGATAGGATATTGATTAATTCCGCTGTTATGCAATATGAGTTCTGCTTTATTAATGGTTAATCTCTGCATGAATAATTGCATGAATACTGTATCTTCAACCATATGTTCCACGGTAGACGCAAAAATAGAATCAGGAACTTCGAATTTCATGAACATTTTGATAGGTTGCATATCGGAAAGAATCAATTGATCGGGGAAAGCGGCATATTCATCATCGGTGTAAAAGATCGTAATATCATGGCTGGCATAAACTGTTTGGGTAACGAAAGTATCTGTTTCTGTTTCCTGGTAGTCATAAGTTATAAATGGCTTAAGATCATCATTGCCGTTTTCGGAAGAATTCATTTCCAGGAAGCAGTCAATATTCGGTGTATAAAAAGCCAGCCCAAAATTTAAGGTATCGGCATCTATCCAGTTCTCTATCAGATATTCAGGAATATTGATAACAAGCGAATCTTCTTCCAGAGTCATTATCAGGTCGGGAAGCAATTCAAAATCATCACCATCGAATAAAGAAAACTCAGTTCCGAACCAACCGGTGGAATCGGTGGGTGCATTCCAGAGAGCAGTACTTTCATACCAGTTCTCACTGATGATCTTGCCTATTTTCAAATTAGTATTATTAATAATATCAAAATTATGTTTATTTTTAATACTTAGGATGAGACTGGCATCTTCGATAGAATAAAATGAATCCGGAAGTGAAGTGAATTTAATGAGAGTAACTGCCTGATTTGCAGTATCGTATTTTTCATAATTACCAATTACTGTTCGATCGGTATTAAAGTTTTTCAAACTGTCCTCAAAGCTATGAAATGAAGAAAAGTATTCACTACCTATTATTACCGATTCTGGTTCAGGTCCTTCATTTTCTCCTGTTCCAACCAGATTGGATTTATTTGTGCATCCCATAATTATGAGAATAACTATCAGAAAAAATCCTGTAATTCTTAAATTCCTTATCATTAATTCTCCTTATTTTATTATTATAAATTAGTAGTCTTAGTAGTCACTGTGGATATGGTGATAACCTGAATTTGGTAACTGTAATTTGTTAATTTTTAATGAATTACAAATATTACCCGATAGTGGATAATATGTGTGCTGCTTGTTAGTAAATCGTATTTTATTCACATTTTTCCTTTTTAATTTTTCAACAACAAACTTATAAACATTTATCAACTTCATAACCTGTGGATAAGTGCATAACTACTTTTTTATTTCTTTGATCAAGCGTTCTATCTGGATTCTGAAATCACGCTCGTTCTTGAATTGTTCTTCAATAGTTTTTTTGGCATGAAGAACAGTAGTATGATCTTTTCTTTTGTAATATTGCGCAATATCTTTCAGAGAAAGTTGTGGTATAAGCAAATTGGAAAGATACATCGCTATCTGCCGCGGAAAGGCAATATTTTTTTTACGTGTTTTATCAAAAATCTGACTCTGGGTTATGTTGTATGCTTCACATACTTTTCCCATTATTTTTTCCATGTTTACTTCCTGAATTTTATCGGAAATCATATCGATTAATATTTCACCTACCATATCAACCGTAATATCTTCAGTATCAAGATTATTATAAGAAGCATAGGCAAGTATTCTGATAAGAGATCCTTCCAGAGCTCTTACATTGCTGTAAATATGTTCAGCAATAAATTCCAGTACTTCTCCTTTGAGTTTTATATTTTCAAAATCGGCTTTTTTCTTCAGGATAGCAACACGGGTTTCAAAATCGGGGCTTTTCATATCGGCCAGCAAACCCCATTCAAATCTGGTAACAAGTCTCTGTTCAAGGTCGGGAATATCCTTTGGTGGGCGGTCGCTGGTAAGAACGATTTGCTTTTTCTTTTCATATAAAGAGTTGAAAGTATGAAAAAACTCTTCTTGGGTACCTTCTTTCCTGGAAAGAAAATGAATATCATCTATCAAGAGTACATCAAAATTCCTGAATTTATTCCTAAAATTAGCCATGGTGTTGGTTCTAATTGCGTTTATCATTTCATTGGTAAATTCTTCGGTGGTTATATACATCACTTTTTTATCGATAAGTTCATTTACTACAAAATTTCCCACTGCCTGCATAAGGTGTGTTTTTCCCATACCGGATTCGCCATAAAGAAAAAGAGGATTATATGTAGTTCCGGGAGATTCAGCAACAGCCAGGGAAGCAGAATGCGCAAATTTATTATTAGCGCCAATAACAAATTCATTAAAATTATAATTCATATTTAATTTAGTCTGATAACTGGGGATTGGTTTGATATTCTCTACATTATCATAATTATTTTGTCTCATAACTGGGAGTGAACTGGCGAATTTAATGTGATATTTCGATTTATAAAGATTAAAACATATTTCACATATAAGTTCACTGTAGTTTTTATTTAAATAATCTGCAATGAACTGTGTTGGAACTTTTACCGAAAGGAGATTATTATCAATATCAATAAGATGAGTTTCATTGAACCAGGTATTAAAACCCTGCTCACTGATATTTTCTCTTAACGTATCTAAAACTCCACCCCAGAGTTCTTCGTAATCATTCATATCCACATCCTTTTGTACTGTCAATAAAGACTTTATACAAAATCACAAATCTTATCCACAATCCATCCACAAAATTGTTCACATAGTTTATCTTTCTGATACAGTGAATCTTATGAATAAAATTAGCTTAAAGATTTAACTTATCCACAAATCAATAAACATCGTAAACCTGCTTAAATACTATAATACAGCATACCGAAAATGAAAATGAAACAAGATTTGTCAAGGTGAGAAAAACAGTCAAAAAGAATCTTGCAAAAAATAAAAGTAGCGATAAAGATTTATAAAAAAACAGGTTATATAAATACCGACGAAATAAAGTTATCCACATGATGTGGATTAATTGTTTGTAAATAAAAAAGATAAGACTTTTTTGTGGATAAGTTTAATTTTTCGTTTAAATGAACACATTAATCCATAAATAAACAAACCATGAAAAGGCTCTTGCAGACCTTTGTACATTTGACTCTTTCAGGGTTGCAAAGAATCAATAGCAATTAGATTTACAACTTCGTTTTTCAAACCTACAATCAGGAATTTATTTCTACAAGATTTCTACAGGTAAATCATCAGCAATGAAAAAAATGTTGCTTCTCAAATAACCTTTTGCTTTCTTTGTCTCATCCTCAAAGCCCCTCTCTTTAATTAAGAGAGGGGTTGGGGTGAGTTCGGGTTAGGTTGTGTAATAATGAAAAAAATACTTATTTCTTTAGTTGTTATCCTTTTGCCTTTAATCTTTTGTCTTTTTCCCTTTAGTCTTTCCTCGATAGAGGTAGGCGGTCATCTAACTGAGGACACTATCTGGGGTCCTGAAAACAACCCTTACCTGGTTACAGCTGGTATTTATGTTGATGTCGGTGTTACCTTAACCATTCTTCCCGGGACAATAGTGAAATTAAATGCTGCTCTTTTTGATGCTGCTGGTGATGATGATTTCTATTTCTCTGGAGGTGAAGAACCTGTAGCTAAATTTATTCGGGTTGATGGCAGAATAATTGCTGAAGGTACGGAGCAGGACAGTATCATTTTCACTCGCTTGCAAGATGAACAGTATTTTCATTGGGGTACAGTGTATTTACCAGAAAACGCACAACCAGGTCGATTCAGTCATTGTTTATTTGAATTTTCTGCCTTTACCGGATTTTCTCTTTTTGAACAACCACATGGAGCCATTTCTATGCGGAATGGATCTACCAGAATTGAGAAGTGTAGTTTTATTGATAATGATACCGCAATCTATATTCGTAACAATGTTACAGATATACAGATCATAAGAAACTATTTTGATTATTTTGAATATCCTCATCCTAATATTATTCATGTATCAGGTATGGATTTTATCGGGATTCATTATATTTTTAATATGAATATTGGTTCTCCTTTGATTGCCGGTAATATCTTTATGCATGGTACAGCAATTAATTCTAGTAAATCCATGTATTTTGTTGATAACAGTATTCAGTCGGTTACTTTTTATCGTGATGCAATATATATGTCTTCAACTCATGGAAAGAGTTACTTCTATAACAATATAATCGGTAGTACATCAACAGGTATTAACTCATTTTCTTCAGGAACAGATTCTTTATATATAAAAAATAACCTTTTTGCCACCAATGGTGGAGAAGGTATTGATATCGATGATGCTTATGTGGAGATTTCGGATAATTATTTTGAGGGGTGTAAAGCAAATATTACGGGATGTGATGGAAATAGTATTTTTATGAGGAACTCAATTAATGATGCATCCAGTAATGCTCTCTCTGGTATTATAAGAGTCATATCAGATAATATTATTAAGAATAGTGTGATAGGACTATCTGGTTGTGGAAATGAATTATTTAGTAACAACGTATTCATTGAAAATGAATATATCTTTTCATCAGTAACAGATAATCACATTATTCAAAATATGGTTCTTTTATTTAATGAATTATATAACAATTTTTTATATGGCAACCCTATTTTCCGCAATTGTATAATAGATTTCCCTTTAGAATACCCATTAATCGATGGTGGTGGCAATATCTGGGTAGATTCACTTCAGGCACAACACATATTTGAGGATATCCAAAACGGAGATTTTCATCTTATCGAGGGCAGCCTGGCAATAGATGCGGGGTTTGATACGCTTGGTTATTACTACCCGTTCGATATGGATTACCATCACAGAGTCTGGGATGGAGACGGTAACGGAAGTGCATTAATCGATATCGGACCTTATGAGTTTGGTTCACCTGCTTTTGGCGGTATAGAGGGTTACACCTACAATCCTGTAACCGGAGAACCTGTGGATTACGTTCTCATCAAGATTAATAATGAACCCGGAGAGTTCACTTTTTCAGATAGCATTGGTAATTTTGAATACAAACTTCCTGCCGGTATTTACGATGTTTATGCGGAGCGTGTATTTTATGAAGATGTGATCGAGTATGAAGTAGAAGTGTTTGATGGTCAGTTCACGCAAGTACTAATTCCTATGCTTGAAATAGTAGATGTGGAAGAAAATGAGATAATTCCTTTAGCGAATGACTTTAATCTTTCCAACTATCCTAACCCATTCAACCCAACTACTACAATATCTTTCGAATTAACCACAGAGCACACGGAGAACACGGAGTTAAGTATTTATAACATCAAGGGTCAAAAAGTTAGAACACTTCATCCATTCCCAAACAGGGGTTTGGGAACGAGAAGTGTAATATGGGATGGTAACGACAGCAACAATAAATCAGTTGCTTCCGGAATTTATTTCTACAAAATTTCTACAGGCAAATCATCAGCAATGAAAAAAATGTTGTTGCTGAAATAGTCATAACCCCCTCTTTAATTCTCCCCCTAAATAGGTGGAGATAGCAGGGGTTGAAAACAGGCGATCACAAGAAAGTTAAAAAGATGCTTTTGCTGAAACAGAAAATTTGAAGATAACTGTATATAATAGTATGCACACGCCGGCATTAATCAAATCCTCATCCTCTCCAATACATACTTAAAGTAATAAGATTTCAATATCTGTTAGCCAGTCTTTTCGTTTTGCTGGAAATATCTTTCCAGGGTGAAAGCAGGTTTTCCGCATTGCTGGTTTTCTATTTTTGGTTGACATGAAAAGAGCTGCAAAAGCTATTGGAATACTTGATTTGAGAAGTGTATGAGGAAGATATGAAATTTGAAAAAGAAATGAAATTAATTCGGAAAGGTGTAGAAGAAATAATCATCGAAGAAGAATTAACTAAGAAGTTTGAAATAGCAGAAAAAACAGGAAAACCTCTCAGGATAAAATACGGCATCGATCCCACCGGTTATGATGTACATATCGGGCACCTGGTTCCCATTCGTAAAATGCGTGATTTCCAGGATCTGGGTCACACCGGTGTCATCATCATCGGAGATTTCACAGCACAGATCGGTGACCCCTCAGGAAAAGATGAAACCCGTCCTCATCTTACTGCGGAGCAGGTTAAAAATAATGCTGAAAAATATATGGATCAGCTTTATACCGTTCTGGATAAAAATAAAACCGAAGTCCGCTGGCAGACCGAATGGTTTGGCAGCATGACCATGGAAGATGTATTGAAATTAATGGGGAAATTTACTTTAGCACAATTTATGGCTCACGAAACTTTCCGAAGCAGGTACGAAAAGGGTCTTCCACTAGGCATGCATGAAATGATGTATCCCATCCTGCAGAGTTACGATTCTGTGGCAATTAATGCAGATGTAGAATTGGGTGCCACCGAACAGAAATTCAATATCCTGGCAGGAAGAGATATGCAAAGGTTTTTTAACCAGCCCGAACAGGTAGCCGTCCTCTCACCCATTTTGATGGGAACCGACGGCAAAGAGAAAATGAGTAAATCATTAAATAATTACATTGCCGTGTTCGATACCCCTAAAGATAAATATGGCAAAACCATGTCCATCCCAGATGAATTGATCATCAACTATTTCAATTATGCAACAAAGGCAACACTGCAAGAAATTGAGAGAATTGCGGAGCAACTAAAGAACAATGAAGTAAATCCCAAAGTAATAAAACAACAACTGGCGAGAGAAATAGTCACGCTTTATCACGGTGAGAATGCTGCACTGGAAGCGGAGCAGGAATTCAATAAGATATTTGCCAAAAAGGAAATACCCGATGAAATGCCTGAATTCAAGCTGAAAACCACAAAAATGGGGATCACTGAACTTCTGGTTAAAGCTGGAATTTGCGCATCGAACGGCGAAGTAAAACGATTAATAAAACAGAACGCTGTCAGTATCGATGATAAAAAGATAGATGATATCTTTTTTGAAGTTGATAAAGAATCTGTGATAAAAGTAGGAAAAAGACGCTTTTTGAAAGTTTTGAAGTAACTTGACGATGTTTCCAAGCTGGTGCTTGGAAACAAGAAAATATAGAAAAATAAGTGAAATTTGTCATCCTGAGATATTCTTCTTGTTAAGAGACGCAGGATCTATTGATAATTTGAGATTCTTCGTGAGAAAATCCGTAAAAGATTTCCTCAGAAAGACAAATTAAATAACTAATTCTCGTGTCCTGCCCATTGCTTGGATACGAGAAAATAATGAGGCAAAATGAATTTTATTGTTCAATTAATAATCCAGTTACCGATACTTCTGATTTCGCTCACCGTACACGAGTTCAGCCATGGATATGTAGCATATATTCTGGGGGACGACACAGCGAAACGAGCTGGCAGGCTGACCTTGAACCCGATTTCACATATCGATCCCATTGGGCTTATCATGTTGTTTATCGCTCGCATTGGCTGGGCAAAACCCGTTCCCATTAATCCCCATAATTTTCAAAATTATAAGCGTGATACTGCTTTTACAGCAGCAGCAGGTCCGGCTGCTAATTTTACGCTTGCCATACTGCTGTCAGTGGTTTTTAATCTTATCAAAAAATTTGATCCGGAGATTATGTATTATGCCAGTGACTTCACACAGTTCTGGTTGGGAATGCTGCTTTATGCCATCCTGATAAACCTTGCTCTAGGACTGTTTAACCTTATTCCCATCCCACCCATGGATGGTTCGAAAATCCTGGGTGGCTTTCTTTCCGATGAAGCATATTTCAAATTCACTGCACGAGAACGCCAGGGAGCACAGATCCTGATGATAATCCTAGCTGTTTCGTTTGTTTTCAGACTGAATATAATAGGCGCTATCATTATGCCGCCCTTGAATTTTTTCTTAAAACTTTTAACCGGAATAACGCTATAATGTCTTTGCGAGTTATCTTAACTACCTTCCGAAGCTTATTTCATGTCAGAAGATTCGGAAGGTTGAGATGAAGAAGGATTGGAAAATCCGGTCGTGAGAAAACTTTCCGAATCTTAATTGAGAGAATTCTTTTTTTAGGAAGCTTCGGAAAGTGAAAGTAATTTCTCACAGTGACGAAAGAATAAAAATAATAAACAAAAATTGGAGATAATTATGAACTTAGAAAATGTAAAAAAGATCATTGAAGAAAACCAGATCAAAACTATCGATCTTAAATATTCTGACCTGATAGGAAACTGGTATCACATTTCTTTTCCAACACGCAGACTGGAATATATTATTGAGAACGGTATTCCATTTGATGGCTCCAGCATTCCCGGCATGAAATCTGTGGAAGCCGGCGATATGGTACTCCTGCCGGATATTGCCACAGCTATTGTTGATCCATTTACATATCATCCCACCTTGCGGATGCTTTCCTATATTTGTGATGCCGATACCAGGAAGGGAGTTAAAAAAGACCCGCGCAGCCTGGCTAAACGTGCCCAGGAATTCATGAAGAAGACAGGTATTGCCGATGAATCCTATTGGATCCCGGAATTTGAATTCTACCTGTTCAATGAAGCGGAAATCTACAATGGTAAATTCAGCGCAGGATACAAATTTACTTCTGCCGAAAATAAAGACGACCTGCCTGGTAGTTATGAAGATATAGATGGAACTGCCGTGGCCAACCGTAAAGGATATCACATCGATGTTCCGTTCGATAAGTTTGCCGATATCCGTGAAGAGATGGTTCAAATGATCGAAGAGATCGGCTGTCCTATCCGTTATCACCATCATGAAGTTGGGCTTTCCGGTCAACAGGAGATTGAAACCGACTTGATCGAATTTAACGAAATTACAGATAAGATGATGTATATTAAAGATATAATTCATAATTGTGCCCTGGAAAATGAACTTACTGCCACCTTTATGCCGAAACCAATTTATGATGAAACTGGAAACGGCATGCACTTCCATATTCAATTAAGAAAAAATGGAGAGAATCTTTTTTATAAAAAAGGAAATTATGCTGATCTTTCGGAAGAAGCTCTCTATTTTATTGGTGGAATATTGAAGCACGGGCGCTCACTAACAGCTTTCACGAACCCCAGCACGAATTCGTTTAAACGGCTGCTTCCTGGTTTTGAAGCTCCGGTTAAATTATTTTTTGGCTTAGCCAACCGCAGTGCAGCTATCCGAATACCCAAATATGCCACCAGCAAAGAAATGAAGCGCATCGAGTTCCGTACCGGTGACGGAACCTGTAATTATTACCTGGCAATGAGTGCTCTTCTAATGGCGGGACTGGACGGAATAAAAAATAAAATAATGCCAACTCCCGAAAATGGTTACGGTCCGTTTGATGGTAATGTATTCAAATGGTCAGAAAAGAAGCAGGCAAGACTGCATTCTATTCCCACAAGTTTGGAAGAAGCCCTACAAGCATTAAAAAAAGATTATAATTATCTTCTTGCCGGAGATGTTTTCAACAAGGAACTTATTGATACCTGGATAATAGAAAAAATGAAGGAAGTGGTTGCTGTGCGAAATAGACCGCATCCTTATGAAATGAATTTGTATTATAGTTTGTGAAAAAAATAGCCACCTGGATAATTTAAATGTCGATATTTAAATAGTAGGTGATAACTTTGATTACAAGAGTTAATGTATACCTTTAATCATATCTATAGGTTAGTTATGTATACCATTTAGGTGGACGTGGCATGCAGATGTTATACCCGTTTATGAGGTCAAAGAACTAACCTTCTTGACATCTAAATGGCTTTTTTCTTAGTAGAAAAAGACATAATAAAATTTTGTAAGAGGTTTTTTTGGAAGAGAAAATAAAAAACTCAGGAATATATAATTTCCCAAAGATTGAAAAAGTGATTATTCGGAATTTTTCATTATTTAAGAAAGATGGGGAATTATATGAAGTAAACGAGGAGATTAATGATGGAGTCTATTGTCTTGCTGGTGCTAATGGTTTAGGTAAAACAACTTTCTTGAATGCGATTAATTACGGTCTGACAGGTATTGTTTTAGAACCAAACATAGAAGTATATTCACCAAGTGAAATTGTTGTAAACAATAAACGATACACAGACAGATATTTTATAGGAAGAATTGATAAAAGGGACGAGGAGAAAGCAGAAATAGAAATTCTATTCACAATCAACAATAAAATTTTTAGAATTATACGTGGTTTTTTTGAAAGGGAAGAACTACGGCTTCTGGAAATTTATAAAAATGATGGACAAAAGAAAACTTCATTAATTAATACTATTAATAAAAGTCCAAAAGAACTTAAGTCAATTTTTCAAACATCACTATCCTCAGAGATCGGATTTACAAGTTTTGACTACTTTATCTTTTATCAATTGTATGTCTTTACATTTGATGAAAACAGAAGGATGATTTTCTGGGATGATCGAGCTTCATCACATGCATTAGCAATTGCTTTTAATTCGGACCCTGATGATGTAGATAAAGTGTTGGAATTGACTCGAAAAATGGAAAAGCATGAATCAAATGCACGAAATCTCAGATGGGAATCAACAAAAGCGAAAAAGAAAATTGAAGAATTGACGCAAAAAATCAAGGGTGCAAAAGTACCTGACTTAGAAAAATTAGAAAAAGAATTTGAAAGATATAATAAAGACCTTGAGAAAGCTGAACAAGTTTATAGTAATATAAAAATTGAGTATGATTCTATGCTGAAAAAGCAAAGTCATATCAATTCTGAAATAATGCAACTTCGAATCGAGCATACAAGACTATTCTCCAAATACTCTAAACCCCGCTCTAATCTTTTGGAAAACACTAATGTTCAATTATCAATTAAGAATAAAGAATGTTGTTTGTGTGGTTCCGGGGGTTCTCATATAGTTGATAGTATAAATAGAAATATTCATAAAGAAAAATGTCCATTGTGTAATACTATCATTAATGAATCAAATAATTCAGAACAACATAACCTTCTGAAGTTAATTCAAAACAATGATGAGAAAATATCACAAAAAAATTCTGAATTAGACAACTTAATTCTTGAAGTTGATGGCAAAAAGGTTGAACTTGACAAGTCCGAGATTGAATTAACTAGAATAAAAGATCATATTGAGGAGTTTTTAGAAGATCATCCAGATATCTCATTTAAAGGAACAGGAGATATAGGAGTTGATGCTCTTATTAATCAATATAAGAAACAATATGAATTAGCTGATCAGGAAGCTAAAGATGAATATATTAAAAGGGATAAGATAAAACCTGAATATGAAAGACTTCTAAAAAAAATAGAAGCCTCATATAAAGAAGCTGAAACCATCTTTGTTCCTACTTTCAAAAAGTTAGCTAGAAGTTTCATCGGGCTTGATTTAAACATTAGACCAATGCGTACTAATAAATCAATTAAGCTTGTTTTGGAACTCCAAGATCTCGCAAGAACTGAATCATTTCAACTTTCAGAAAGCCAAAGATTCTTTTTGGATATCGCATTAAGAATGTCATTAGCTATTTACTTATCCGATAAAAACAATCCTGCAACAATGATGATTGATACACCGGAAGGTTCACTTGATATCGCTTATGAAAACCGAGTTGGTATAATGTTCGCTGAATATTCCATAACTTATAATCAGAACCTTTTTATGACCGCTAACATTAATGCTTCCCAACTCTTACTTTCTCTTGCTGAAATTTGTGGAAAAAATAATATGAAATTTCGAAGGATGTTAGAATGGACTGATCTGTCTGTGATACAAAAAGAAGGCGAAAAGTTATTTCAAAAGGTTTTTAATAATATTGAAACTGCATTAAACAAAAAAGATAATATATGAGCAAACAAGTAATACCAGAAGCTTTTTTTGACAGCTTATCATTGGCTCATAAACTTGATAACTTTTTAGATGGCTTCAAGTTGGAAGAGATTCATTTATTCTCTTATTTCTCAGCCTTTTTATACTGTTATTCAGGTAATCCGATAAGTACTTGGCAACACAAATACACTGTTGAAAATGGTTATCCTTTTGCATCTTCAATTGATGAAGCAATAAACAGACATATTCAGAATGGACTATTTGAAAACAAGGTGGAATATTTCACTATTACTGGTAGAGGAACAGATGAATTTAACAAATTCAAAGAGCTTTCAACTTTTAAAAAAAGAGAAGAAATATTAAATGCTGCCTGCACTACGACTATTCTAATTCCTTATTCTCAAACTGTCAGGGCATTGCTCAATGAGCCTGATTTAAAAAAGCAGTCGGAATTGAAAACAGGATGGTTGAATCCCACGAGTTTTTATCCTCAGTTTAAGGAAATAAGTGAAGCTGTTGGTATTAAGAGTCATGATTTGATAATACCAGCAGTTGCTTGGGTGAATTATTTAACTGAACAAATAAAAATTGAAGATTAACTTATGGCTGATAGAGAAGAAATTATTAGAAGTCTTTCAAGCCATTACTCATCTCAAGTAATGCGCGCCTTTGGAAATATTGACCCTGCCAGTAAAGCAATAGAGGTCATAGCAAAATCTTTAAATGAAATATACAGATATTTTGAACCAAGTTTCTTTAAAGGTGATTTTTTTGTTTGCAAAAACCTTGATGACCAGCTTTGTTATGATGAATCAAGAGGTACTCTTCTTTATGACAAAAACATACTACTAAATAGAATAACAGGGGTATTTATCATACAAGTTTTTAATGATTCAAGTAGAATGATACTTTGGGATAATCAAAACCCAGACGATCTTCTGAAACAAAAAGATACATTAGTTTACTACTTCAGTAACAATAAGGAATATTTCTTCGCAAATGATGAAAAAATTGACATAACAATATACAATTATGGAAGTCGTTTTGCTACTCAGTTTATTGAATTGGTTGAAGCTCTTAACCAATTTTGGGTAATGAAAATTCTAAAATCATCTTGTGAGCACTTTTCTCAATCATGGCATGATGGTAATAGACTTTTCTTTAGAGGTGGAGGAAGTGGAAGTAATATACCTGAGAAATTTATGCAATTATCACTTCACGAGTTTCTAACATCTTTTTTCATAAGAGGAATTTCAATGGAGTCATCAAGAGAATATAACACTATTGGAGATTTTACGAAACCGAAACCTATTGATATCAGAATTAATTGGAGGGAAGCAAATAGAACAGCCTTGATTGAAATAAAATTTATTGGAACTGTTAAAAAACAATCAGATGGTGAAATTTATTCGTATTCAGATGCAAGGGCAAATAGTGGCATAACACAACTTAAAGGTTATCACGATGCAGTTTCATCAGATATACCAACTACAATAATTAAATCTTATCTAGTTGTAATTGATGGCCGAAGAAATAACCTTACTGCAGCTCAAACAGATATAAATACTGAAGATGGAATGCACTTTAAAGACATTGATTTAATCATTGATGCCGATAAAAACTTTCATCAGACTATTCAAGGATTTGAAAAACCAATTAGAATGTTTACAGAACCAATCTGTAATTGAACTATGCAAGATAAGTTAAACGATAATTTCATACTTAAAAATAATGGATACTCAAATTCTGAGGATACAGTTAATTTACCTCGCCATAGATGGTATTATTACAAGGAAGGTTTTTCACCAAATCTTGTAGAAAGCGCAATTAAAGAATACGGTTTAAATGAAGATAATATCATACTCGATCCTTTTAATGGTAGTGGTACTGTTACATTGACAGCAGCTATTAAAAAAATTAATTCTTATGGCTACGAGATAAACCCATTCACTTCCTTTTTGGCAAAAACGAAAACGCATAATGTTAATCCTGAGCGCTTTCAATCTGAAGTTGATGAAATTGTAACGCATTGCGAAAAAGGAGCTAGATCTAAATTAGAAGGATATTCGACATTCACAGAATCAGCAAAAAACCCCTCTAAATGGTTATTCAATCTAGAAGTATTACGAACTTTTGAAGGTGGACATAATTATATTTCTAATAAACAAAGCAAATCTTCGCATCTTCTAAAGCTTGCACTTATTTCTTCAATTATGGAGAATTGCAATGCCTCTAAAGATGGAAAATGTCTAAGATACAAAAAGGAATGGGGGAAAATAGGATATAATAAAGATTCATTTTTAGATACATTTCTCAGTAAGTGTAAAATCATCAAAGAAGATTTATCTGAGAACATTCCTATATCACCAGAAATAAGAACATACGATTCAAGAAGGCGTAAATCAATTAATAAAATTCCAAAGTTTGATTTGTGCATCACATCACCCCCATATTTAAATACTTTTGATTATACAGATATTTATAGACCGGAACTTTTTCTTGGCGGATTTGTTAATTCCTCTAAAGAGCTTTATGATTTAAGATTTAGAACTGTTAGGTCTCATGTTCAAGTAAAATGGAAGCAACCCGATATAAATAAATTTGATAGTATCCAATTGAAGAATATTTATAATAAGATTATTCAAAAGAAAGATCAACTTATGAATGATTATATACCATCTATGATTTTAGGCTATTTTGAAGATATGGGAAAAGTATTTAGTAATTTATCAAATTATGCTAATGATAACGCAAATTTATGGATGATTGTTTCAACTTCTGCCTATGCAAATGAACATATTCCTGTAGATTTAATTTTAGCAGATATTTCAACAAACCACGGTTGGAAACTTAAAGAAATTGGTGTATTAAGAGAAATCAGAAAGAGAAAAACAAAATACAGCCCCGATATTAAGAAGTTGAGAGAAAGTGTAATTATTCTTGAAAAAAGAAAATAGAACCTTATTATTATAAAATCAAAGTTATAAAAATGATTAATCGGACATAACTCTGTGCCCAAGCAGTCGCGTTGCTCCTCTTGGCGCACAGTTACCATTAGCCACAACTTTGAGGGAAAAAAGGAGTTTAAGTAAAATTGAAAAATTATGTCTTTCCATTCATTCTTTAATATCTAAACAGCATCAGCAACTTTATCAAATCCGGGTCGGACGAATTCACGTGCTTGCGGGAATTTTTTTTTTACTATACTGCAAAGGCGTTTTAGAAAAGTAATAATTTCCATAAGCGTTTTCTTTCTGTCCGGGAAAAATTCCAGCATTTTTGTCCATGCACCGAGTGAACGGTCAATTCCGATCAATGCAACCTTTGCAGAACCATCTGAATCTTTGGGAAAATCTTCAGAAAAATCTGTTTCTTCGCCATCGAGTGCCCTTTGAAGCTTAACATATATCTGCATTTGAGACCACCTGATAATCTGGGTAATGTCATCAAATTTTACAACGGCTTCTTTTGAATGGTTCAGTTTTTGACAGACTTCCGAATCTTCATAAACGTATTTGGTGGAATCAAACCAGTCATCAACGAGTGTTATGTATTTATTTGCCATCTCTGATGTCAGGTGAATAACATTTTCTGAGCTTGTTTCTTTTTCCTCGATTTCAATAGAATCGAGATCGATACCCATTTCTTTAGCCTTGTCTTGAAGCATTTCTAAGGTATCTTTCATTAAGTTTGTAAATCCTTCCCAGAATTCAGCAGTGGAAATATCATGTTTTTCCAGATCACTGTAGTTTTCCTTTCCGATCTTATAATTCAGGCAGCGTGAAGTAAATTGGCAGCGCTCACACCATCTGTCGCAATAGTTAAATATTCCCGAAATATATTTGGGATTTCGTGCTTCTTTTATTAATTCATCTTTATTCATAATAATTCTCTGAAATTCTATACGAGACAGAAAAAAATAATTAGGAGAATCCTGTCAAAAAGAAATCGATGTACAAGCATCCCCTGAAAAATTTAAAATCATTGTATTCTTTTTTTTATAAAGAATAGCAAGAAGATTTTGCACATAGATGCTTGCAAGTATTGGACTTCATTTCTTTTGTACCGACAAAAGAAACGAAGCAAAGAAAAACTCTCAGCGAATATAAATTACTAAAATTGGTAAACACCACTAAAAAATCTTAACTCGTTATTTTCTGAGTGGAATCTATGAAAGAAATTAGACAATCACTCAAACAGAAGATTTTTCATAACGCTTGTTTATTACCAATTTCCTAACGCAATTTATATTATGCCGATTTTAAGAAAAAGAATGCACTTTAAGTTCTAATCCCTTTGCCACTTCTTTTTAACGACTTTTCTGTGTTTTATTGTTTTTCAATGGGATACCTTGAGAACTGCTACTGGTTTTTGGAGGAAGCCAGGAAATCGATGTTACAATAATTAACATTTTCATTGACGAAACACAACCGCTCAAGCATTTAAAATCTATGAGTAAAAAGCTGAAAATGAATATTTCTGTCGATGTGGGCGGAACCAATACTCGCATACAATTTGAAATTACTCAAAATGGGAAAAAGATAAAAACTTCAGAAATATTCAAAGCAAAAATAGATTCAAAACGGAAGCTGCAGGATTTTATCCGGAATTCAATTTACGAGCAAAAACAACTTCCCGATAGAGGCACCGTCGGTTTTGCAGGGATCGTGCTGAACAAGAACGAAGTAAACCTGACAAGGTGGCAGGATAGAACAAAAATAACGCTACAGGACCTTTATGATTGCGGACTTCCCGAAAATAAAACCCTGATGCTGAACGATATGGAACTTGCGGCTTATGGTTTTCTATCTTTGGAAGGAAGCGAATATAAATTCACAAAATTGTATGAACTATCTGTGAAAGCTCAAACAGAACCGGGTCATTCAAGATCGGTTCTGCTGGCTCCAGGAACAGGTTTCGGGACCACCGGTGTGATAAAAGGAAGCACAAAATCCGGTGAAAAATATTATGAGGTTATTCCTTCGGAAATTCAACATATCACAGTTTCTGCTCTGGACGAAAAGCATGAAGAATTGTTAAAATGGATGAAGAAAAAAATGAAGCTTTCCAACCTGCCAAGTTGGGAAGATTTCGTTTCAGGGAACGGATTGGAATTAATATATAAAGGCTTGGTAGAGTTGTATTATCCAAAAATGAAACCGGAAGAATTATCTGCAGAACAGATCGCAGAAAAAGCATTGAAAGATGAAATCTGCAGGGAAGCGCTCGATATTTTTTACAGGTGTGCAGGTAAACTCACGCAAGCAATTGCTCTGTTTTTCCGTCCATTCAATGGAATTTACCTTTGTGGAGCTTCAACAATTAAAAATGCAGAATTAATCAAGCAAAGTGGCTTTATGGAAGAACTTCAAAAAAGCACGAACAGAGAAAACATCCTTAAATTGCTTCCTGTTTATATTATTGAAGATGAAGATATAAACATTAAGGGCGGTTTGTGGGCTTGCAGGAATGTGACAGGTTAATTTATGCAGTACGACAAAATAAAAGATAAATTCGCAGGACTCATTGATAAAATTCCTTTTTTCAGGAAATTGTTTTACACATCTCTGGATATGCTGTTGCTGCGGCAGTGGTATGTAAAGAGAGAGATAAAGAAATATTTTCCGAAAGATAAACCGATCCGTTTTTACGATGCGGGTGCCGGCTTTGGACAATATTCCAATTTTATCTTTAAACATTTTAAAAAAGCCGAGGTGCATGCTGTTGACCTGAAAACGGATTACATGGATTCTTTTGCCCGATATGCAGCCAAACACAACTGGCAGGATTTCACAGCCCAGCAGGCAGATTTAACCGCTTATGTTCCAAAAGATAAGTTCGATCTGATACTTGCCATCGATATCCTGGAACACATCGAAAATGATGAGCAGGTTTTACAGAATTTCCGGCAGGTTCTCGAAAAAAACGGAAAACTAATAATCTCCTCACCCAGCAATTTTGATGAATCTGCCAAATTCACGGAAGAGCATGTGCGTCCCGGATATTCAAAAGAAGAAATTATTTCCAAACTGAAAAATGCAGGATTTAAAATTGTTTCATTTGAGTATTCTTATGGAAAGTGGGGACACTTTGCCTGGCTGCTTTCTATGAAATACCCGATGAGTATGTTAGGGAAAAGCAAACTGTTTTTCCTGTTGTTGCCATTTTATTATTTGTTGTTCTATCCGCTTTCAGCGCTGTTTATGTTGCTTGATGTGAAACTAAAGAATAAAACCGGAACCGGTGTTATTGTGGTTGCGGAGTAGGATTAGCAACGAACAAAACGAACAAATTGCAAATTTTATCTCATTCCTAACTTTCCAGTTGGGAATGTAATAGTATATGAAGCTTCTGCTTCATTAATAGTTTTACATTTAATTTCCCTGAAGAGGATTGCCAGCATCATCGGTTAAATAATCTCCTGCATCATCAGTTAAATAAATTGGCAATTTTAATAGTTCATCAATTGCTAAACTATCCAACTTAACATCGGAATTTTCGTTTAGTAAATCAACTGCCCAATTTCTTAATGCTGATGTTTCCTCATTTGGTTCATTGCTTAGTATTCTTACTGCAATTTCAACATATTTTACTTTAATTTCATTTTTTTGAAGTGTTTTATTAATAATACATCCTGAAAATATTATAACAATAGGTATAAGTATAGTGGATGTTATTTTTATTATGTCCCAACAGTCTTTTTTAGGCATAATACCTCCCTTTGATTTTATACGGAGCTAAGGATGAATTAGGAGTTCTACACTGTACTATTTCATCAATAAGCACTTCCTCACAGCTTTTGTTTTTCCGTTTACATTTAGTTTGTACAAATATACTCCCGAACTAACAGCTTTATTGTTTTCGTCAGTACCGTTCCAGGTAATGTGGTAAAGCGACTCCGTCGCTTTTGCAATAACGTGGTTATTGCACTCCAAAGTTTTCACTTTTTGCCCATTGATATTGTAAATTATTATTTCAGTGTCTTCGGTGTTTTCGGTGATTAATTCAAAAGAAATAGTTGTGGTTGGATTGAAAGGATTGGGGTAATTCTGATAAAGATGTACATCGGTTGAAATTATTATGTTACCATTAATTCCAGTTTGGTTATAATAGAATGCTCCCATGTCTGCAATTGTGCCATCAGGATCGAGCGGGAAACTCGGATCTCCGGCATCTATACAGGGAGAATCTGCAGTCAGGTGATAATCATCAATTCCAACGAATAACGGATCTTCCGAGATGCTATGTGCTCCGGGCGTAAGGTTAACATAATTCGTTGTATTTCCCCACACGTCATTGTAATCTGCAATTGGGAAGGGGCTTCCTGTAATCTGATCATATTGAAAACCAACACCGCTATTATTAACAATAATGTTGTTAATTACTGTTAAACTATCACTATTTGCCTGATGCAACATTCCGCCAAAGTTATTATCTGCTATTGTGTTGTTTTCAATCTTTGCAGATGACCATTGGGAATAAATACCGGCACCAACAAAGAAGTCTGTAGAATTATCATAGATCGAATTGTATCTGATAACAGAGCTCTCGAACATTGCACCAATACCGGAAACATTGTTGTGCCTTATGACATTATTCAAAATCTCACAATCGCCATTCAGCCTGATGGCGAATTTGTTTGTAGGTGGTTCCGGTTGTCCGGCATATTCTATAATGCTGTACTGAATTATGCATGAATCGGAAAGTTCAATATTGTACCAGTCACCGGGATTGGGTGTTGATGCGTTGGATGTAAAAAGGATCGGTTCGGATTCGGTTCCGATAGCAGATAAAACTCCATAAGCAACGAATTGATAGAAACCATCAAACTTTACTTCTACGCCTGCTTCTATTACCAGCATGGAATCACCAACAATCGAAATATCTCCTACAACGATGTACGGGCTGTTGGCAAGCTCCCAAATTCCTGAAACCTCACCTGAAACATTTGTTTGAGCAGACAATACTTGAGATGATATTACTACGATTACAATAAGTAAAATCCATTTAGCTTGTTTTTTCATTATTTCTCCTTTTTTGTATTTTTAAATTTTTTAATAAATTATCCCCGAAGAAGTTTATCAATATTAAAGTCTATCTTTTTACGTGAGACCAGTAACTTAATTCTTTTTATAAGCTGTTGTTTGCCTTGTGAAATACCGATGGTCATTCCAATCGCATACCCTAGCAGCAATCCGAAAGCTACTCCCATTGCGATATACCAGACTAATGGAATACTTTGGCTCATTTTATCCTCCCTTTTTTATTTTTCCTTTTTAATAGTCTCAGTAGTGCATTTTATTCTACCCGAAAGTTCATCACCTGTGACAAATTCACCATTATCATCGATATACGAAACAAAATCCCAGCGAATGATACAGAAAAATTCGCCGTTTCTGATTAAATAAAGTGTAGAACCTGGTCCATCAGCACAGAACCTGATGTCTGCCCTCCAGCCGGCATTGTACCAATAATTATCTTCAAAAGGATAGAACATTCCCATCGGATCCGCATCTTTATCGAGCAGCGACCATTTTGTTTCATATATTATCTCGTAGCCATTGTAGGTTTTGTCATTAAATTCAAAAGTTGCTGGAAGGATCTCGTTTTTAATATGCTTTAGTGAATCAAGAGCTTGATGAAATTGAATAAATACTGAATCACTCAAATCTTCAGCAGATGCGGCTAAAGCGATAAATAATAAATAAATAATAATCCACTTCTTCATTTTAACCTCACAAACCTTTCCAGATTTATTGAAAAGTTCAAATATTCCAACCTATTCAGGAAAATTGTTTAAACAAACTTTCTGTCAATTTTTTTAATTGTGTGGATATAAGAAACGCTCAACAATGCGAAGCAATAATTTTTATTTTTTAAATGGAATAAAGAGATATTATCTCTTCTTCAATGATTTTTGGAACTAATCCGGAAATGCTCTTTTTGACCTTAATTTTTTGTCTTATTTCGGTAGAAGAAACATCCTGTGGTTTCATATCTATGAATAAAAAATATTCCAGGTAATCCAGATCCTGCCACTTTTCACGATTGGTATCGGGTCGCTTTGCCACAACGAACTGCACGTTTTGCAACAGCCATTCCCAGTTATGCCATTGAGGTAATTCGGTAATGATGTCGTCTCCAGTGAGAAAATAAAGTTCATCTTCCGGATAGATCTTGCGCAAGCGCTTGATAAGTTCGGCGGAATAACTAAGATCGGTGTCTTCCATATCTAATTTTGAGGCTTCAAAACCAGGATAAGACGTGAGAGCTTTTTGTACAAGCTGAAAGCGTTTCTCAGCAGGAAGAAGGTTCATGTTTTGTTTAAGAGGATGATTTCCTGTAGGTAGGAAAAGTACTTTGTCCAATTCCAGAGCTTGAGTTGCAATTTGCGCCAAAGCTATATGACCAGCATGAAGCGGGTCGAAGGACCCACCCAAAAGTCCTATTTTCATTTATTTCAATTTCTGCAGTAGACGGTTAATCTTTTCTGTTTCTTCTGAGCCGGGATAACGCTCGGTAAGCCTGCCAGCCGCGGAAACTGCATTTTCTTTATCTTTGCGTGTGATATATATTTTAGCAGAATAATAGAGCGACATTTTATCCAGCTCATCTATATTGCCCAATTCAGCGATCTCATCAAAATACATCAAGGCTGCGCTGTAATCGAACATTTTGTAGTAAGCATAACCATTGTAATATTTCTTTTCCAGTAATTTATAGCGGCACTTCTGGATATAATCGATGGCATCCTTTTTCATTTCATCGAAAGGAAATTTTTCGATAAAAGTCTCGAAAGCAGTGATAGCTTTTTCGGTTTCTTCCTGTGTATAATGAGCAGGACGCGATTCGCTATAATGACATACACCGATCTGGAAATACGCCATATTTATATCTTTGTAATCGTGAAATAAACGGATGAGTTCTTCATATTCGAACCTTGCTTCCATGAATTTATTCTGGGAAAAATAACACTCGCCCAGTTTCATTTGTGCTTCGGCAGTATACTTTGAATTCCTTTCAAAAACCACATCAGCAAAGTAGGGAATTGCTTTGTGGTATTTTCCAAGCTCCATGTATTCGTTTCCTATTTCCATTTTGCGTTCTATAGGCATTTGCCGGGTAAGTTTGTTTTCACTGCATCCAAATAGTATTAAAAGTACAATAATGGCTATCAATATTTTTTTCACAATACCCCCTTTTTATGCTTTTTCAAAGAAAGCTTTGTAAGCCTTGTAGCAGGAATATATATCAGCTTTGCTACTGAGTTCATAAAGTGAATGCATGCCCAGCAGACCGGGTCCGCAATCTATAACTTCTGCTCCGTATTCTGCCATGAATTTGGCAATAGTTCCTCCTCCGCCTTCATCCACTTTGCCCAGTTCACCGATCTGCCAGTTCACTTTTTCCTTATTGAAGATACCTGTAATTTTGGCATTAAATTCGGCATTGGCATCGTTCGAACCACTTTTTCCACCACTACCGGTGAATTTGGTTATACTAACCCCAAAACCAATATGAACGGCATTATCCTTTTCATGAACATCAGGAAAATTGGGATTGATACCGGCATTTACGTCGGCAGAAAGCACCTGGCTTTTAAGCAGGGTTTTTCTAAGTGTTGCACTGTCGTAGGATTCGCCATTATGTTTTAACAGATCAGCAATAAAGTCGATGATAAATATTGATCTGGCACCGGTGTTTCCCTCGCTTCCGATCTCTTCTTTATCTGCCAGATAAACCACTGCGGCTTTATCGGGTTTGGCAGCAAAGATAGCTTCGGCAGAAGTATAGGCACAGATCCTGTCGTCCTGCCCATAACCCAGAACCAGACTTTTATCGATACCGGCATCACGGGCTTTTCCTGTAGGAACAAGTTCCAGTTCGGCGCTCAGGAAATTCTCTTCGACGATATTATATTTTTCATTCAGAAGAACAAGTGCGTTCAGCTTGATAGCTTCTTTTGTATCTTTATCTTTCAAATAGGGAATAGAATTGAATATCAGGTTCATTTTTCCAGCACTGACTGCTTCACCGATTTTCTTGGTATATTGTTCTTTTCTGGCAAGATGCGGTAGCAGGTCGGGCATTACAAATACAGGGTCGTTCTCGTCTTCGCCAATGGAAACTTTTATAACTTCTCCATTTTCTTTTACAAATACTCCGTGAAGTGCCAATGGAGTAGACATCCACTGGTATTTTTTTATGCCACCGTAATAATGGGTTCTCATCATACCCAGCTTGGTATCTACATCTTCATAAAGAGGATTTTGCTTCAGGTCTACTCTGGGTGCATCGATATGAGAAACAATGATGTTCACACCTTCGCTCACAGGTTTTTTGCCAAGAACAGCAAAAGCTGCATTTTTCTTACGTGCCAGTCGGTAAACCTTAACTGACTTTCCGGCTTTATCAATTTCACCGAACCCTTTCTTTTCCAGAATATCCGCGTAAAATTCGATAGTTTCACGTTCTGTTTTACACTGATCCAGAAAAGCCTTGTAGCCTTCGGCAAATTTAAAAGTAAGTTTCTTTTCATTAGCAGAAGCTTCTCTCCAGAAGTTTTTTCTTTTATAACTTAATTTTTTACTCAACTCTTCAGCTTTCTTCATTCCTTATCTCCTTATTCTATTGCTAAAATTTCAAATTTCCGTATTCCAATGGGAGCTTTTACCAAGAAGTAGTCTCCCACTTTTTTGCCGATCATCGGTTTACCCATAGGGGACGCAATAGATTTTCTTTCATATTTGCTTTCTGTTTCAAATATCTCGTCCACACCTACCAGGTGTATTTTCAAGAGCTTCCCGCTGGAAAGTTCTTTTATTGTTACTCTGGCACCGAAACGCACAGCATCCTTGGGTATTTTACTGGAATCGATAACCTGCAGTTTTTCCATGCGGCGTTTTATGTAGTTGTAGTCATTTTCCAGGTTGCGCTGTCTTTCTCGTGCGGCCTTATATTCTGCATTCTCGCTCAGATCACCCATTTCACGAGCCGTAACAACCTGCTTAATTATATTAGGCCGTTCCTTAATAAGCTCGTTCAGACGTTTATGAAGACGCTGCATGCCTTCTCTGGTGATATAATTCGCCATTAATTTTTGCCTTTCTTTTTGAGAATTTTCTGCCCATGTATCCCGATCTTTTTCAACTTGATGTTACCGCTCATTGCCCAGTTATCTACCGTTTCCTTAAGCAGTTTATTGTATCCACAGATAGCTCCGCAAAGAATTTCAGCAAAAACCGGGTTGTGGGTTGTTTTGTAACTTTCATATATCGAATTATAAAATCTGGGCTTGATTTTGTAGACCGCTTTCAGAAAGTTCGTATTTAGTTTTATCATATTTGGCGTGGCATAAAGCCAGGAAGTTTCCAGCTTTTGAAAGATAGGTTTAACCAACTTTGGCTGAAAACCGATGAGCTTTATTATCATTTTCTGAAGGCTTAAAGTAAGATGTTCGTTATCTTTTTTTATCCAATTCGTCAGCAAATCCAGATGTTTTAAGGGATCTTTTTTTATCATGGGGAAGATAGCTTTATCCAGAAGCAAATTACAGAATTTCTGGTCTTCTGTGGTAAGTAATATATTTTCTATGTAATCTAAGAAATTATCCGGGTTCTTCCTGATAGCGCGAGCTATCACATAAGCAAAGATCATCTTGCCATTCTCACCCTTTTCCTTCAACAGGTAATCATAAAATGTAAAATATTTATCCGCTTCTTTGTAGATAAGCGCACCCAGTGTTTTTCCTACTAAGGTTATTACTGCATGCGGGATCTTATTATCGATGCGCTGGGGATAGGCATTATAAATAATATCGATGTCAAAATCGTTAGCGGGAAGTTTTCGCACCGCAAAATCGATCGTATCTTTTTTTAATCTTTCTTTCCAATCTAATGAGATCATTTCAGTCTCCTTTTCAAAGCCTCTAATTTATGAGTACAATTTTTCCTTTACTGGTATATTTCCCCATTTGCAGGATGTAGAAATATATTCCTGATGAAACTTCTCTACCGCCGTTATTTCTGCATTCCCAGCTAAAGAAGTCGATAGGATTATTATAGGGACCAATCTTCCTTTCAAAGACCAATTCTCCATTTAAATTAAAGATCCGGAGTTTACCCGAAATCTCCAGGGGAAGATTTATGAAGTTCACAACGTCAAACTCACTTTCGCTTTTATTAAGCGGATTCGGATAAACCCGCAAGTGTTTTAAATCTTTTAGACCAATCATACCTGTCAAGCTGAAATGACATTTGTTTCCACTAACCGATATTTTGTTACCTGCCAGGTCTTCCACATTATCTATTTTCAAGAAATAGGGTTGATTAGTATACTCCAGGTTTTTTTTCATTCGGATTGAAACATAAAACGAATCGGGGTATCCTTCTTTATATTCCAAAGTTTCAATTTCATTATTTTTGTCTACAGCGGGAAGGACCAGAGTATAATTGGATATATCTTCTACCAGTTGCTTTTTAACAGGTTCGGAAAAATAGATATTCACTGTCTGCAGATTTTCATTTTTCACATCCACAATTTTCGGGGATATTGTATCCGGTTGGTATGGAAAGGGATGATCTCCAGCTACAGCAACTCCGGTTATTCCACTTAAATTTTCATAATGCAAAACATAATCTTCCCCGAGATCTTCAAAAGACTTCTGGAAACGCATGATAAGGCATGTATTTTGTTCGAGCATATTAACAGAAATGGGATTTACGCTTATGGGCGCAAGAGTATAATTGGAAATATGCGTTGCACTGAAAGCAAGCTGCTGATCAAATTTTACTTCTAATGTATAAGAAGAAATCATCTTAACATATTGCAATTCCGGCTTATAATAAGGAACGGCGCTTTTCCAGGCTGTAGGAAGGCTTTCCGACGGGGAATATGATGTATCTTCGGCTGTAATTCTGTAATAGAGTGTATCTCCTGGTGTAAGCCCGAAATCATGGTAGGAGTTATTCTGCGTATTCGCTATTATAACAGGTACTCCTTCTTCCTGACGGTAAATATTGTATTCAAAAGATGGATCCATTTCCCAGCTCAGAAAGACAGTAGTTGAGTCCTGTGGAATAACATAAAACCCACGGGGTGTAGGTGGTCCGGTGAATTCTTCGGCAACCTTTATGAGAGAGCTTCCAATTTCTCCATTTTGTAGAGAATTCACAATTATAAAAGCGTCCTCAGTTACTGTTCCGGAACAGGCAGTGATAACATGCTGAATGGTCTTTGCGGATTCACCTTTCCAGATAGGAATAAACTCACCGTTAATATAGTCGATGATATAAGTATTAGGCGGAATTGAAAGAATGATCTCTACATCTCCGTTACCATCCAGGTCGGCAGTAGCAATAGAATTCTCGATTTCTACCTGTGTAAAGCTAACATATCCGATAGGTTCATATTGATTGTTCATCCCATTGTTCTTGAAAAACCCAAAATAAAAAAACGTTTTATTAGGGTCAATAGCGTTATAGACAAAGCCACCCGCGCAGAATTCGTTATTTCCATCACCCGTAAAGTCACCCAAAGCCAGATAATGAGCTTCTTCTACGGGCAAGCGAATATTCCAGGTCATTTCAAATCCTGAACCTTCATTTTCAAAGATCATTACATCACCATCTTTATCTGCTGTCAATAGATCAGGATATGAGTCACCATCCAGGTTACCACAGGCTACTTTGTTCACAAAGTCATTCTTGATGAAAGTTGCAGTTTGGTTTATGATTGTATCGATGGCTGTGAATTCATTTCCCGAGCGGCTATAGAGGACAAGAGCCCGAAAAGAAAAAGTATTGATGTCCACATTTTTAATAAGTGCGAGCTCATCTATTCCGTCTCCATCAACATCAGCAAAATTTACCCCGAATGCATCATCAGCAGGATAGATAACAAAATCTGGATATAAACCTGAGGTTACTTCATAAATTATTGGTTTACCAGCAAGACGACCCAGCACTTCGATTCCCTGCCCGTTGGTGTTTCCCATATCATCCGGCCAGAAACTTTCAACAAATGTATATTTGGTGATAAGTTCATCATATTCTAGTTCAAATATTTTCAGTGTCTGTACGCCATCCACAATTTCCATGGCAACGAATTCATTTTTTCCATTGCCATCGAAGTCATGCATTTTCTGTATTGCTACCAGTTCATTTCCCAGCTCAGTTTGAGTGAATGAATTCAGATCGATATAATCAATTTCAGGATAATATTGATAAGCATTATAGACTTCAGTTTCCAACCCAGACACATTCACAGCTTTTATATCCAGGAGATTTGTTCCTGCAAAAATCATGGGATTGAAAATCTGGATGGAATCGGCATAATTGCTAACAGGAGAATAAGCACCTGAACCTGCTTCCCGGTAAGATAGAAATACATTTTCATTGAAGACAGCCTGCAGGTAATATTCCGAAATTTCTTCGTTGTATCTTTTCATTACAGCTGCATATTGTTCATGGAATTCGGGTGGTGATTGATCAATGTTAACAGTACGCAGATAGTTGTAGCTTTCGTTTGTGGATGTAAATAATTCCACTTTTATCTTGTAAGTATTATCCGGGAAGTAATCACTTATATGAAAGGATGCGAGAATATCATTTTCAACTTCATAATCGTAATATGGTATATCCGGGTCAACATCTTCCCAATCAAGAGGTGTGGGCATTGCAGCGGAAGTATATTGCACCGAATACCGCCAGAAATTTGGAGACTGTACAGTCCCAATTATATCAAAGTCATCATTCAGTCCGGCATTATCGAGTGGAAAGCTGATCGCTATGGTAGGATAGTTCAGGTTTGTAAGAAGTTCCTGCACATTCAGCAGACCATTTCCATAAACATTATCAAATCCGGGATCACCCAGGTCTAAAGCAGACGAGATCAATCTTCCCCTGATTTCTTCGTAATTCAGTCCCGGTTCTACTGAAAGCAGCAAGGCTATTCCGGCAGCTACAAACGGTGCGGACATCGAAGTTCCGGATTGTTCCTGGTACAGGTTGTCGGGAGTATCGTAGGTACTTATAATAAATTGACCGGGTGCAACCAGATCAAGCTGCGGACCATAACTCGAAAAAGAAGTAAGCTGTTTATTATTATCTACAGCTCCCACGGATAGCGTGGTGGAAAGCCGGGCAGGATAGGTAAGAAGGTGAGCACTTGTACTGCCTTCGTTTCCGGCGGCTGCCACTATGACGCAGCCGTGTTCGTAGGCATAATAACAGGCATCGGCAATGATCTGTGAAAAATTGGTATCTCCCCAACTCAGGCTAATTACATCCGCCCCCATATCGGCAGCATAGATAACCCCAGCTGCTGCATCATCATCCTGCAGATAACCACCATCTACCGTTTTGAACCCGGAGCGGATAACAAGAAGTTTCACGTTCCAACAGATACCACAAACTCCTTCCTGGTTATTAGTATCGGCACCAATAATTCCTGCAATATGAGTACCATGGTTCAAATCGTCACTGGGGTCGTTATCCTGTACTGTAAAGTCACCAAGCGCCATAGTATATAATTCTGGGGCATCCACAAAATCCCAACCTCGCCAGTCATCTATATATCCGTTGCCGTCATTATCAATTCCATCATCAGGAATTTCGTTGGTATTAATATAAATATTATTTTGCAGGTCACAGTGATCAAAATGAATACCGGAATCAACAATCCCGACAATTATTTCCCCGTTGCCGGTGGTATAGTTCCAGGCTGGCGGAATATTGCAATTCTCAAAATTTACCTGCTGGTTATTATATTCAGGGTCGTTGGGTTCCACATAAAAAGAATTCAGATAATTAGGCTGGATGTACTCGATGCCCTCAAACTGCAGATTTTCCAGTTCATCCCAGTTAATATCACTATCGAAAGAGGCAACAAAATAACGGTTCTGATTTTTTTTTAGAACTGGCTTAATTTTCTTAATATCTTTTTCGGACAGGAAAGAATCAAATTCTTCCAGACCAGTAGTTTTTTCTATAATTTGCCGAGGAACAGAGGTTTTAAAAATTATCTGGTTGGGAACATAATCCAATGCTGCCAGGTAAAAAGGTATTGCCAGTAAAATAATTACACGCCACCAGAATTTCATAAAACCTTCCCATTAGAATCTATAAGTAAGCCCCATAATATGAACATCGTCGATCTCATAATCGAAGGGAATATAGGCATAATCGAGAGAGATCTTTTTTAAATTGATACCGAAACCAGCAGAAATATTTTCCGAATCATAGTTGAATTTATATCCAAATTTCAGATTGAAAGTACGGTTAATTTCGACTTTAATTCCCCATACTGCTTTAAATTCGTCATCGTCAATATGTTTTACTGCTTTAAATTCGGTGGAGAAATTTTTACTGACCAGTTGGAAATTTTTAACCACAGAAAGCTCACCCGTGATAGGTAGATCAATACCGTCTTTATCCATCGCTGATGTTTTCCCCAGATGTTTCAAAGCTGCAGAGATAAGCATATCTTTGATAGGTGTAAGATAAGTATAACCCAGGTCTATCGTGAATCCAAAACTGGAAGAAGTATCGATCTTTTCATATAGAAGGTTAACGTTAACTCCTGCGTAATGATCGGGCGTTAAGCGGTAACCGAAATTTGTGGAAAGCACCAGATCCATAGGATGGAATTCACCGAGTAAGGTTCCGTTATCCTTCCTGCCTTCCAATTTACCGTAATCCAGGTAACGATATCCAAATCCAAAAGTCTTTTTCCCATTTGAATAAGCATAAGCACCGCTGTTTATGACAGTATCGAAGATCCAGTAATTCTGAGAAAGGGAAATTACTCTTTTTTTTTTCAGGAGCCCGGCAGCAGGATTTTGAATAAATCCGTAAGCATCATTAGAAAAGAAAGCTCCTGTTCCACCCTGAGCAGAGAGAGCTGCCCCGGCACTTATTTTCAGCATTTGAAATCCGTATTCACCACTTGTTTCTGCCGTTAGCAAAACAGCAAGAACCATTATTAATATTATTAGTACTGCTTTTTTCATTTATCCTCCAAAATTCAAGGTATTGGGAATTATTTTTCTATAGCAAATTTAAGTTTCAACACCTTCCCTTTTGCCTTTAGCACTGCAAAGTAAACACCCGAAGACAGGTTTTTTGCATTCACGTATACATTATTAGAAAAACCTGCTTCACAATGCACTGTGTTTGTGTAAATAAGATTCGCAGCGATGTCAAATATTTTTATTTTCACATCTGTATCCACGTAAGTTTCGATCCTTAAAATTATAGTGAATTCAGGAACATTATTATTAAAATCTATACCCTTTGAAAATATCCTGTTGAGCGGATTGGGATAGAAATAAGTTTTAGCTTTGTTGAATACTTTTTTTGCTGGATAAGAAGGTAGTGATGTTGTATCCAGGTAGGAAGCGGTTCTTTGCAGATTGGCATATTCAATTTTCCAGGCAGTTTGTACAATATCATCAAATTCTGCAAAGAGAAGATTAGAACGGAAAATCGTACCGTTATTACTTGGAATGTATACATAGATATTTTCGTTTTCCGAGCCTGAAATGAGTGGATAATTCAGACTACGTTCACCAAATGAAACCGGATAATTCCTGTTTAACTCAAAGTTGGAATTGTTCAGGTTTTCCCATACGCAAAGTCTATTGCGCGACATATTTCCCAGTATCTCCAGATCACCATCATTATCGATATCAAAAGCAATAACACCAGCAGTAGTAAAAGTGGAATCGGGATCAGAAATTACTTCCTGCGGTTGAAAAACATCTCCATTTTTATTAACCACAGCAAATGTATTTTCACCACCTATCAGGATGTCAAGAAACCCGTTATTATCCACATCTGCAATAGAAGGAATAGAAACAGCATTTAGTTCTATTTCTGCGGGAAAGCCGTTTCTCAGCTCTCCTGTCTGCTTAAAACAGTAAACAGCACAGTTGTCGGTTACAACTATGATCTCGTCTGTTTCATCACCGTCGATATCTACCAGTAATGCGGAATGGATTACAGGTAGAGGATCAATTATGCTCAAATCAGTTATTTCAGTTTCTTCGCTGATTATATCGATCTTAACAAGCTTCCAGCCATCTGAAATGAAATAAAGTTTTTGCTCTTTCAGCATCAAATTGGATGAAATATGCAGATCAAAAGAATAGGAAGTCAGGGTTTGATAAAGTGAATCGAGTACAATTATTTCACTTCCAGTTCCGGAAGATGCCGAAAGTGGAAGAAACACTCTTTGTGCTAAAGTAGTATCTGGATTAATTACCGGTGCAGCCAGCCATTCCCGATTGTTTTCAAAAAGGCACAGTTCCTGCAGATTTTCCAAGTCATTATCAATACGGAATAGCATGGCATTATCACCTACTGTAGTTTCGGCAGGAATAAAAATGCTTCCGGTTACAGTATCAAAAGAATAATAATCGCTTAGTACTGAAACAATAGAAAGATTCAGAGGAAATCCCGGATAATCTATATCATCTTTCCACAAATATAATTTACCATTTGGCATTGGATAGAAAATCTCGTTTTTCCCGACTCCATCGAAGTCGATTATTGCAGCAGGAAAGGGATTTTCTCCAATATAATCTGCATTGAGCGACCATTCATAATGAACAGAAAAAGTCATCAAAGAATCGGATTCACCGATATTGAAGATGTCGATAAGATTTCCACCATAGTAACTTTCTGCTGTTGGTAAAGAGTATAAACCATTATGAGTAAGATCACCAAAATAAGTGTTATTGCCTTCACGGTAAGCATCATAAGGCGAACCCCAGCTGTAGAATTGATAAGCAGTGTCTAAATGCTGGATACCATCTGCTTCTTCAAGGTCAATTCCTTTATGGGAAGCATCAGCATTTATAGAGTTACTCTCGAAATCAGGATCAAAATTAGCATCGATTATATTTTCATCGATGTGCCAGATAAGCATACCGGAACCGTCTATTACCGGTGAATCCGGTCCTCCCAATCCCGGCAGGTAAAAGTCCCATTCACAATTTTTGTAAGTATTTTCCATAAAATTGAATTTGGGCTGTCCCTCGTTAGGGTGCCCGGGAGGATATACATCTTGCTGACCTTCTGGAAGAAGTTCAAAAGTGAAAGAAGGATCATCACCAAACATGCTGCCATCCGGGTTCTGCTGGCGATTTTCCAGCAGAAAATACTCTTTATCTGATATAATTATTTTATATAATTTTGGTGTGTCGTCATCATCGGCAGTGGGAGAAGTAAGCGGCATGTTTTCAAAAGATGAATTCAGTTCGATAATATTATTATCTTCCCAGCCCAAATAATAACGTGACCAGGCACAAGGAAGCGGAGGGACAAAACCATTGGCATTCCATACTCCTGTACCCATCAAACCGAAAGAACCGATACCGGCAGAAGCCCCATTATCACTATCATTATCGAAGAGCGTGGGCAGACCTATCTGGTGGCCGAACTGGTGGCAGATAACTCCCAGGAGACCATAGACGGGATCTCCCAATGTAAAATCCGGCTGCCATTCCGTTTCCGGCATTATCGCAAATTCTTTTAAGATAATTCCATCGTCTGTTTCAATACCGGGAAAATCATCATTTTCCGGATCGATACCTGCTTGCAGAGATCTGCGACTAAGGAACGTGCTGTAAATTTCTTCCTCCATATCGGGATCGCTTTCCTGCCCAGCACCGGCATGAATAATTATTATTGCATCATAATCATTAAAATCCAACTGATCATCTGCAATTTCCACTACTTCCTGCACGAGTTCACAAACTCGTTCCAGAGAAAGATCATCATCACCATAATAGCCCATTTCCTGAGAAACAGTTATGATATTTTCCCAAACAGTGTAATTTTCTTCGGTAAGAACATATTGCCCGTGCGAGGCGTCATCAAACAAAGAGGTCATATGAAAAAGCAGTCGTTCAAAATATTCCTTATCGTGTTTCAGGGAATCCGGGTAGTCGGGAATCAGGTCAAATGTAATATCGTTAAATTCCACCATCAGAGCCAAAATACTTTGGGGCAGGTCTCTGTTCCTATCTGGATTTGAACGGGAATAGATTTCAGAAGAATACTCTTTATAATTTGGTAATCCAGTAGTTTTTCCGGGTACAGACGGAACTGCAGAAAGAAAAACGTTAATTAGTCCGATTATTAGAGATAGACAAAAAACTTTTTTCATTTACTCTCCCAGAAAAAATATGCAAACACCCTCTTATCGTATGGACAAGAGGGTATTTTGACTTGTTTATGGGTAAAACGACTTTTTAAACTTTACCAGCTAAAATATCTTTTTCATTACATTTACACATGCTAACGAATTCATACTTGGGCGTCCAGCTATCTGCCTTGGATTTGCGAGCTCGAACAAGCTTAACTCTTTTCATTTCCGTGTTGCATGTAGGACAGATTACTTTACCTACGGTACTGATATCGTGAGCAAGTTTTGCTGCGAACGATCTTCCTTTTGGCATTTTATTCTCCTATGTTATACTTATTAAAGCATATTTTTCATTTACCGGTTTATACTCTTTCCAGATATTCACCGGTTCTGGTATCGACTTTTATTTTATTGCCCACTTCTATAAAGAAGGGAACGGTAATATTCAATCCTCTATCCGTTACAGCTTTCTTACCGCTTACGGAAGCGGAATTTCCTTTCACATTGGGCTCGCATTCTGTGATTTCCTGGATAACAGTTACCGGAAGTTCTAATCCAAGTATTTGACCTTCCGGATCGAGCTTCATGGCTACTTCCATATTCTCGACAAGGAATTTTTTGTTATCACCAATTACTTCTTTGTCAACCTGTATCTGTTCATAGGTATTGCTATCCATAAAAACGTAGAATTCACCATCGAAGTAAAGATATTCTTTCTTATGTTTTTCCACTCGTACTGATTCCAGTTTCTCACTGGTTCGAAAGGTGTTATCGATAACTTTACCTGACTTCACGTTCTTCAGTTTTGTACGAACAAAAGCGGCGCCTTTACCTGGCTTAACATGCTGGAATTCAACAATTTCATAAAGATCATTCTTGAACTTGATAATCATGCCATTCCTGATATCGGAAGTCGACGCCATTTTCTCTCCTCAACCTTTTCCATATCACCAGTGTAAATGATGATTTAACTCACTACAACCGTGAGAGCTAAAAATAAATATTGCATATTTATGGCAAGGAAAATCTATCTGAAACTGATTTATAAGAACATTCATTAATTATTTGGATAAAGATATCACAATTTTCTAACTTCCAATTGACAAAGAAAAGAATGTTATTTTTTTGTGATAACTAAAAGATAATAACTAATAGGAGAAGAGATGCGATATATTTTTTTAATATCCTTAATGTTGATATTTTCCCTGCTTATGGGAAATTCAATTTTTTCTTTTGATGGTATGCCCCAGGAATACAACGGCAATGACATTTATGGACTGGGAATGGGCGAAACTGGTTCGTGCGACCTCTTCCGTATTAACCCAAATTTTACTAATCCGTCTGTAGCAACTACTACAAATAAGGTTCTTTTTTCCACCGGTGTTTCCCTGGGCTGGATGTGGTATAAAGATACAGATGACAACAAGTATCGAGATGACGGGATTTATTTCCCCTATTTCTCCATAGCTGTTCCACTCAAGAATCACAGGATCGGGTTTAATTTTAATTCTATGTACAGCGGTAATTTGGAAAACGAGAAAGAAACTATCTGGACAAGCGATTTTGGAGATACTCTGAATTACATCGAAACAAACAAACTGAGTTCAAATGTTTACCGGGCAGATGCATTATATGCTTATAAAAACCCGTATGTAAATTTCGGGATTGCGGTAAATTATTATATCGGTCACCGCATTCGTTATTGGAAGCTTGATTTCGATGAATACACAATGGTAGACGCAAAATATGAAATCGAGAAGACCTTTAAAAATCCCGGAATTACAGTTGGTCTTAGTAAAAAATTGAAAAACTTTTCATTGGGTACAACTTATTCTACTTATACTAAACTGGAAGGAGAGGTTATTTACAAATACGGGCATACTCCCTATGCAGACACACTGGACCTGACAGATGATTTTTTATTTGAAATACCTGCCAGAATTTCAGGTGGACTGACTTGGAAATTTATAGATAAATATAAAGCTTCTTTCGATGTTTATTATGCAATGTGGGAAGATACTGAATATTACGATAAGAATTCCCTGAAGATTGGTTTCGGACTGGCTTACGACCCCTTGAGTGGTTATGGTGGTTGGTTGGAACGAATTCCAGTTCGTATTGGTGGATATTATCGTGAACTTCCTTTTGAAAAGAATCAGGAAAAAATTACTGAACAAGCTCTAACGTTTGGGTTATCCATTCCACTTAAATCTCCAAATAAAAAGATTGATCTTGCGATAAAATATCTAATTCGTGGTGACATTGATAAACATGGGCTCAGTGATGAATCATTGATGTTTTCTTTCGGAATAACCGGATTTGATATTTTCAAGAAACGCCCTAAAAAGATTGAACATCGCGATATTCCTAAGGAAGACCGCAGGTAAAGTACCTAATGAAGTTCAAGTGGAACTATAACGAAAGCCGTAATCTCTCTATTTTTGAGCAGATCCTGAAGAACAGAAAAATCTCGGAATCTTTCCTTTATTCCTCTCTGAAAGATCTTCCGGATATGTCTCTGATGAAAGATCTGGATAAAGCTGCGGAAAGGATCATCTTTGCCATTCATAGAAAAGAGAAGATCATTATCTACGGTCATGACGATATGGATGGTATTACTTCTACCTATCTGATCTTCGACTTCTTGGAAAAGATTGGCTCCCAAAACCATTATTATTATATTCCTAACCGTCAGTTGGATTGTCATGGTATTCAGAAAAAACTTATAGAAAAAATAGAACAGGAAAAAATAGAATTGCTGATAACTGTGGACGGCGGTATTTCTGAATTTGATGCTATCCATGAAATTCAGGAAAATGGTACTGACGTTATAATTACAGATCATCACCTTATACTGGATGATAAGATTCCCGATGCTTTTGCTGTGATCAATCCCAAACAGAGCGATTGCAACTATCCTTTTAACATGCTGGCAGGGGTTGGTGTTATCTATTTTCTTATTCGAAAACTTGCAGAAAAATTACAAACAGAATTCGATAAAAACTATCTTTTCTGGGTTGCAGTGGGAAGTTTTGCTGATAAGGTGCCATTAGATGGAGTGAACAGGATCTTCATGAAAGAAGTGTTAGATAACTGGCATTCTTTTGACGATTTGACTCTGGAAAAGCTTAAACCATTCCTGAAACCTGCGCTAAGTTATCATAATCGTATTTTCATTATCAACCGTATTGTAAAAATACTATCAAGTGGACGTATGAAAGGCGGTCAGAATTTAACCATGAATCTGTTTCTTGCTCCCACAGAAGAAAAAGAGATCATTGTCAGGAAGCTGATTGAAAGGCAACAAATGCAAGAGGAAGCATTGAAAAAAAGCCGGAAATACCTGCAACAAATAGCGCCCAGAAACGCGTCACTTTATTTCATCCATTTTGATAAGAATGGTGAAATACCTGTTGAATTGCTTGGTTATTGTACTTCTCAAATTTCCAAGACCTGTAAGATCCCGGTAGTTTTTCTTTGTCACAAAAACGGAAAGATAATAGGTGAAGGGCGTTGTACGGAAGGCTTTAATCTGGTAGATGCTTTTGCTTACTGCCAGGAACATCTGATCCAGTTTGGTGGACACACCCAGGCGGCAGGTTTTAGTATGCAGGAAAAAAACATCGACCTTTTCCAGAAAAAGTTTAGCAAATATGTAAAATTAAAAAAATTAGATATTGAAGAAAACAGACGCATTAACATCGATGCTGTTTTTACTTCCAATGATTTCAATAAATTTGACGAGTATCTCCAGATGGATTATCAATTATTGCAGCCTTTCGGTAAAGGAAATCCCAATCCACATTTCCTCATGAAGAATTACCTTCCCAGACGGGATTACCAGAAAGTAAAGATAAAAGGATCGAATAATAATCTTCTTCCGGATGAGTGCTATAATGTAGTTTTCAAATTCAAGGGTTCTTCATTTAAAATGGTAGATCACAGGAAAGCAAATTATTTATTATAAATTTTTGAGGTTATATGAAAATTAATAGAGATCTATGTGATATCTGCGGAACTTGTGTAGCGGTGTGCCCTGCTGATGCAATAGTTGTATCCGAATTCATAGTTGAAATTGATAATGAAAAATGCACTAACTGCCTTAATTGCCTGAAGGTTTGTCCCATCAAAGCTATCGAGGAAGGTGAGTAATGGTACAAGATAGATATGATATAGTTATTATCGGGGCAGGACCTGCCGGCAGCGTGGCTGCCAGGTTTGCAGCAGAGAACGGGGCATCGGTTTTAATGTTGGAACGTGATCGAGAACCGGGCATTCCAGTGCGTTGTGCCGAAGGTGTTTCTCATAACGGAATAGCTCCTTTCATCGATATTGACCAGCGCTGGATAGCAAGCCGCATTGACGTGGCAAAATTGCATTCTCCCAACGGAGAAATGGCCAAAATGTATAATAATGGATTAGGTTACGTATTGGAACGAAGGGTCTTCGATACAGCTCTTTGTGAACTTGCTGCTAAACATGGAGCACATCTTATTACCAAAGCAGATGCTCTTGACCTGGTGTGGGAAGATGGGAAAATAGCCGGAGTAAAATATAAATATTCAGGTGAAATAAGAAAAGTTAAATGTGATATTGTTATCGGTGCAGATGGTGTGGAATCCCGCGTGGGAAGATGGGCAGGAATTAAAACAGCTGTCCGCCTGGAAGACATAGACACCTGCGCACAGTATACACTCACCGATATCAATATTGAAAAAGACACTTGCGAGTTTTATTTTGGGACCAAAGTTTCACCCGGCGGTTATATCTGGATATTTCCGAAATCCGATAATACCGCCAATGTTGGTATTGGCTTATCGGGACATCTTTCCCACCCAAAAGGACCTAAAGAATATTTAGATGAATTCGTGCAGAGACGCTTTCCTAATGCAAAGATAACTTACACAATGTACGGCGGAGTTCCAACCGCAGCTACCTTGGATGAAATAGTGAAAGATAACATTATGCTGGTGGGAGATGCTGCTCGCCAGGTTAATCCTATCACGGGAGGTGGTGTTGTACAGGCAATGATCGCTGGTAGTATTGCCGGAAAAGTGGCAGCTCAAGCCGTAAAAGAAAAACGGTTCGATAAAAAATTCTTGAAAGAGTATAGAAAAGAATGGGATAAAAGATTGGGTAAAACGCAGAAAACCATGTTCCTGATGAAAGAAAAATTTATGAATATGAACGATGAGCGATTTAACAGGATCGTGGAATTCTGCCAGAAAATCCCCAGAGATAAATTCAGTCTGAAAGCGCTTTTCACCGAAGCCGTGAAAGGTGATCCTAAATTGATGATAGATGTGGCAAAGGCTTTTATTGTAAGTAAGATCAAAATGAAATGAATGATAAACAGAAAAGAGAGTTTTTTCGCAAAACCATTCATGTGAGTGCCCTGATCCTGCCGCTTTCCTATCGGTATTTATTTCATAATGATAGGAAACTGGCTTTCATTGTTCTGGTTCCACTTACATTGATAGCTCTTGTAATCGAAATCGCACGGATAGAGCATAAAACGGTTAAAAGGATTTTCCTGGATTTTTTTGGCCTTATGCTGCGTGAGCATGAATTTCACGATTTCACAGGTGCCACTTACATGATGATCTCTACTTTGATCTGCATCGCTGTTTTTCCTGCTGATATTGCTTTTGTAGCTATTGCTTTCCTGGCTATAGGCGATACATTGGCTGCACTGGTGGGAATTCCTTTTGGAAAGCGTAAACTTTTGGGAACTAATAAGAGTTTGGAAGGAAGTATGGCTTGTTTTATTGGAACTTTTATCTTTGCACTTTTCTTCTTAAACCCGTTTATTGCCCTGGCAGGAGCGGTAGCTGCAACTATTGCTGAAATTTTTCCCCTGCCGGTTGACGATAACATTAAAATTCCAATTTCAGCAGGAATTGTAATGTCTTTAGTAAACCTGATTTTTTAGATAAACATTATTGTGAGGTAGAATATGAAATTATCATTTGTAATTCCAGTTTATAACGAAGACCAGAGCCTGAAACAACTTTATTCAGAAATAATCGAAAATACAGGCAACATGAAATACGAAATTATCTTTGTAGATGACGGCTCTACAGACAACAGTTTGGATATCATGCAGGAACTGGCAAAAAAAGATAAAAATGTAAAGATAATCCGCTTCCGAAAAAACTTTGGCAAAGCAGCCGGACTGCAATCGGGATTCGATGCAATTACAGGAGATATTGTTTTTACAATGGATGCAGACCTGCAGGACGATGCAACTGAAATCCCAAACTTTATAAAGAAGCTGGAAGAGGGTTTTGATCTGGTAACAGGATGGAAGAAGAAACGTAAAGACCCGATTTCTAAAACAGGACCCTCTAAATTATTTAATTCTATTGTATCATCATCATTCGGATTAAAACTTCATGATTTCAATTGTGGCTTCAAAGCGTACCGCAAAGAGGTTATCGAAGAGCTGGACATTTATGGAGAAATGCATCGTTACATCCCTGCTTTGGCTGACGCCAAAGGATTTAAAGTAGCTGAAATTCCAGTTCATCACAGGTCACGCAAATTTGGGAAATCCAAATACGGAGCAGAAAGATATCTGCGCGGTTTTCTTGACCTGTTAACGGTAAAACTTGTTACAGGATACATTCACAGTCCGCTGTATCTTTTCGGCAGGATCGGATCAACATTTAGCCTGGCAGGTATTCTCATCGGTTTGTATCTTACAATCATGAAATTAGGTTTCGGTCAGCCGCTTTACAATCGCCCGCTTTTATATCTTTCCACTCTGCTTATCATACTCGGCTTGCAGTTTTTCTCGATCGGACTTCTGGGAGAACTCATCGTGAATCAGAACCGAAAAGGCAATAGGCTTAAGAAGATTTCAATTAAAGAGAAAATAAATTTCTAAATTATTAAAGGCAGGAAACAAATGAAGAGCAGTCTTGCTCAGTTTGTAGAGATCATGCAAAATGCCGGTTTGAACGATCTGGTGATCCAATCTTTCTCCACTTATTATTACCAAATACTGGAAGGCCTCACAGGAAAAATTTTCGAAAATGAAATTGAACCACCCAATGTAACCGACATAATCAATTATGATAATTTACAGACCTCAGCTTCTTCCCAGTTGGAAAAACTTGCTGTTATAAAATTGAATGGCGGACTTGGTACAAGCATGGGACTTAAAAAAGCCAAAACACTTCTAAAAGTGAAAGGTGATCTGAATTTCCTGGATATCATTGCCCGACAAATATTATACATTCGCGGCGAATCGGGAAAAGATATTCCCCTTCTGTTGATGCATAGTTTCAACACCCAGGCAGATTCGCTTTCTTACCTTTCAAAATATTCACAATTATCCCTTCCCCATCTTCCCCTGGATTTTGTGCAGAATAAATTTCCCAAAATAAGAAGAGATGATTTATCACCATTGCAAAATGAAAACGACAATTTGAACTGGAATCCACCCGGGCATGGTGAGATTTATAGTGTCCTTGCCAGTTCAGGTGTACTGGATAAACTACTGGAACTGGGCTTTGAATATACCTTTATTTCCAATTCCGATAACCTGGGAGCAGTGGTCGATGAAAAAATATTCAATTACTTTGCAGAAAGCAAAGCACCTTTCCTGATGGAAGTTTGCCGGCGCACGGAAGTAGATAAGAAAGGCGGTCACCTGGCTCAGACAAAAAATGGACAACTTCTTCTACGTGAAACCGCTCAATGCCCCGATGATGAAAGCGAGTTTTTCCAGGATGTGAATAAATACAGCTATTTCAATACAAATAACCTGTGGGTTAACTTGAAGGCATTGAAACAGAAACTTTTTGAAACGAATAACCTGCTGCCATTGCAGCTTATTTTAAATGAGAAAGAAGTGGATAGCATAAAAGTGTTCCAGGTGGAATCTGCCATGGGTGCAGCTATTAGTGTGTTCAAAGGATCCCAGGCGGTTGTTGTACATCGCGATAGATTCGCTCCCGTAAAAAAAACTACCGACCTGCTGGCGATCTGGAGTGATGCCTTCCGGCTTACCGATGAATATAAAATTGTGCTTGATAATGGAATGAAAAAACCTCCAAAGATAGATCTGAATGATAGATATTACAAAACGATAGAGCAACTCCAGGAACATTTTAAGGAGGGAATTCCTTCTCTTAAAAAGTGTCGTAGTTTAACTGTGCAAGGTAATGTCTATTTTGGCAAGAATGTAGAAATAATTGGTGATGTAACAATAACCGGAGATAAAAAGTTGGAACACTGCAGGCTGGAGGATGTATGAGGTGTGAAAAACTTACCACAGAGCACACAGAGAACACAGAGGTTTGAAATTTTGCTCTGCGATATTGCACTTTCGGATTTCTTCAATAGAAATATAACTCGTCAAAAAAATGATAATGAATGTCCATAATATTGCGTCTGCAGTTGGGTTCTCTGTCCACTTTCGTCTGCTCCGACAGCTACCGGATTCGAACTTTGGTTGGTGCGTTTGGGTAGATTCTTCTGAATGTTATAAAAAAGTAAAAATGAAATAAAAGATTTAAAATAAATAGGAGTTTAGAAATTGAAAATAATACAAGAAATACGCAACAGAAAATTACCAATAGGATTGATAATAATTTGCGAAAATCTAAATACAGGTAAAGTGTTAGACTTAGGATGTGATGATGGATGTGAAATAGAATTTTTGCAAGAAAAAGGATTTGAATGTACAGGAGTCGATTGGAATACTGAAAAGATTAAACAAAATAAAGAACGGAATAATAGTATAAATTGGATTTCTCAAGATATTCGTAATTTTAAATTTGAACAACAATATGAATTAATAATAGCGAAAACAGTTATTCATTATTTCCCCAAAGATAAACAAATTGAAATTATTAAGAAAATTAAAACTGCAACAAAAGATAATGGCATTAATTTCATTGCGACCTTTACAGATGAAATACCTATGAAAGGTCAGTGCTATTTAATGAAAAATAATGAACTTTTGAATTATTATTTAGATTGGAAAATTCTTCAATTTGCTCAAAGAATAACGCCAATTCATACTGATCCTGGAAATTCTGTGCCTCATCAACATTCAGTTTCAATTTTAATCGCATTACAGACAAAATGAGAAATAATCGAGATTCACTTTTTTTTTATTTAAAAGGTAATGTTTATTTTGGCAAGAATGTAGAAATAATTGGTGATGTAAGTTGGAATGAAATATCTATTTATGACATATCAATTCCTACTATTCCAACTTTAATTGAGAGTTATAGTGGTTGTAGAGATGTTCGAAAAATGCTCCTTAAAGATAACTATCTTCTTACTGGAAATAACAGAAGTGGATTTGCAATAATTACTTTAGATGGTTTACTAGAATCTAAGGAAAATGAGATAATTCCTAATTCCTCTAATTTGAATAATTATCCTAATCCTTTTAATCCAACAACAACTATCAATTTCTCCATACAATCCAATACTGAAGTTGAACTTACAATCTATAATATCAAAGGACAGAAAATAAAAACACTAGCTGATAGTAATTTTGAAAAAGGTGATCATTCTGTCATTTGGAATGGGTCTGACGAAGCGGGAAATTCAGCTAGTTCGGGGATATATCTCTATAAATTGAAAACAAAAGATAATCAAAAAACTAATCGGATGTTATTATTGAAATGATAATATCTATAGAAAGGTACTTAACACACAGCTCCACAGCCAAGCAAGAAGAAAAAGTGAAAGAGCGTGGCAGCTGCCAAACATTAAGTACCACAAGTAAAATAGGAGTATAAGAAGGAAAGTTTATGAAAAAATTAATTATTGCAGTTTTGGTTATGTTTATTTTCTGCTCTAATATTGGAGCTGTTTATCATAAAATTGGATACTACCAAACTGAAAATATTCTTACAGATGGAGAATTAATTGGTGACAACCTGTTTCTTTTAGAACTTGATAAAATTACTATTCTGGATGTCAGTAATCCTACAATTCCAGAAATAATTTCAGAAACTTTTATTAATTCTCAAGCTCAAGATATTGTTTTGCAAGATAGTATCGCTTATATAGGTGGTTCTAATCGCATCGATTTATTTGATGTTTCCAATCTTGAAAATCTTATCCCACTTTCAACAATTCCAGTAGAGAGTTATTGTGTATCTCTTTCAGTAAAAAATGAAAAATTATATGCTGCTTGTGGACAGGGAGGAATATATTTCATTGATATATCAAATCCACAATCTCCAATTATCGAAGCACATTATGGAGAATATTGGAGATCCATTCTCATTGATGTTGTTTGGCCTGCTGCTTATGTTCAAAATTATGAGAGTGGTATAAATATATTTAATATTGAGGATATCAATAATATTGAACTCGTTGATGTAATACCATCATATACCGATTACTTTATTATTAATGAAAACAAAATGTACACAAATGCAGTACAAAATTACATTAATGTATTTGATCTCAGCAATCCAGTAGAACCTATACAATTAACTTCTCTTGAAGGAGTTGGATGTCCACTTACCGTGGATGAAAATGTTTTATACACACGTGGTAATGGTATTGATGTCTTTCATATTGATGAAATTTTTGAACTCTCTCCTCTTGGGATGTACGATAGTTGGGCAATTGTTGAAGGATTTGAAGTCTCAGAAGGAATTGCCTTTGATATTACGAGATGGGAAGGTTTGCAAATATTAGATCTTTCTGACCCAATCGAAGAAAAGTGCATTGGTAGTTGTGGATTACCGATATTTCCAGTAGATATGAATCTATATGAAAATGCGATTTATTTAAATTATGAATACAATGAGATGGCTGGAATAATCGACATTTCAAATTATGAAAATCCAGTCTATCAACAATTTCCAAATCAAAATGATCAATTTGATAGCTTCACATTATGGAATGATGTTCTATTTGCTAAGGATTGGTTTAATATATATACTTACGATTTATCAAATCCGTTTGAACCACAATTGTTAGAAACATTTGAAGGTGTTTCTGGTAGTGATAAGTTATTAACAATGAATGACCTGCTTATTGAATTTGATTATTCAGAAATTAAATTATACTCTATCAATAACTCAACGCAAATCTCTGAAATCGGTTTATACAATGATGTTGGACATAAAACAGCTTTTGAAGCAAAAAATGGGTTCATTTATTATGCAATTTATCAACAAGGAATAAAAATAATTGATATTGAAAATCCTGGAATAATTGATCTTTATCCAATAGAACATTTTATTGGAGGGGTGAAAATTTATGACAACATCCTTTATGTTTCTGCTGATAATGAAATTATTTTGTTAGATATTACTGATCCTACTTCAATTGAGTTTATTACATCTATTCAAGCCCACGAAGATTCTGAATTTATCGTACCTGTAATAATTGATGGCAATGATTTAATAATTGCTTATGCAAGTTGGAATGAAATATCTATTTATGACATATCAATTCCTACTATTCCAACTTTAATTGAGAGTTATAGTGGTTGTAGAGATGTTCGAAAAATGCTCCTTAAAGATAACTATCTTCTTACTGGAAATAACAGAAGTGGATTTGCAATAATTACTTTAGATGGTTTACTAGAATCTAAGGAAAATGAGATAATTCCTAATTCCTCTAATTTGAATAATTATCCTAATCCTTTTAATCCAACAACAACTATCAATTTCTCCATACAATCCAATACTGAAGTTGAACTTACAATCTATAATATCAAAGGACAGAAAATAAAAACACTAGCTGATAGTAATTTTGAAAAAGGTGATCATTCTGTCATTTGGAATGGGTCTGACGAAGCGGGAAATTCAGCTAGTTCGGGGATATATCTCTATAAATTGAAAACAAAAGATAATCAAAAAACTAATCGGATGTTATTATTGAAATGATAATATCTATAGAAAGGTACTTAACACACAGCTCCACAGCCAAGCAAGAAGAAAAAGTGAAAGAGCGTGGCAGCTGCCAAACATTAATCAACATTCCGCTTCGCTCCATGTTGATTAACGGCGGCGTGCCACTAAAAAAGACTCGCAACCGTATCGAAGCGGAATATCGTTTAATACTACGTCCACGGGGACTTGCAAATCAGCAACCCTCGACTTTGATTTGCTCGTCTTTTATCATCTTACTAATCGCATCAGGATATGAAAAATCATATCCAATGCTCATGGCAAGATGACGTGGCACGCCGCCGTTATTATACCCAATTTCCAGATTAAATTCAGCAGACTTACCTGAAATTGCGAATGTATACATTATAGGTCTTAACACTTCTAAATCTATCATCAGTACTTATATCAACGGCTTCTTTATTTGATATGAAGGGAACAAAGTATTTTTTTAAATACTCTTCTAACTTCTTTTTACTGTCGCAGACATAAATTAAGCCACCTGCTTGTTTGAATTTTTCTGCTTCTTCTGAAATGTTAAATTTAGTCGAGGTTATTTGAGGATACTCTCTACCTGAATCCACAAAAAAGACTTTAACTTCGTCATATTGCACGAGGTGAAAAGTAGCATATCGTAACGCAATCCAACAAGTCTCAGCATCATTGCTTGAAATAATAATTCCAACATTCATTATACTTAATTATCTATAAGTGATAATCTCCAGCAGCCTCTGGCTGATATAAGATACCTTTAACCTCCAACTTCGTCAATCCTGCTGGCACTTTCCACTTAACAATATCTCCAACTTTATAGCCAAGCAATGCAGTGCCAATTGGGGCTAAAATAGAAATTTTACCTTGGCTGGCGTTAGCGATACCAGGAAAAACTAACTGGTAAATCTTTTCTTCTTGAGTATCTATATTCAGCAGACGAAATTTAGAATTCATCGTAATTACATTACTAGGAATGTCTTGAGATTTAACTAATTTCCCTCTCTCTAATTCCCCCTCTAAATCCTTTATATACTTTTCGTCTTCCTTGCCAAACTCTCTCGCTACAATTATCAATTCTTTTAACCTCTTCATATCACTATTGCTTATGTAAATTTGTTTTTCTGACATAAACTCATTCTCCTTTTTTTACTCTAAATAAAAGCTATAATCTCATTATTTTCAAATTTTCTCATCTAACGGCTTGGCTCACTTGCGACGGGATGAATTGCACAAAACTTGATAAAGCAATCAAAACGTAATTAAACCCATTACTTCCAAAAATCGCACAGCCCCCGCCGTCAAGTGCAGCCAATGTTAGCGCAACGAACTTTAACTATTCCATAAAAACTAAGAACTTATTAATTGCTATTAAAGATTCTATGTGATTTCTAATCCACAAATTAAAATATCATACTATATGTGTTTTACAGCAATTCCACAATTGAGTAAATGCTTTTCTTGTTACATCATATTTTATGCGAATAACTACGAAATCAATATGACTTTTGTTTTAATTTATGTAATTGTATTCCAATGGCGCCACCAAAGTTTTGAGAAGTTTTGTTTGTATATAACAAACGGTAAATGTAGTGATGTATTCCTTCTATAATTGACCATAGACTTACCAACCAGTAAGTAAAATCAGTCTGATATTCAAATTTTGTTGATAACAATGTGGTTGGGAAAAATAGTTTAAATAAAGACAATAAGAATAAAAAAATAGTTGCTGATAATCCAACAGTGAAGGATAGAAATCCAATATACAAGGTTAATTTATTCATTTGTTTCTTTTTCATAGATGAAATTCTAAAAATCCAAAAAAGTAATGATGAAGATGCAATAATTATTAACAAATAGATAGGTAAAGAGTAAAAGCCTTCACTTTTTTTATTTGCATTTGGGAGTAAAATAGTAAAACACACTATAATGATTAGAGGTGGGGCCACAATAGCACTATAAACATTCCAACTTAATTTTTTATAAGGGTTCATTTCTTTGGTTGCTTGTATGCACTTTTTATTATGCGCTAACTTGACACTATTCCGCCAATAGGCGTGATAATATCCTTATATACATGCTTCATAACACACTATTTTCTCTTTCGTTTATTTTCTTCAAAATCATATATTGAAATAAATTAATTGAATGAATAAAGTCAATTGAAAAATTAAGTATTGCCAAAATTCAGTAATTTATTTTATGCTTCATAATATCAATATGCAAGCGAGAAAAGTTACACATTCCCAAACAGGGGTTTGGGAACGAGAGAATAGCGGGAGAAAATATGCAAAAAAAAGGAATATTTTGTTTAGAAGGTTTATGGTATGATGATCTGAGAAAGCGCTCCACCGTTAAGCCGATCCTGGAGCTTTTGGAATTAAATTCCAATATTCCATTTCTGCATTCAGACTGCGCTACCGAAGTAGAATTCAATTTTTATATTAACAAATGGAAAACTGCGAGATACAAACGATACCCCATTTTATATCTTGCTTTTCATGGTAAGGAAAACGGACTTCTTATCGAAGACAAAATCTTTTCACTTGAACAATTGGGTGAACTTCTGGCAGGGAAATGTAAGAACCGGGTAATTTTATTTGCTTCCTGCAGTACAGTAAAAACAGATAAACGCAACCTGATAAATTTCCTGAGAAAGACAAATGCACTGGCGATCTGTGGATACAAGCGTATTGTACCCTGGATATCTTCTACCGCTTTTGAACTGATGCTGTTAGCAGCTATGCAGGACAATGTTTTGGATGGACGTGGAATTGAAGCGATTTACCGTAAAATATCAAAAGTTGCTAAAATGTTCAAAGAACTTGATTTTCTGATGGTAACTAAAAGAGAAATTGTTGCAAATAAAAGCTGAAAAATTGTACAATATTTAAGCAAAAGTTATTAATATTTTATCAAATAATCAATATCGTTTTCAACTTCTTTATATGTTTCTTCCAGGATTTTCTGAAGTGCTTTTTTCTGGATCTGCCGAACACGCTCGCGAGATAAACCCAGCTCTTCACCTATTTGAGCAAAATTCTTACTTTTATCACCTTCCAGTCCAAAATACTGTTTCACGATATAAGCTTCCCGCGGGGGGAGTTTACTTATGGATTCTTCGATACTGCCTTTAACTTTATCGCGGTAATAAAGAGTTTTGGGATCGAGAATTTCCGAATCCTCCAGGAAGTCGTGCAATGAAACTTTTTCATGTCTTTTTGTAAAACTGGAATCATCCAGGGAAAAAGTATTTATTTTTTGCTTACTGATTTTATCGATAGCTTTTTTATTTAAATGGGTTATTTTGGAAATTTCTTCGATGGAAGCCTTATGTCCGGTTTCACTGAAGACTTTATTCCGTGCAAGTTTGATTTTATTGGCTATGTTGGCTTTTCCCAAAGGCATGCGAATGACAGTTGTTTTCTCTGCCAGAGCAAATAATATTTTTTGTTTGATCCACCACACAGCGTAGGAAATCAGTTTATTATGTCTTTCAGGATCGAATTTTTCGATGGCTTTAATAAGTCCCATATTGCCTTCACTGATCAGTTCGGAAAGGGTTAGTCCTCTATTTTGATAGCGGGCAGCAACTTTAACAACAAATTTCAGGTTAGCAGTTACAAGTTTATCAAGTGCTTTTTTATCACCCTGTTTAGCTTTGATGGCAAGTTCGATCTCCTTCTCTCTGGAAAGAGGTTTGATCCTGGCGATCTCACCTAGGTAGCTCTGCAGTGCTCTATCATTAAAAACGTTCTCTGCCATTTTGCCTCATTTATTTTGACAGGATAGACAGGATTAACAAGAATCCAATTCTAAATTAATGATTATAGTGTTTTCCACAGAATTCTATCAAAATTAACCTATCTATCTTTGATTTTCCAGTTTTCTTATTTTTCGTTTTATTTCAATTTTTTAACCTATAATTTCCAAAGACTTTAAAGAAATATTATAATCCCTACTCTCAAATTAATTGCCAATTTCCCGTGTATCCTGTTATCCAGTCTCTCTTTAATAAATAACTCCTATACTTGAAATTCGCTTTTATGATCATAAATAAAATCCAGAAGTTCATCGTCGGTCATTTTTAATTTTTTAGCCAGCGAAAAAACCATTTTAACTCCGGAAAGATTCATTCCAATTTCCTGGGTCAAGGTAATAATGATCGTGATTTTTGTCATATCATTTTTCGAAAAAAGGCGAGTGTCATGATCGGAACGAAGAGGTTTTATCAGGTTTTTTCTTTCATACATCCTGATAGTCTGATCGTGGATCCCCAGTTTTTTTGCAACTTCACCAATGAGGGAATAACCTTCCTTTTGTAACATAACCTCTCCTCTATAAAGCCGGTAAAACGGTTCTGGGGTTTATGGCTTTCCCCTTTACCCGGTATTCAAAATGGAGATGAGGACCGGTAGTGCTTCCGGTTTTTCCTAAAGTACCAATGGGTTGTCCCTTTTTAACGGTTTCTCCCAGGCGGACAAGATTAGATTCATTGTGAGCATAAACCGTCATCACATAGTTATCATGCTCCAGGATAATAACATTTCCGTATCCTCGTTGGGTTCCCACATAAGCTACTTTTCCGTTCAGAGCTGCATAGATCGGTTCTCCAACAGATGCTGAAATATCGATGCCTTTGTGCGGTCTGCCATTTCTGATTCCGAATTCCGACGTTACAATTCCTTTTGCCGGCAGGCAAAGATCGACTCTTTTTTGACCGGATGTCTGATAATCTACTTCTGAAATTTTTTCTTTAGTAGAATAAGTTTCTTCTTCTGGTTTTTGGATAGACGTAACTTCTGTTTTACCTGCAATAAGCCAGATCTTTATTCCCGGCTTCAGGTTGTAAGAACTAAGATTATTATAATCGAGCAACTCCAGGATACCGACGTCATACATTTTTGCAATGCGGTGCAATGATTCCTTCTGCTTAACCAGGTGATAACCTCTTTTGGGAATGGAACGCACCGTGACGAATTCACTTTTTCCATTTGGTTTTGGTGTAAGATATATCTTCTGCCCTATAAATATTCTGTTTGAAGTAAGATTATTGAAAAGCTTAAGGGTATCTTTGGAAATTATGTATTTATCGCTTATAGATGAAAGCGTCTCCCCTCTTTTTACAATATGATATTCCTCGGAAGGAGTAACATAAAGAGGATTACTGGACAAAGAATAGATATTGCCAACAACAGCGAATAGCAATAAAGAAACCGTTATTCCGCATGTGTATGAGAAGAAATTTGGTTTTTGTATCATAATTTCAAACCGGGAATGACAAGTTTAGTATCCAATACTAAAATTTGGATATCCTTTGGCTGAAGATAGTTCAAACACTTGTACATCCTTTACTCTGGCCATAGGTGGACCTTTCCGTAATCCCTGGATAAACAGATCCAGGTTTGCTTCATTTCCAATTGCAGTAATTTCCACTTTTCCATCCATAGAGTTTTGTACTCTGCCACGAATATCGAAAATGTGGGCTTGGCGAACAGTATAAAACCTGTAACCAACTCCCTGTACTCTACCCTCCACAACGATTTTTAATTTCTGCATAAACGAACTCATTTTTTTATTTGGCATTCTTAAAATATGAGTGAGTTGATGTCAAATAATTTATGAGAAACAAATTCATTTTAGGCTAAATCCGCTTGACATTGTAGCATGTTTTGTAGATGTACGCACTAAGGTATGAATATGCAGGAAAGAATTTTTAAAGATTTTCTTAGTGAGAAGATAAAAAAAAATGATATTGTTGTAAATTCATTCCACACTTATTTTAATCTGCTTTACGAAGCCAATAAAACCGTAAATCTCATCTCACGCAAAACTCCGTCCCGGGATTATTGGACTGTTCATTTTTTAGATTCAATTCTACCCGTTGGTTTATTTGATTTTACCGGTAAAAAGATACTTGATTTTGGAACGGGTGGCGGTTTACCAGGTATACCACTGAAACTGTTGTATCCAACTTCTGAAATGTATCTGCTTGATTCAACCCGAAAAAAAATGCAGGCTGTAAAAAATATTGTCAAAAAACTTGACTTAAAAGAGTGTTTCACGATTGTTTCACGGTTGGAAGATCTCGATGAAAAGTGGGAAAATTATTTTGATTTCCTAGTGTGCCGGTCAGTAAAGATTCTGCCGAAGTATAAAGAAGCAATGTTCAAAATACTTCAAGACAATGGCAGGATTATTCTTTATAAAAGCAGAAAGCTGGATGATGTACTGCAATTTAAGAATTATAAAAGTCATGATGTCAGCCAGACAGTGCTGGGAGAAAGGAAAATAATTGAAATAAAGAAGGAAAAGAAACAACAAACCAGGTGAACTGGCAGCTGTTTTTTTATTAATTAAAAATTATGAGAAAAATAATTACGATTGTAAATCAAAAAGGCGGTGTTGGTAAAACAACTACTGCGGTCAACCTGGCATCTGCTTTGGCTATTTATGAGAAGAAGACCCTTTTACTGGATTTCGATCCTCAGGGTAATTCTTCAAGCGGCATCGGTTCGGAAAAGAAAAGTCCAAATATATATGAAGCTCTCATCGACAAGGTCAAATTGGATGATGTAATTAAAGAATCTCCCATTTTGGAAAAGCTGTTCATCGTTCCTGCAAATATAGACCTGAGCGGTGCAGAGATCGAACTGGTGAAAGAGTATTCCAGAGAATACAAATTGAAGAATATTTTGGAATCGCTCCAGGATGAGTATGAATATGTTATAATAGATTGTCCTCCTTCCCTGGGGCTTCTCACGGTAAATGCTCTTACTGCCTGCACCGATGTTATTATTCCTATTCAATGTGAATATTATGCCCTGGAAGGTGTCAGCCAGCTTCTTACTACTATCCGGCTCATCAAGAAAGGTTTGAATCCCGATTTGAACATCATGGGAATCCTGCTTACAATGTATGATAGAAGGTTGAATCTATCAAGGCAGGTAGCCAAAGAAGTGCGCAGATATTTTCAGGAGCAGGTGTTCGACTCCATTATTCATAGAAGTGTTAAATTGAGCGAAGCTCCCAGTTTTGGGAAATCAATTTTTCATTATGACATTAAATCACCGGGCTCTAAAAGCTATTTGGAATTAGCAAAGGAAGTGATATCACGATGACAAGATTAGGAAAAGGATTAGAAGCATTAATTAGTCCGGGACCAGAATCAATCGATAAGACTACAGGTATTACTACTATAGACGTGGATCATATCAAGCCAAACAGGTTTCAACCCCGTAAAAAGTTCAAGCAGGAAAAATTGCAGGAATTGGCAAATTCTCTGAAAGAAAATGGCATTATACAACCTATTATTGTAACCAAAAGAGATGAATCACAATTTGAACTGGTAGCCGGTCAACGCAGGCTGGAAGCTGCAAAATTAGCCGGGTTTGACGAAATACCGGTAATAATTCGCAGTGTTTCTCTAAAAGAACAACTCCAATTTGCTATCATAGAAAATGTGCAGAGAGAAGACCTGACAGCTATTGAAGAAGCACAGGCTTACCAGCAATTGAATACGGAATTCGATTTGACCCATGCCCAGATTTCCGACATAGTAGGCAAGGATAGAGCAACTATAACCAACCTGATAAGGCTGCTCAAATTAAATGACGATATCCAAAATATGATTCTGGACGAAAAGCTTTCTCCCGGACATGCCAGGGCTATTCTACAGGTAGAAGATCAATTCCATGAAGATTTTGCGAACCTTATAATACGAAACAATCTTTCTGTTCGTAAGGCAGAAATGGAAGCAAAGCGCATAAAAGAATCTGGTTTGTTCGCTAAACCTAAAGTAGAAATGCATGTAGTTCCCGAATTAGCCGAACATGAAAAAATTCTGAAAAAACGTTATAAAACAAAAGTAAAGATCACAGATAAAAACAATAAAGGCAGAATTACATTTTATTACTCAGAAAAAGCAGAGCTGGATGAACTTTTGAACCAGTTGGAAAATGAATAAAATTCTAATTACATTAGTATTGATTTTGCTGATTATTGTGGTAATTGTATTACCTAAATATTTCATGCTTCAGAACAAAGTAGAAAAACAACAACAAGAGCTGGATGTTGCCACCAAATACATCCAGCAATTGAATCTGAAATTGAGATCCATTCCCCAGGAAAAACTAAAACAAAAAAGTGATCCGGATAAAATACGTGACCTGCTGGACGGTTATTTGAAAGAGAAAAGAATAGAAGATAAAATACCTGCATTCGATGAAATATCACAGCAGAAAGATGAAAATAGATTCATTCCCGATCTTATTCCTGTACAGGGAAATTTTGCGCTCAGTCAGAAATTCTCTGAGAAACACAAAGCTGTAGATTTTGCCGCTCCTACCGGTACGGAAGTAGTTGCCTCTGCCGCTGGTGAGATCCTAAGTGTTTATTATGATAAATATTTTGGGAATGTAATGATCGTTGATCATCTTAACGAGTATGCTACACTATATGCACATCTTGCCACTTCTATCTATGAAGCAAAAACCTTTGTAGAAAAAGGGGAAACTATAGCTTTAGTAGGAAATACGGGAAACAGCACTGCTCCACACCTGCATTTTGAAATCCTGGTTAATGGAGAAAATGTCGATCCGGAAAAAATTCTTAATATAAAGTGAGGTAAATATGGACAGAAACAGAAAAGTCGAACTCTCTACCATCATTGGTAAGGGAAGTAAAGTGAAAGGTTCTTTATTTGTTGAAGGTGGTGTTCGCGTTGATGGAAAAGTAGAAGGTGTTATAGAATCGAAGGGTTTTGTAACTATTGGTCTATCCGGAGTTGCCAAGGCAAATATTAAAGCGAATGAGTGTCTGGTTTCCGGTAAAGTAGTAGGCAATATAGTCTGTGATGATGCACTGGAGTTGGATAAAACTGCAGACCTTACTGGAGATATTATTGCCAAAGTACTGAAGATTCATACAGGGGCTGTATTCAATGGTAATAGTTCTATGACGTCGGAGATTAAATCATCTTCTATAAAAAAAATATTCCCGGTAAAGAATGTGGAAGAAACAAAAAATACTGAATAAGGAACTGCTTAAGCACTTTGGACTGATAACACAATTAGGGCTTTCTGTAATAACAGCCATCCTGATCTTCACTTTCGGGTTCATATATCTGGATAGAAAGCTTCATACCGAAGGTAAACTGATTATAGTTGGCGTGATATTAGGAGTTATTGCAGGCATCGCGGCAGCATATAGATTGATTCGAAAATTTTACGAAAAATAAACACTATTAAATAATTATGGAAAACAAAAAATATGTTAAACGAATTCTGGTCATTATTCTCTTGACAAACATACCTGCAATTTTGACTTTGCCGTTGTTTTTCAGGGAAGCCTTAGGTTGGATTTTAGGCTCGATAGCCAGTACAATTAATTTTATCTGGCTGGCTCATAATGTAAAAATTAGCTTAGATTTACAGCCAACAAAATCTAAACTGAATGCCGTGAAAGGAACCTATTTACGATTAATGTTCCTTTTGATTTATTCGGTTCTGATCTTAAATTTTGTTAAACCGGATATTATAAGTTTTGGATTAAGTCTGCTGGCAGTTCAGATGGTGATATATCTGAATGAGTTCGTAAAGAACTTGAAAAAAAGCAGACTTTTTCGAGGGTAGGATGACGAAGAAAAAAAGCCCGATGTTAAGAATATTTTTGATATTTTTTGTTGTCGAAATTGTCTTGGTTCTCTTGTCCGGGAATTTCAGTAAGCAACTTGAGATCGGCTTTGAGCACAGAAAATTTCGCATCAGGCATGTGGAAACAGAGTATGATTTGCAGGAAAAAATAACTGAAGAATTCCAGATAGATGAATATTACAGACAACACGGTAAAACACCCGATATTTACGGTAGTAAAAAAATCTATAATACTTTTAAAAATATATTTGGTGTAGAAGGTGCTGTAGGAACATTTCAACTGCTTCGCATGTTATTGATCGTAGATATTGTGCTTCTTCTTATGGCTCTTTTTATCAGGAAAAACCTAGCTCGCCGCCCTGCAAAATCGCAAATCGTTTTTGAATTAATATATACTTCACTTGAGGAGTTTGTTACAGAAACCCTTGGGAAAGATAAGGCTTATTACACGCCTTATATAGTTACGCTCTTCCTGTTCATCTGGGTTTGTAATATGATCGGAATGATCCCGATCCCCGGCTTTATGGAGCCAACCAGAAACCTGAATGTTCCAATTGGCCTAGGATTTATGGTAGTAGTAGTGGTTCATTTTTCTGCCATTAAATTTAAAGGTGCCTGGAATCACCTGCAAAATTATATTAATCCAATAAAAAATCCCTTATTCCTTTTAGATATTGTGGGAGAAGCATCTAAAGTTGTTTCGATCTCTTTCCGTCTTTTTGGAAATATACTGGGAGGAGCCATCATTATTCTGGTAGTATCATCCCTGGTGAGTTTCGTTGTTTTCCCAATAGGGTTGACTTTATTCTTTGGAGTATTTATAGGAACAATACAGGCATTTGTATTTACAATGCTAGCACTTACATATATTGGTGTGGAAATAACGGAGTAATCAATGGCATTTTCGGTTGAGTATATTCAAATTGCAGCGTACTTGGGAGCAGGCCTTTGTGTAGGTATCGGAGCAGTAACCACAGGAATTGGTTCTGGGATCATTGCCGGAGAGGGTGCATATGGAATCGTTAAGCAACCCAAGGCAAATGAGCAAATATTCCGAACAATGCTGATAGGTCAGGCAGCTGCTCAAACTGCCGGTATTTTTGCTCTTGTAATTTCAATGTTGCTTATTTACGGCAGGTCAGATGCTCCTGAAGGCGGGTGGTTCAAAGCTGCAGCGTATTTAGCTGCGGGCCTTGCTATGGGACTAGGTTCTGTGGGTCCATCTCTGGGAGCAGGATATGCAGGTGGGCAAGCCTGTAAATCGGTGGCAAGAATGCCCAAGCACGGTAATGCGATCATGGGAAATATGCTTATCGGACAGGCTCTATCGCAAACCTCTGCTATTTTTGCGTTGGTTGTAGCTTTTTTGCTTATGTATACTGTACCCAATCAACCAGCAGACATATCAATAGGCAGGATCATTGTTAAATCGGTTGCGTTGATCGCAGCAGGATTATCGATCGGTTTTGGAACACTGGGACCAGGAACAGGTATTGGTTACGTAGCAGGAAAAGCCAGTGATATGATGGGGAGATTTCCTAATGAAAAGTCCAAGATAATGAGAACAATGTTTTTGGGTGCGGCTGTTTCGGAATCGACAGCGATCTACTCACTGGTAGTATCATTTTTATTAATTTTTGCATTATAATTTATGTAATTAATTGGAGGAATCATGAATTTAACTTTAGCACAAGGAATCGTAAAAGCTTCTGCACTACTGGGTGCCGGGCTGTGTATGGGAATGGGTGCTTTGGGACCCGGAGTAGGTGAAGGTTTTGTAGCTGGAAAAGCCTGCGAAGGTATTGCTCGCTCTCCCGAGAATGCAAGCCTTATCACCAGGACAATGCTTGTGGGTCAAGCTGTATCAGAATCTACGGGTATTTATTCTCTGGTAATCGCTCTTCTGTTAATATTCTCTACGTAAAAGAAGACAAAAAAGGAAGGAAATAGAAACTCACTTCCAAACGAACACTAAACTGGAGATCTTATGATAAGTATAAACTATGCTTTCATTCTAGTAATATTGAATTTTATTCTATTACTTATTGTTTTAAATAAAATCCTTTATAAACCGATAAAGAAATTTTTGATAGAGCGTAAGAAAAAAATAGCTTCCGACATGGATAATGCAGTAGCTTCCAAACTGGAAGCTGAAAAACTGGTTCAGAAAAAGGAAAACGAACTAAAATCATCGGCAGAAGATGTTAGAAAAATGAAAAAATTTGCCAAACGAGATGCTGAAAGCCAGGCAGTAGATATCGTGAAAAAAGCCAAAGATCAAGAAAAGAAAATTCTGAAAGATACAGAAGAACAACTGGTTCACGAAAAAGATAAAGCGATGAAAGAGATCGAGGGCGAGCTCACGGAAATGGTCACAAATCTTTCAGCGAAGTTCCTTTCTGAAAAGGTGGATGATAAAAACGACCAGAACCTGATTAAGAAAATGCTTACGGAAAGAGAGGATAAGTGAGAAACAAACTTATTGCTCAACGCTATGCCAAAGCAATAATTCTGAATATGGAAGATAGAATGCTGGATTCCCTTCTTGAAGATATTAATTCTTTAAATGCAATTTTTTCTCAAGATCCTTCTTTGATAAAATCTTTTGATTCATTTCTATATCCTCTTAAGAAGCGTATAGATTTAGCGCTGAACGTGGCTGATAAACTTAATAATGAAAATATCTGGAAAAACCTTTTTCAGATATTGATAAAAAAGCATAGGTTCACCATCATCCCGGATATTCTTATTGATTTGGAAGAACGGATTCTCGATAGTAGAAATCAGATCAAAGTAACACTGAAAATAGCGCACGAACAAACCGATAATATCCTGAACGATATAGTAGAAGTGATCAAAGATATTCTAAAAAAGGATGTGGTGCTGGATATTGAAATCGACCCTGAAATTATCGGGGGATTTGTAGCTAAAACAAATTCCATATTAATCGATGGATCGATCAAAAATAATTTAGTTAAATTAATTAGAATTAAAAAATAAATGAGGTCAGTATGAAAATACAACCAGATGAAATAAGTGCAATATTAAAAGATAAGATCAATAATTTCAAGTTTGAGATCGATATTGCTGAAACTGGAAAAGTAGTACAGGTTGGTGATGGAATTGCCCGTATTTATGGAATGGACAATGTAATGGCGGGCGAAATGATCGAATTTCCTGGTGGTGTTGTAGGCATGGCTTTGAACCTGGAAGAAGATAATGTAGGATGCATTATTTTTGGTGAAACCAGGAAGATCAAAGAAGGTGATATCGCTAAAAGAACCAAGAAAATTCTTCAGGTTCCGATAGGTGAGGCAATGCTGGGACGTGTAATGAATTCACTTGGACAACCCATCGATGGCAAGGGTGAGATCAAAGCTAAAGAGTACAAACCCATAGAAAGGAAAGCCCTGGGTGTTATCCAAAGGCAACCGGTAAAAGAACCTCTACAAACAGGATTGAAGGCCATTGATTCTATGATACCGATTGGCAGAGGGCAGAGAGAGCTTATTATTGGTGACCGCCAGACAGGAAAAACAGCCATTGCGATCGACACGATAATTAACCAGAAAGAAACTGATGTGATCTGTATTTATGTTGCGATTGGACAGAAAAAATCATCTGTTGCAAAAATCGTGAAAACATTGGAATATCACGGAGCGATGGATTATACGATTATTGTTATGGCATCTGCTTCAGAATCAGCTTCACTGCAGTATCTGGCACCTTATGCCGGATGTACAATGGGTGAGTATTTCAGGGATATCGGCAGACATGCACTCATCATTTATGATGATCTTTCCAAACATGCTGTTTCCTACCGTGAGTTATCACTTCTTCTAAGAAGGCCTCCCGGTCGTGAAGCTTATCCCGGCGATGTTTTTTATTTGCATTCGCGTCTTTTAGAGAGAGCTTCCAAGCTGAATGAAGAACTGGGCGGAGGATCCTTAACCGCACTCCCGATTATTGAAACACAGGCTGACGACCTCACAGCATATATTCCTACAAATGTCATTTCGATTACAGATGGACAGATATTCCTGAACAGTCGTTTATTCTATTCGGGAGTAAGACCTGCTATCAATGCCGGACTTTCGGTGTCTCGTGTAGGTGGAAGCGCTCAGATAAAAGCAATGAGAAACGTTATAGGCCAGTTACGTGTGGATTTGGCTCAATATGCTGAACTGGAAGCTTTTGCTAAGTTCGGTTCTGAGCTGGATAAAGCTACACAGGCACAACTTCTCAGGGGTGAGAGGTTGATCGAAATACTTAAACAGGATCAATATTTACCCCTTCCTGTAGCAAAACAGATATTTATTATCTTCATGGCAAATGAAGGCTTACTGGATAAAATTACTGTAGAAGATATCCGGAAAGTAGAGGAAGAGCTATTTTCCACACTGGATTCTGAATATAAAGAATTCATGAAAACTCTTATTAAAGATAAACTTACAGATGAAACAAAAGATGCTATGAAGAAAATCTGTGAAAAGGTCCTGGCTAAATTTTAAGGAAAATAAATGGCAACACTAAAAGAAATTAAGCTACGTATCGAAAGCGTTAAAAACACCAAGCAAATTACTAATGCTATGAAAATGGTAGCAGCTTCCAAATTGCGACGAGCTCAGGAAAACATCCTGCAGGCAAGACCATATGCAGATTACATTAATGATATGTTAAAAACGCTAAAACTAAAAAATATTACTACATCCCATCCTCTTTTAACAGATATTTCAGGGGAAGGAAAAACAGCACTTATTATAGTAACTTCAGACAGAGGATTATGTGGTTCGTTCAATTCACAAATAATAAGAAGAGCACAATCGTATATAAAAAAGCATTCTAATGTAGATATTATCTGCATTGGTAAGAAGGGCTTTGATTTTTTTAAAACACACTCAAAAAAGGTCATTGATTCTTATATCAACCTGTTCAACGAAATGAATTTTTCGGTCTCCAAAGATGTGGCAGAGAAAATTCTAAATTTATATCTACAGGAAGATTATATAAAGATCGATGTTTTATATAACGAATTTAAATCTGCAATACAGCAGGATATAATAGTGAAGCAGTTACTGCCTATCATTCCCATCGAATCTGAAGACATATCAAAATTGGATTTTTTATATGAGCCAGATGAAGATACAATCATCGAAGAGCTGGGTAGAAAATATATTCATGTAGATATCTGGAGAATAATGCTGGAATCTTCTGCTGCCGAGCAGGGTGCCAGAATGACAGCGATGGATTCTGCCACCGATAATGCTTCCGATATGATTGATAACCTTACTTTATTTTACAACAGGGCACGCCAATCAGTAATAACCAAAGAGATCATCGAAATTGCTTCCGGAGCCGAAGCGATTCAACAATAAAATATTGAGTTAGATTATAAGAGGTAAGTATGGTTGAAGGAAAAGTTATTCAAGTAATTGGACCTACTGTTGATGTTGTTTTCCCGGAAGGTCAATTACCAGCAATTCATAATGCACTTCGAATTACAAGGAAAGGACATCCCGACCTGGTTTTGGAAGTACAAATGCATTTGGGAGAAAACAAGGTTCGTACTGTTGCCATGGATTCTACTGATGGTCTGGTTCGAGCCGAAAAAGTTATCGATACAACAGAACCGATCACCGTTCCTGTAGGTGAGAAAGTGCTTGGTAGAATAATCAATGTTATAGGAGAACCAATTGATGACGAAGGTCCAATTGAAGCTGAGCAGAGATACCCGATACATCGCCAGGCACCTGTTTTTGAAAACATTTCAACAGATGATGAAATCCTGGAAACCGGGATCAAAGTTGTGGATCTTATCGAGCCATATTCCAAAGGTGGAAAGATAGGACTTTTCGGTGGAGCAGGTGTTGGTAAAACAATTCTTATACAGGAGCTCATCAGGAACATAGCTATAGAACATGGTGGCTTTTCTGTATTCTCTGGTGTGGGAGAACGTACTCGTGAAGGAAACGATCTTTGGTTGGAAATGAAAGAATCGGGCGTTATTGATAAAACCGCATTGATTTTCGGACAAATGAACGAACCACCCGGAGCCCGTCAGCGAGTTGGTTTAACCGGTCTTACTATTGCAGAATATTTCAGGGATGTTTCCAAAAAAGATGTACTTCTCTTTATTGATAATATCTTTCGTTTCACACAGGCTGGTTCGGAAGTTTCCGCACTTTTGGGAAGAATGCCTTCGGCAGTTGGTTATCAACCTACACTGGCAACGGAAATGGGTGAACTTCAGGAAAGAATTACATCTACGAAAGATGGTTCTATCACTTCTGTTCAGGCTATTTATGTGCCGGCAGACGATTTGACCGATCCGGCACCGGCAACCACTTTCTCTCACCTTGATGCTACAACAGTTCTTGATAGAAGAATAGTCGAATTGGGAATTTATCCTGCAGTTAACCCTCTTGATTCAACCAGCCGAATTCTTGATCCTAAGATCATAGGGGAAGAGCACTATTTTGTAGCCAGAGAAACACAGCGTATTATTCAGAAGTATAAAGATCTGCAAGATATCATTGCAATTCTTGGTATGGATGAGCTTTCCGAAGACGATAAATTGATTGTAAATAGAGCCAGAAAGCTTGAAAGATTCTTCTCTCAACCATTTTTTGTTGCAGAGGAATTTTTAAATACTCCAGGCATATATGTTCCACTAAAAGAAACTATTGAAGGCTTTAAAGAAATTATTAACGGTGAATGTGATGATTGGCCAGAACAGGCCTTTTTGTATGTTGGAAATATTGAATCAGCTGAAGAAAAAGCGGATAAAATCAAAAAAGGGTCGATTAAAATTAAAGAAGAGAAAAAAACCACTTCAGGTATTTCAATGACCGGACACAGCAAAACAGAATCTCTTATAAAAAATGTTCGTCCCAGGAAAAAGAAGAAATAAGTATAGAAAATGGATAAATTACATTTAGAAATAATTCAACCTACGAAAATAAAGATTCGAGATAATTTCGATCACATCATCGTTCCTGGTGTGGATGGAGATTTTGGTGTAGATCTAAACCATACGCCTTTCATAACAAAGATCAGATCTGGGATACTGCAACTTTATAAAGGGAATAAAATTGATAAATATGCCATACATGATGGATTCGTCACGGTCGAGAATAACATTATAGTAATTGTTTGTGATACAATAGAAAAAGAGAATGAAATTAGTAATAAAAGAGCTGAGGATTCAAAAAAAAGAGCAGAGAAAAGATTAAAAAGTTCAGGAAAAGACATTGATTTCAGAAGGGCAGAAATTTCTCTGAAAAGAGCTTTAATTCGGCTTCAACTTTCGGGAAAATAGTGGATGACATCGATCATCTCCTTTAAATTGCACGAGCATTTTTTATTTTAATAAAATCTGTTGAGAGTTCAAATTGATTTATAAAACACTTGAAGCTGAAAAAAATAAAAAAGAGAATATTTATATTTTATAGTATTAAATAAATTATATGAAAATTATAAAAAAAACAGTAATTGTATTTTTTTGTTTGTTGATTTTTTTCTGCGGAAAAAAGATCCAAAATAATCAAGAGAGTTTAAACGAAAGTAAAAGTACAGAAGAAACAACAGTTGACACTATGAAACATACAACAATAAAAATAGAACCTGTTAAAAAAGTAATATCTAGAAAAAATAAAATTGATTTTTTAGAATACACACGAGGAATATATCTTACTGCTTACACAGTTTCGAGTTCCAAATTTTATTCGATACTCGACAGTGCTCAAGCAGCGGGTATAAATACAGTTGTTTTTGATTTAAAGAACATGAATGGACACGTTTTCTTCTCAATACCTCAAAAAGACATTCTAACAGACGAGAAAATAAAACCGATAATTAACATACCAAAGGTGGTTAAAGAGCTCCACAATCGAAAAATGAAAGCCGTTGCTAGGGTGGTTATGTTCCATGATCAGTTTACTGCAGAATGTGATTCAACCTTAAGACCAATATCATCTTCGGGAAAATATTGGAAAGAAAACAAAAAACGAAAACCCTCCTGGTTGGATCCCTCAAATTTGAAAGTACAAAAAGAGTTTTTAAATATTTTAACAAAAATAGCAAAAAGCGGAATCGATGAAATCCAATTGGATTATATTAGATTTCCAACACAAGGAAATATAACTGATGCAATGTTTTCTTTTCAAAGAGAAGATTCCCTATTTGCGAAAGTGGATAGCAATTATATTTTAAGAACGAAACCTGATATAATCGAAGATTTTATTACTCAGGCAAAAGATATTTGTTCAAAATATAATGTAGGTCTAACAGCTGATGTTTTTGCTATTGTTGCCTGGCAAAGAAAGTCAGATATAGCAGCTACAGGACAGGATATAGAAAAGATGACTAAGCATTTAGATGCAATACATCCCATGATCTATTCCTCACATTTTTCTGATAATTTTGGATATAGGGAAGATGTATCCAATGAACCTTACTTTATAATATATAAAGCAACAAAACTAATAAAAAAATATGCAGAGCAAAATTGTGAAGTGATACCATACATTCAAGCAAATAGTTGGAAAGTAAATTATAATCGGGAATATATTATTTCACAGATCAAAGCTATTGAGGATATTAAATGTAATGGATATATTTTATGGAATGCTTCGAACAAATATTTTACAACTTTAAATTGGCTAAAGGAATACTACGCCGATTAATGTTTCACGTGAAACACCATCTTACCTTAAAACGTTTTTTGTTAAAGCTCTTTCTATTTCTTCAGTTGATGATGTACTGCGAAGAACTTTAAGATTAGCCTCATTCATTAGAAGTTTAGAAATGTAAGAGATCGAGAAGAGATGTTGAGCATCATTATGAAGTAAAAGCATAAAGAATAATCTTACTGGTTGATTATCTATAGCATCGAATTCCACATCATTTTTTGAACGACCAAAAATGATGGCAGGTTTTTTTACTTTTGATGGATGCAGATGCCTTGGATGAAGAAGCGCCACTCCTTTTCCAATAGCCGTAGAAACCAATTCTTCTCTTGCTACCACAACCTGATAAAGCCATCTGTGATCCTTCACTATTTTAAGATCCTTAGCTTTTTTTGACATTTCGGCAATTGCTTCATATTTATTGTCTGCAAAGAAATCCAAAAAGATAAATTTAGCTTTAAAATAATCAGAGAAGCGACACACAGAACGTTTCAGGGCTAATTGTTCTACTTCTCTTTCATTCAAATTTGCCAGCCATTCTTCAACCTCTGCTTTTTCTATCTGATGGACATTTCCCTTTCTGGTGGCTTTAAATACTTTCGCTTTTATCATCTCTTTTACTATTGAATCAGTTACTTTCAGGAAATTAGCTGCTTGTTTGATGGTTAAATGATCTTTTGCCATTTATACTCCTGCTAAATATTTTATATTGCCTTTATTGAATTACATAATATTTTCTGTCAAGCATTACGACTAATTTCTTGACAGAAAAAGAAATATTTAATTGCTAAAGAATATGAAAAAATCAATATTTATTGTACTTGTTATAATATTGTGCTCTTGCACATATTCAGTTTATACTACCGGGTATCCACATTTGAAGAGCATTGCTATTATGCCTTTTGAGAATAGAACGACTCAATACAATCTTGAAGAAAATATCCACAATTCTTTATCTGGCAATTTCGATAATGACGGCAGATTGAAAATCGTGGGTATTTCACCGGATTGTCAATTAGATGGCGAAATACTGGACTATTCAAATAAAATACTCTCCTATGCCGGCTCTAGTGTAGAGGAGTATGAAGTTCGGATATTATTTAAAATCAGTTTTACAGACCTAAAAAAGAACAGTACTATCTTGAAAAATGATGCTCTACAGCTATCTGAAACATATTCTTCTTCTGAAGAGATAAGTGAATTCAGAACTGAGGAAGAAGCACAAGAAAAAATAATAAGCGATCTTTTTGATTACATAATTAAAGAAAGCCTGGAAGAATGGTAAGACTAAATAAATACCTTTCGCAATGCAATCTGGGATCACGGCGAAGCGTGGAAGCATTGATTTCAAACTGTAGAATAAAGATAAATGGAACTACTACAATTGATCTTGCAACAATCATCGATGAAGAAAAAGACGTTGTGGAATTTGATGGTAAAATAATTAGACGCTCTTCTGAGAAAATTTATCTTATGTTGAATAAACCTAAAAAATATGTTGTAACCAAAAAGGATGAACTCAATAGAAACACTGTTTATAGCTTGCTTCCCGATTTCGGGGTCAATATGTTTTCAGTAGGACGTCTCGATTACATGTCTGAAGGTTTACTGCTTTTTACAAATGAAGGTGATTTTAGTGAAAAAATAATTCATCCTCGCTACAAATTACCAAAATTATATAAAGTAAAAGTAAAAGGAAATATAAATACAACCCAGCAAGAGCAACTAAGAAAAGGAGTTAAAATCTCAGGAAAAGTAACCAAGCCCGCTATTGTTCATGTGAAAAAAGGAACACCAGAAACAACAGTAATTAGAATGACTATCTTTGAAGGCAGGAAAAGACAAATTAGATATATGCTGAAGGCAGTTGGATCAGAAGTTCTGGAATTGAAACGCCTTCAAATAGGTAATTTGAAACTTGGAAAACTTCCTCCTGGAATGTGGCGTATGTTGAAACCGGGAGAGGTAAGATCACTTCTTAATAATAATGAATGGAGAAAACAACAGTGAAAATTGGGTTGATAGGTTTAACTAATTCCGGTAAAACTACAATTTTTAACGCTCTAACCGGTCTTGATGCTGAAATCTCCAGTTATTCAACTCAAAAATCAGAACCCAACATTGGCGTTGTGGAAGTTATGGACGAAAGAGTCTCAAAGCTCGCTGAATTCTATGAGCCTAAGAAAATTATATATGCAACTATTGAATATATCGATTTTGCAAGAGTATCTGCGGGCTTAGGTAAAGAAATCCTGTCCGGTACTCTTTTAACTCTTGCAAAGACTATGGATGCTCTTGCTGTAGTGGTCAGGAATTTCGATGATGAAATTTTAAACCAGACTTTGGGAAAGCCTGATCCTCTTGATGGAATTGATAAAATAAATACTGAATTGATTATTTCCGATTTAATAATTGCAGAAAAAAGACTGGAAAAAATCGAACTCAGTTTGAAAAGAGGTATCAAAGAGAATAAGCTCTTAATAGAGGATAAAGCTGTTAAGGATGCAATTGAAAACTTAAATAAAGAGATTCCTTTAAGAAATATTAAATTTCCATCTGATGAAGAAAAAGCAATTCGCGGCTTTCAATTTCTTAGTCAGAAACCACTTATGATAATCCTGAACTCAGATGAGAAGAATTTTGGATATAATTTAGGGTTATTAGAAGAGATTCGCAGCAATTATATGGTGATGGAATTTGCTGGCAACTTTGAAATGGAATTGAGTAAACTTTCACTAGAAGAACAGCAGGATTTTATGGCGGATATGAATATAAAAGAATCTGCATGGGATAGACTTACAAAACTCTCTTACGAACTTCTTGGCTATATTAGTTTTTTTACGATAGGAAAAGATGAAGTTCGAGCCTGGACTATCGTTAAAGGTGAGAATGCAGTAGATGCGGCTGGGAAAGTACATTCCGATTTAGCTAGAGGATTCATTCGGGCAGAGTGCTTTACCTATGAAGACCTGATACGGCTTGGCAGCGAAAAAGCTCTACGGGAAAAGGGCCTAATTCGATTAGAAGGGAAAAATTACATTGTCAAAGATGGTGATGTAATAAATATCCGTTTTAGCGTTTAATGGAGTAAAAATATGAAAACCGAAGTTAAAAAAAGTTACTGGTACGTATTCTCTGGATTAGCTCTGCTAATATTGTCCGTGCTATTCTTATTTGCCATCTCTGGTGATGTGCGCAGCCTGAATTTTGATTATGAGATCATGAAGAACTCCAATATCACTTTCTTTAGATTTATAAAACTGCAATTTCCGAATTTCAATAATCCAATCGGTATATTTGGTGTTTTCTTTGGCTATTGGTTGTTGTATGTTTTTGGTAAATTCTTTTGTTTCTCGCTGCTTTTGGGAACTGCGCTCATAGGGTTTTTCATGATATTTGCAAAGGATAAAATTAAGTTTCTGCAGAAGATATTATTCTTTATTCTTTTTGCATTTTTCTTCAATTTCATCAGGTTTTCTGTTCAAATTAACGAATTTCTTATCATCAATGAAAAGATCAGGATCCTGCTGGTGGGAGTGCTCCCTTGGACTTTTTTTGAATTCATGGTGAAGGTCTTTGACCGTACCGGCACACTAATAATATCGGCAGCAGTTGTTATTACCAGTATTCTCATCATTTTTGAAGTGGAAAATATTAAGAACTTCTTTGTCTGGCTTTATAATGCTCTTTATAATACGGTAAATTTTATCAGTAGTTTATTTTTCAAAAAACCAGCAGTGCTAGGGAAGAAAAAGGCAAAGACCAAAAAGATAAAAGAAATAAAAATATTAGATGACGATAGAAGTAAAAGATCGAAATTAAATATTATTGATCATGTTGCTCACGAAAAGGATGAACCAAAATCTAAACCAAAAATAATAAAATCTAAACTAACTCAAGATAAAGAGCAGGTAACCGATACCCCACGGGAATACATACTTCCGGAAATTGAAGATTTCCTTACCAGTACTCAACCCACAAAACGAGACCGAGAAAATATCGAAGCAAATATCCGTGAAATTAGTAAGATACTTATTCAAAAACTTGCAGAATTTAATGTGGATGCGGAAGTAATGAACGTGAATATTGGACCTATTATTACTCAATACGAAATTAAACCTGCCGCTGGTATAAAAGTGAACAAATTCCACGCTTTGGCAGATGATCTGGCTTTGGCTATCAAAGCTACCAGCATCAGGGTGCAGGCGCCTATTCCCGGCAGGGGGCTCGTCGGCATTGAAATTCCCAACGTAAACCGGGATACTATCTTCCTGAAAGATATTCTGCTTTCTGATGAAATTAAAGGATTGAAAAGTAAGTTGGCTTTCGGACTGGGAAAAGATATTTCGGGAAAACCGATGGTTACCGATCTGGCTACAATGCCCCACCTGTTAATCGCTGGGGCAACCGGTTCAGGGAAAAGCGTTTGCGTGAATACAATAATAAACAGTATTCTTTTCAGGGCAACCCCCGACGAGGTTCGCTTTATTCTCATCGATCCAAAACGCATCGAGCTTTCCGGTTATGAAGGTATTCCACATCTTATTCAGGAAGTAGTTACAAACAACGAAGATGCTCTCATTGCTCTTAATTGGGGTGTCGTCGAAATGGAACATAGATACGAACTTCTTCAGAAATACAAAGTAAAAAACCTAAATTCTTATAACGAAAAGATAACAAAACTCCGACAGAAAGATGAATCGATAGAAGATATTCCTTTACCTCACATTATCATCATCGTGGATGAATTAGCCGATCTGATGATGACCGTGGGCAGGGATGCGGAAAGACCCATAACACGCCTGGCACAAATGGCGCGAGCCATTGGCGTTCATCTAATTCTGGCTACCCAGCGTCCCTCAATAAAAGTTATCACAGGCGTTATCAAGGCTAATTTCCCCTCACGAATTGCATTCAAAGTTTCTACAAAGATAGATTCACGTGTTATCATAGATGCCAACGGAGCAGAAAAGCTTTTAGGATTGGGAGACAGCTTATTCCTGGCACCCGGAAAAGCTGGACCCGATAGAATTCACGGAGCTTATATCTTGCCTTCTGAGATTCATAATGTGATAGATTATCTGAGAACACAGCCCAAACCGGAGCAGGAAATTGTGATTATGTCTGATGAACAAACAACCCTGGATGAATTTAATTATGATGATGAACTATTCCCGGAAGCAGTAGTTGCTGTGGTTACTGCAGGACAAGCTTCAGTCTCCATGTTGCAGCGTCATTTCAAGATCGGTTATGCACGAGCCGGCAGACTTATCGATATGATGGAAAGTGCCGGGATAGTAGGTCCACACGTTGGTAGTAAATCTCGTGAAGTCATGGCAACAGAAGAGGATTTGAAGATTTATGGCTACTTACCTGAGTAAAATCATATTTTTTTTATTCCTGACCATATCTCTTTTTGCGGATGAGCAATTAGAAAAAATATATGAAAATATTTCGATAACTTATTCCAATATAAAGAGTTATGAAGCAAATTTCACACAACAAAATTATTGGAAAGAACTTGATGTTAGCAAACAATCAAATGGAAAGATTTATTACAATACAGATTGCTTCCTGATGAAATATAGTGAACCAACTGGACAATTGTTGCTTATAAAAAAAGATACTGTCACAATGTATGATACAGCTTCACAGCAGGCTCTCATATCAAATGATACGCAAACCGAATTGAGACCTGTGAAATTAATTTCAGAATATTGGGATGTTTCCCAAAAAGAATTGATCAAGAGCGATAGCATTAGTTTCAGAATCAAGCTGGTAACTCCTGATAGCCAGCAGATCGAGATAAATATTAAAAATTTCCAGATAACTGAATTTACTGTCATTGACATTGATGAAAATAGAGTAACCTATAAGTTTTTTAACGAAAAGATTAATAAAAGCTTGCCGAAAGATATTTTTGAGATTACATTACCTGAAGGCACAAATATAATAGATAATAGAAAATAAATGCGGTTTGGAAGATTCTTTAACAGGACTTTCTAACCTTGAATAAAAAGCATTTCAACCAGGAGAAATTATGATCGCTCTTATTATGGCAGGTGGTGTGGGAACTCGTTTCTGGCCACTCAGCAGAGAATCCAATCCAAAACAATTTCTGAATATTATTTCAGAAGATTCTATGCTCCAAATGACAGTTAAGCGTCTTCAACCTAAAATTAAAATTGAAGATATATACATCGTTACAGCAGACTCTCAGGTTGAACTAACCAGAAAGCACTTACCATGCCTTCCACAGGAAAATATTATTATTGAACCATTTGGTATGAACACCGCACCATGTATTGCACTCAGTGCTCAATATCTCGCTCGTAAATACGATAAAAAAGAGAAGATGATAGTATTGCCAGCTGACCATTTAATTACCCACAGAGACGATTTTCTAGCTTCTCTGGAAGAAGGTGAAAAGTCTGCTGGGAAAGATAATTTGGTTACATTCGGAATAAAACCAGACTATCCAGCAACTGGTTATGGTTACATCGAAGCTGGTAAAGAAATAGAGAAAGGAATGTTTAACGTGAAACAGTTTAAGGAAAAACCTGATCTGGAAACAGCTAAAGCCTTTCTGAATGCGGGAAATTTCTTCTGGAACAGCGGTATGTTTATGTGGAAAATCGAAACCATCCTGAAAGCTTACCAGAATTACCTTCCAAAGGTTGCACTGATTCTGGAAAAAATAAATGCAAAATGGAATTCGGAAGGATTATCTGCTGATATTTCCGAAGAATATACTCAAATGCCCAAGCTACCAGTTGATATTGGAATTATGGAAAAAGCAGAAAAACGGGTTGTGATCCCTGTAGATTACGGCTGGAGTGATATGGGAAGCTGGAAAGCACTTTACGATGTTTCCCTAAAAGATGAAAACAATAACGTTCTTAAATGTAAAAATGAAATAATTGAAAGCAATAATAACTACGTGAATTCAGATAAATTTGTGGCACTTATCGGAGTAAAGAACCTGGTGGTGATAGACAGCAGAGATGCGCTTCTCATTGCCAGTAAAGACCGCAACGAAGATGTAAAAAAAATAGTTGAAAGATTGAAAAACGACGGAAAAGAAGAATTATTATAGTTCCGTATAATCTCCCTTTTGTTTGTCCGACGTAGCTCAGCGAAGTTGGAAAGGGAGAATTAAAGAGGATTTATTTAGACTTGTTTCGCAGAAGTAGAATTGCGTTAATCTTAACAGCAGGAGG
>CBDUTJ010000003.1:0-108588 GCA_965370415.1 uncultured bacterium | reverse complement strand
TCATCCTGGGAAAGGGAATTACTTCGCGGATATGCCGCACACCGCTCATCCACTGGATAAGTCTTTCCAACCCGATACCAAAACCACTGTGCGGTACGCTGCCGTATTTACGTAGATCGAGGAACCACTGGTAGTCTTTTACATCATAACCTTCTTTTTTGATCCTTCCCAACAGGATAGCATGATCATCCTCACGTTGTGAGCCACCAATGATCTCTCCAAAACCTTCGGGAGCTATCAGGTCTGCACCCAACACCAGATCGGGATTTTCCGGGTCTCGTTTCATGTAGAACGATTTAATATCTTTCGGCCATCTATCTACGAATATCGGAACCTCGGAATCTTCGGTTATCATCTCCTCTTCAGCAGCCCCAAAATCATCTTCATAGCCAATTTCAACTCCCTTAGCTTTAAGCATATCGATAACCTGGCTATGAGTCATTATTTTAAAAGGAGCATCGGCTTTTTTCAGTTTTTCAACATCTCTTTCCAGAATTTCAAGTTCCTGTTTGTTCCTTCTCATAACAGATCGAATTATAAAGTGGATTAGTTCTTCCTGCATTTGCATGTTCTCTTCATGTTCCACAAAAGCTGCTTCCGCATCCATCATCCAGAACTCTGTGAGGTGTTTACGTGTCTTGGATTTTTCCGCACGGAATACCGGACCAAAATCGTAAACCTTGCCCAGACTCATAATTCCTGCTTCCAGGTATAATTGCCCGGATTGAGAAAGAAAAGCAGAACCCAGATCGAAATAGGGTACTTCGAAAAGAGTGGTAGTTCCCTCGCTGGCATTCGGTGTGAGAATAGGTGAATCAAAGCGGTAGAAACCATTGTTGTTCATATATTCGCAAATCGCAAAATACACGGTATGCCGTATCTTGAGAATTGCATTCTGCCTGCGGGTACGCAGCCACAGGTGACGCTGTGAAAGCAAGAAATCCGGACCGTGCTCCTTCTTGCCTATTGGGTATTCTTCTGCTGTGCCAATGATTTTTACATCTTTCAAATGGAATTCATATCTATCTTCAAATTTGGGATGCCTTTGTGGTACACCAATAATTTCCAGTGAAGTTTCCATGGTAAGTAGTTTCACTTTATCAAAAGCTTCTTCACCCATATCCGGCTTGGAAGCAACGCATTGTAAATCCCCGTTGCCATCGCGGAAAATAACAAACCTAAGTTTACTGCTGGCTTTGCGGTAGTTACGTACCCAACCGCGCAGTTTTACTTCTTTTCCCAAATTTTTCTCTACATCTTTTACTTCTATTATTTTCACTTACTTCTCCTGATAATTTCTATAGTATTAATACTTTCCCAAGCAGACGAGTTCGGCAATTGACGGAAGCTTAGGAAAGAGGAAAAAAAACTGCAAAGGGTTCTACCTCTTATTTATCTTCTTCACAATCTCCAGGGCAACTTTAAGTGCTCTGGTTCCGCTGGCACCGTCCACCACCGGATTTATATCTGCTTCAACCGCATGGATAAAAGACTCGAGCTCGCAAGTGAGTGCATCTTTCTTACGGTTGGAAGCATCCACCTCCACGATGTCCACAACATCTTTGGTATCGATCTTGTCATATTTACCCATCATGATCTGGGGCAATACTTTATATAAATTTTTCGACTTCCTGATATGAGTTACTTTCTTTGCCTGGAAATCCATGGAAAAATAGTCGTCCTTCTGGAAAATCCTCAGTTTACGTGAACGCTTCATGGAAATCCTGCTGGCTGTTATATTGGCTACTGCTCCATCCTCGAATTCGATACGAGCATTTGCAATATCAATGCTTTTGGTCATCACCCCCGCACCGCTGGCGCTGATATGTTTTACTTTGCTTTTAATGAAAGCAAGTATCAGGTCGATATCATGGATCATCAGCTCCAGTACCACCGGAATATCCGTTCCGCGTGGTGTGAATGGTGCAATACGGTGGCATTCGATGAAAAGCGGATCTTTTATTTTATCTTCCATTTCCATCACTATTGGATTGAAACGTTCGACATGACCTACCTGGATATTAAGATTCCTTTTTTTTGCTAATTCTATTATTTCTTCTGCCTGCCAGAGATTGGAAGTTATAGGTTTTTCTATAAAAACATGAATGCCACGCTCCAGTGCTTTCTTTGCCAATTCATAGTGAGAAATGGTGGTAACCACGTTTACCAACGCATCGCATTCATCCAGCAGCGAATCGAAATTGGGGAAAATTCTTGCTCCTATTTTATTTGCTATTTCTTCAGCACGTTTTTCATTTTTATCGTAAAGCCCCACGAATTTACATTTATCACTCAGACTTAGGATACGCGCGTGGTTTTGCCCGAATTGACCAACTCCAACTATTCCCACTTTCAGCATCCAGTCTCCAATACCAATTAATTTCCTGTTGTTAAAATCTGTATTCATTACTGCCTGTCAAGTAAAGAAATGTATGCAGTTATGTTAAAATCGTATCCCATGAACTCTTATCTTGACACTGTCATCTTGTAAAAAAATGATTCTTTACAAAAGAGCCTATAATTATATTTTTTGAACTAAGGTGTAGATACTGGAGTTGAAATGGAAAAAGTTTTACTTCTTATATTGGATGGATTTGGTATTAATCTTTCAGAATATGGAAATGCTATTGCAGCAGCAAATAAACCCAATTATGATAAATTTATCAGTGAAAATCCAAATAGTGAGCTTATTACCTCAGGAAAAGCTGTAGGCTTACTGGACGGTGATATGGGCAACTCCGAGGTTGGACATTTAAATATCGGGGCAGGTCGGATCGTTTACCAGCTTAACACAATGATCCTTAAAAAAATCCAGAATGGTAAATTTTTTAAAAACGAGAAATTATTAGAAGCGATTGAACACGTAAAAAGAAATAAAAGCAACCTCCATCTTCTTGGTCTTCTATCCAACGGAAACGTACACAGCAATATAAACCATATTTGGGCGTTACTTGAGCTCTGTAAAAAAGAGGGTTTGAAACAGGTCTATTTTCATGCTTTCATGGATGGACGTGACACTCTTCCCCATTCCGGAATTGACCTAATGAAACAATTCCTGGCAAAATCAAAAGAGATCGGATTCGGGAAAGTGGCAACCATCTCTGGTAGATATTATGCTATGGATCGTGATTTTCGTTGGAAACGCATCGAAAAAGCATACGATGTTATCGTAAACGGTAAAGGTGAAAAAACAGTCGATCCTTTAAAAGCAATTCAGAAAAGTTATGATTCCGATATCACAGATGAATTCATAATTCCCAAAGTTATGATCGAAAATGGAAAACCGGTAGCTACGCTTAAAGATATTGATGCAGTTATCTCTTTTAATTTCCGTGGCGACAGGATGCGTCAGCTTACACGCTGCTTAAAAGTTCCGGATTTTAATAAATTCCCGGTGAGAAGTTTCAAAAATCTTAAATTTATTTGTTTCAATGAATATGACATCAAGTTCACTCCCTATGTGGAAGTAGCATTTAAGCGTCCTCAGTTAAAAAAAATAATGGGAGAAGTAATCGCTGCAAAAGGATTAAAGCAATTAAGATTGGCAGAAACAGAAAAGTATGCGCATGTTACTTTTTTCTTTAATGGTGGAGTGGAAGCACATTTTAAAAATGAAGAGAGAATGCTGGTAGATTCACCCCGCGTTCCCACCTATGATATGCAACCCGAAATGAGCGCTCACGAAATAAGAGACCACCTGCTGAATGCTTTGAAAAGCAAGAGGTACGACCTTATCGTTGTTAACTTTGCCAATTGTGATATGGTGGGTCATACTGGCGTTTTTAAGGCAACGGTAAAAGCTGTGGAAGCAGTGGACAGTTGCCTGGGTGAAGTATTTCCAACTGCAAAACAGAACGGTTATAATATCATTTTAATTGCTGACCATGGAAATGCAGAAAAAATGCTGGATGAAAACGGACAAATATGTACAACCCACAGCACAAATCCGGTTCCCTGTGTGGTTTCTTTGGCAAGCGGGAAAAAACCTGGTCTTAAAAACGGTATCCTGGCTGATGTTGCTCCTACAATCCTGCATATTATGGGAGTAGAAAAGCCTGCAGAAATGAAAGGGAACTGCCTGATCTGTGGAAAGTGAAATAAACATTCTGAGGAGTTTTTATGCGCTCTATTGATAGAATCGATATAAAAAAACGCTGGCCAATTCCACCAACAGTAAAGCTGCTTCTCATGTTGTTGGTCATATTTGGATTTATAATGCATAACTGCTGGAAAAAGACACAGGGTAAAAGCTTACCCATTTCTGATATTGAAATTACCGAGCTTACCAGGGTGAGTGCAGATGTGGCTTTTGTTGTTATAAATCCGCATAACCTGGAATTGAAAAAGGCTGTTCTTATCAAGATATTCACAAAATCCGGAGAACTGATCGCCAGTAAAATATCCAGCATAACAATGCCGGCTAAGACCAAAAAACGCTACTTGAAAGTTCTACAGAAATTTAACTTCCCTCTCGACAATCTGGAAGATATCGGTGAAATCTCTATCACCTGGTATAAATGAGTTCTGCAAAATTGCCATTTTTTGTCATCCTGAAGAATTCATCATGCTGTTACCGATGAAGGATCTATGCTCATAATGAGATTCTTCGTCGAATGTCTATGTAAGTTCATCCTCAGAAAGACAATTATTTGCAATTTTGCTTAATCCATCCAAGTATAAATAAGGGATTTAAAATGAAAAAAACAATAATTATTATATTTGTTTTTCTTATTAGTTCATGGCTGATGGGAACGGTTTCCCTGGATGATCTCATAAATGACAATGCCATTTCAAACGATTCGTTATTCATTCTTCTGGCAAACTGGAATAATTATCAACCAGCGGACAGTACCGGAATCTTCCTGCAAAAGGAAAATGTTATCAATGATACACTTATCGCTCCCTATTTTATTCATATTCCACAAAATTATGATCACACCAAACCTGCCCGATTGCTGGTTTACCTGCATGGTGGAGTGGGAAGAAAAGATTTCATTGAAGATTTTTCAGATTACGTTCCCCAAATAACTGCTATGTTCCCCGATGAAGTCATTAACAACTGGTTCTTTCTATTTCCACAGGGTAATCAATATACTATATGGTGGGATCTGGTAGGAATGGAAAACGTTAAAGCCCAGATAAGAAATCTGAAGGAAAATTACAACATCGATGATGATAAGATTTACATGACCGGTTTTTCTGATGGTGGTTCAGCATCTTTTCATTTTGCTTTAACCGATCCGAACCTGTTCGCAGCATTTTATCCATTGAATGGATTCATCGCTGTGGGTTCCAGAGTTACACAGAATCCTGCCTATCTTCCCAACCTGAGAAACAGACATTCACGGGCTGTTAATACAGATGAAGATGGATTGTATCCTTCTGCAGATATGCGACAACTGATGGAGCTATCTCTGCAAGCAGGTGCCGATCTTTTATATAAAGAATATTGGGGAATCGGGCATACTTTCGATTATGCAGATGAAGACGTTCCCATTATGGTTGAAGATATGAAGAATCATGCCCGAGATATTTTCGGAAGTGAAATCTACTGGGAATCCTCCATTCCTGAATTTAACCGTTGTGACTGGTTAGAAATTACCGGACTCGATACTCTGGAAACACCTAAAGAATGGCAGAAAGAATACAATATAAAAATGGAAAATAAACGCATTCAATTCGGGTTTTATCATGATGAAACATTTGAAGGGAAAGGCGTAAAAGTAAGAGATATCATAGAAGCTTCCACTGCAGATAGTATGGGTTTGAAAAAGGATGATATTGTAATTAAGATGGACGGAAAAGATGTGGAGAATATCGAGAAACTGAGCGAATTGAAAACCTTTAAAAAAAGAGGAGATGAAGTTTCTCTTACTGTTCTCCGAGATAAAAAAGAAGTAAAATTATTCGGTCAATTTCCTGAAGTAGAATTCTATGATGCTTTTATCATGAATAAGCCTTCCGGAGCAGTAAAAGCCAAATACTGGGGAAATCATTTTGAGATCGAAACTTCGCGTGTAGATGAACTGGCAATATACATTCACCCCGATATGGTAAACCAGGAAAACTCTGTTACTGTGAATATTAACGGAAAAGAAGTTTTCAATGAGCATATCTCCATCGACCGTGAATTTATGGTTGAGAATTTTAAAACGAATTTTGACAGAAAAGCGCTCTGGGTGAAGAGGATCGTTTTAAAATTGTAAAGACAGGTCGCGACCTGTCCCTTTAAATATTACATAATAACAACTAATAAAACCATTGACACAACTGTGTTAGAATCACAATTTCGGTCTTGCTTTTACACAAAGAAAAAATAAAGGAGAAAGTATCATGAAAAAAATTATTTTATTATTAATTGTAGGCTTGTTTATTCTTACCTTTCAAACAGTAAACGCAAAGTTTGGTCTTTCGGGTGTATTAAAAAAAGTAACGGAAGAGACTGAAAAATCAAAAATTGAACAAGAAAAACAGGAAAAAGAAGAAAAAGCAAAAGAAGAAGAAGAAAAAGATATTGCACCTGCTTATCCCGGCAGTAGTTGTTATCATGATGACAAGATCGGGTATGAAGAATTTTATGTTTGTACAGGTAAAAACTCTGATGAAACGACGAAAATTGAAAAAATTGAAGGGTATACTCATCTTAGATTTTGTTATGCTCCGGCAGGACGTTCCCCTTTGGAAATAATAAAAAATTATGAAGAAGCAGTACTGGAAAAAGATGGCACTGTGTTTCCTATAGTTAATGCCAGAGAATGCATAGATGCTTATATGAAAAAGGGGCATCCTTACCATTATCAAACAAAGTATGAATATATGCAAATGCCCACAATGGCTTATTATTATTTTTCCGGAAAAATACCTACAGACACAGTAGATTACTATATATGTGTTGTTGCAGGAAATATAGACGGTAAAGTAGTATACTTATTGGCAACTATCGAAACAAAACCAATGGATAAGGGAATGATATCGCTCGAAAATTTAGATGCAGGGTTGGTAGCAAAAGGTCATATTGCTGTGTACGATATCTATTTTGAAACCGGCAAATCTGAAATCAAGGGTGAATCTTACGATGCTTTAAATATGATAGCAGAATATATAATAACACATTCGGATAAAAAATATCTGGTTGTTGGTCATACCGATAATGTTGGTGTTTTTAATGCGAATATTAAACTCTCGAATGAAAGAGCAAACGCTGTAGTAAATAGTTTAATTGTAAACCATAGTGTTAATAAGGAACAACTGAAATCTTACGGAGTTGGTCCTGTTGCACCCGTATCGAGTAATTCAACCGATGAAGGAAAAGCTAAAAACAGAAGGGTTGAGATAGTGGAGCAGTAACATACTACTGCCAACCATGTATAAATTTATTTGAGGAAAAAGGGTTAATTTAAAATAACCCTTACGTAGGGAATGGTTTCAAACCATTCCTTACAATTTCAATAATCCCATGAATGTAATCCGGCATAATATAAATTACGTTAAGAAATTGGCAATATATATCTCGTATCAAAGCCCCAGCTTTGATACGCATTTCTTTTTTTTAAGAGGTTACCAAGCTGGGGCTTGGTAACCAGAGTGTGTTTGCACAAAAGAAATGAAGATAAACACCTGCCAGCCTCTGACTGGAAAATCTTCTATATTTTTTTTCATTCCCATCTGGCAGCTGCCGGATAGGAACGAAATTAAAAACAAAACAATTCTGAAATATTTTCGGAGGAAACCTGTTAGCTTATTAATATTGACATTTATACATATTAAAAAAGTTTTGAGCAGAATAAATGAGGTTAAGTATGTTCAGATTAGACGATAAGCACCTGGAAAAGGCAAAGGAGCTTGCGGCTCATAACAGGAAGAAAAAAACCTGTAACACCTGTTATGACCGCGGTTATATTGGTGTAACGCCTGAAAACACAATTATGCTGTGTCATAAATGTGTAGATATGGAAAAAGCAAGAAATGCCTGGAAAGATTATGTGAAAGGCATTCCTGAGCTGCACGAATATTACGCAGAAATTCTGAACGAAGAGAATGAAGAATAAATAATTTGCCGTAAGGCAGTAATATATTTTTTAATTGAGTAGGAGAACAAATGTATAGATCGGTTGATATAAAAGAAAAAGCCTCTGCCCTGGAAAAAAGGATCAGGGATTACTGGCAGAAAAAAAACACTGCGCAAAGAAGTGAAGACATCCGCGCAGATGCAAAACAATTTATTTTTTATGAAGGTCCACCCACTGCAAACGGTATGCCGGGCATACACCATGTTATTTCCAGGGCGATAAAAGATGCTGTTTGCCGTTATAAAACCATGCAGGGTTTACATGTTAAACGTAAAGCCGGGTGGGATACACACGGTCTTCCTGTGGAGATCGAAGTAGAAAAACAGCTGGGATTGAAAGACAAGAAAGAAGTAGAAGACTACGGTCTGGAAAAATTCAATAATAAATGTAAAATATCGGTTTTTTCTTACGAGAAAGAATGGCGGGAAATGACCCGTATGATGGGTTACTGGATAGACCTGGATAATCCGTATAAAACACTTTCAAATGACTACATTGAAACCGTTTGGTGGATATTGAACGATTTCTACAAGAAAGGTCTTATCTACAAAGGACATAAAATTGTACCTTACTGCCCCAGTTGCGGCACACCGCTTTCCAGTCATGAAGTAGCTCAAGGATACCAGGAAACGGAAGATCCGTCTGTCTTTATAAAACTCAAAGTGAAAAATGAAGAGAACACTTATTTCTTAGCCTGGACCACTACACCGTGGACACTTATCTCGAATGTAGCTCTTGTTGTTCACCCAGACGCAGTTTATGTGAAGATCAAGCACAACGATGAGTTCTTAATCCTGGCAAAAGCTCGTTTGGAAGTGATCGATGATGAATATGAGATCGTGGAAGAATATACAGGAAAAGACCTGGAATACAAAGAATATGAACAGCTTTTTCCGTTCGTCGTTCCTAAGGAAAAAGCCTTCTATATTGGACTGGCAGATTACGTTACCATGGACGATGGAACTGGAGTTGTGCACACTGCTCCCGCTTTCGGACAGGATGATTATGATCTGGGTAAACAATATAAACTACCTGTAATCCAGCCTGTGGATGGTGCAGGAAAATTCACGAAAGAAATAACAAACTGGGCTGGTGAATTTGTGAAAGATGCAGATAAAGGAATTATCAGAGACCTGAAAGATAGAAATATGCTGTACAAGCGCAAACAGGTTATCCATAGTTATCCTTTCTGCTGGCGTTGTGAAAGTCCTCTCATATATTATGCCCGTTCAAGTTGGTATATTAAAACCAGCGTTTACAAACAGCAGATGCTGGAAAATAATCGGAAGATCAACTGGTTTCCAACCTTTGTAGGTGAAAAACGTTTTGGTGAATGGTTGGAAAATAATGTGGACTGGGCTATTTCCCGTGATAGATTCTGGGGAACTCCACTCAATATCTGGGTTTGCCGGAAATGCGAAGAACAGGAAAGCATTGGTTCCATTGCTGAATTACGAAAAAAGGGTAAAATGAAAGATGGATCCAAGGTTCTCAAAGATATCGAACTGCACAGACCTTATGTGGATGATATCGTTTTGGAATGTCCCAAATGTAAAGGGAAAATGACCAGAACCCCGGAAGTTATAGATTGCTGGTTCGATAGCGGGTCCATGCCTTTTGCACAGTGGCATTATCCCTTCGAGAATAAAAACAAGTTCGAAAAAGAGCTTTTCCCAGCAGATTTCATCAGTGAAGGCATCGACCAGACTCGCGGCTGGTTTTACTCTATGCTGGCTATTTCTACCATGCTCACGGGAAAATCTTCCTATAATAATGTACTGGTAAACGACATGATCCTGGATAAGAAAGGCAGGAAGATGAGTAAAAGCAAAGGTAATACAGCAAATCCGATAAAACTTATGGATGAATATGGAGCCGATGCCATCCGCTGGTATCTGCTGGCTGTAAGTCCTCCCTGGATTCCCACAAAATTCGATGAAAAAGGTGTGGTAGAGATCGTTAATAAATTCTTTGGCACGTTGAAAAACGTATATTCATTCTACGTTACTTATGCCAATATCGATGGCTTTGATGCAGGTAAATATGAGCTAAGTGATAAAAAGGAAGTCGAGATCGATAAGTGGATCATTTCCCGTTTGAATACCCTGATAGCAGATGTTACAAAGAACATCGAAAAATATGAACTGACGCGAGCTGTCCGTCAGATCCAGAACTTCGTAATAGATGAACTCAGCAACTGGTATGTACGTCGTAGCAGGAGGAGATACTGGGAACTAAAGCTTACTGAAAATAAAAAGCAGGCATATCTCACACTTTACCAGGTGATGGTTGCTGTAACCAAATTAATGGCTCCATTTGCTCCCTTTTTGTCAGAAGAAATATTTACCAATCTTACTGGAAAAGAAAGCGTGCATTTGGAAAATTATCCTGTTAGTAACAGTAAGGTTATTTTTCCTGAATTGGAAAAAGAGATGAAGATAGTGATCGATCTGGTTTCATTGGGAAGAGCAGCCAGGAATACCTGTCAAATAAAGGTTCGCCAGACTCTGGGTGCACTTCACATTCCTGAAAAACACAAGCATCTGGTAGCCAGAATGGAAAACCTGATCAAAGAAGAGATCAATGTGAAAAAGATAAAATATATTCACGAAAAAGATAATTTTGTGAGTTATGAGCTCAAACCGGATTTTAAAGTGATGGGACCAAAATATGGTAAACACATGAAAAACATTGCTTCTGCTTTAGCTCAGATGGATGCTGACAGTATTATCGAGAAGCTTCATAAAGGCATGGATTATTACCTGGAAATGGATGGCAGTACTTTCAAATTAACTGAAGAAGACCTGATCATCTCCATCAAAGATAGAGAAGGTTTTGTATTCGAAACCAATAAAGAACTTTTTGTGGCTCTGGATACTCATCTCACTCCCGAGCTTATCGAGGAAGGACTGGCTCGTGAACTTGTGAATAAGATCCAGTTCACTCGCAAAGAAAAAAACCTGGAGATCATGGATAGAATAAAGATATTCTTCCTGGCAGAAAATGAAATCGAGGATGTTTTCCTGAAATATGCCGATTACATTAAGAATGAAACTCTCACCGATTCGTTCCATGCAGTAAAAGAAGTTCAGAAAGATATGATCGAATGGGATATAAACGGCAGAAAAATGCATTTAACCGTAGAAAAAGTAAAAAAATAGATCAGGAGAAAACAGTGGCTAAAATCAAGCCTTTCAGGGGTGTTCGACCGGCTGAGGATAAAATAAAAGATGTGGCTTCTCCACCTTATGATGTTCTGAATTCCACCGAAGCACGCTTGCAAGTGAACGATAAACCCTACAGTTTCCTGCACGTGGTAAAACCAGAAGTCGACCTGCCGGAAAACATCGATCTGTACGATGAAAGTGTTTACCAAAAAGGTAGAGAAAACCTTTATAAAATGATCGCAGATGGTACTCTTATCCAGGATGAGAAACCATGTTTTTATCTTTACCGCCTGATCATGGGGAATGTAGACGAGATAGGTCTCGTTGCTGGAGCATCCATCGAAGATTACGAAAATGATATCATCAAGAAACACGAGCATACCCGTGCAGATAAAGAAACAGACCGCATCAAGCATGTGGATACATTAAATGCCAATACCGGTCCGGTTTTTCTTACTTACAAAGGCAGGCAGGAAATGAATGAACTGGTTGAAGAACTTATTACACAGAAACCTGTTTACGATTTTGAAGCGGAAGATGGCATCAAACATATTTTCTGGAAAGTCGATCGGGAACAAGACATTCGCAAGATCATGGATATTTTTGCTAAAATCGATTTTCTTTATGTTGCCGATGGTCATCACCGTTCTGCTTCCGGTACCATCGTTGGACAAAGAAGAAGAGAAGCAAATCCGAACCATACCGGTGAAGAGGAGTATAACTATTTTCTTTCGGTTATCTTCCCCCACGATCAGCTTTACATCATGGATTACAATCGGGTAGTGAAAGATTTGAATGGTCTTTTCACTGATGATTTTTTAAAGAAAGTAGAGGAAAAGTTTACAGTTGATATTTATTCTAAAGACAAATCATATCATCCGGAAGGATTGCATAATTTCGGAATGTACCTGGATGGATCCTGGTATAAGCTAACAGTTAAACAAGGAACTTTCCCCGATAATGATCCGGTGAGATCGCTGGATGTTTCCATACTACAGGAAAACCTGCTTTCCCCCATCCTGGGAATTGGTGATCCCCGCAAAGATAAACGAATCGATTTTGTGGGCGGTATTCGCGGATTGGAAGAACTTTCCAGGCGTGTTAATACCGGTGAAGCTGTTGCATTTTCTCTGTACCCCACTTCCATCGAGCAGCTTATGGCAATTGCCGATGCCGGTGAAGTAATGCCGCCAAAATCCACCTGGTTTGAGCCTAAACTTCGTTCCGGGGTTATCATTCATTTGTTGGATTAAAGAATTAAACACCGAAAATCACTGAAATGCACCGAGTTGTGTCAAGTTCTGGGATGAACTTAGTAAAACGTTTAGGTTCATCAGGCAATTGCCTGATTGAACCTGCGGAGTATTCCCACGCAGGAGCATGGGAACAAGCATAACCCCCTTTTATTCCCCCTTAAAAAGGGGGACTTGATAGAGAAATGATGAAAAAATATGCAATAATAAGTCTGGGTTGTTCCAAGAACCTGGTAGATAGCGAGGTTTTCGCAAACATTATCGAGCAGTCGGGTTATTCTATTACCGATAAATTCGAAGAAGCGGAAGTTATCATCATCAATACCTGCGGGTTCATTTTGGATGCAAAAGAAGAATCCATCGAAACTGTCCTGGCAGCTGCAGAACATAAAAAAACCGGCAAATGCAGGAAGCTGGTTGTTACCGGCTGCCTGGTGAAAAGATATTTTCAGAACATCAAGGAAACCATCCCGGAAATTGATGAATTAATAGAATTAAAAGATTTCGATAATTTTGCTAAAATATTTAAAACAAAGCCAACGTCAGAGCGGAAACTTCTCACCCTTCCCCATTTTGCTTATCTCCGGGTAAGTGACGGATGTAATAATCATTGCAGCTACTGTGCCATTCCTTCCATACGTGGAAAATTAACAAGCGTTCCAATTGAAAAATTGGTGAAAGAAGCAAGATCACTGGTAGACAATGGTGTGAAAGAACTGATCCTCACAGCCCAGGATACAGCAAATTATGGAGTTGATATTTACGGAGAACACAGACTTTCTCAATTACTAAAAGAACTTCATCAAATTGAAAACCTGGAATGGATACGCATTCTTTACCTGCATCCGGCTCATATTACAACAGAAATAATTGATGTAATTGCACATTTACCAAAGTTCTGCAAATATTTTGAGATCCCTATCCAGCATATTAACAACGAAATCCTGCAAAGCATGAACCGAAAAGTTACAAAGGAACGCATTAAAGAGATCATCACAGAAATCCGAACAAAAATACCTGAAGCAATAATCCGCACAACTCTCATTACAGGCTATCCCGGTGAATCTGAAGATAAATACATTGAACTTCGAGATTTTATAAAAGAAATGAAGTTTGAACGATTAGGAATTTTTTCCTATTCCAGAGAAGAAGATACACAAGCATTCGACCTGGTTGAACAAGTCACGGAAAAAATTGCTGAAGAAAGAAAAGAGGAGATCATGATGCTTCAGCAAACGATTTCCGAAGATTTCCTGACCAACCTGATAGGTAAAAAAATCAAAGTTATTGTTGACCGAATTGGTGAGGAAGGAGAATTTCCTTTCGAGGGAAGAAGTTATTTCGATGCTCCCGAAATTGACGGAACGGTATTCATCGAAGAGGGTGAATCTGAAATTGGGAAAATCGTTACGGTAGAGATAACCGATTCCTGGGAATATGACCTGGTGGGGAGAATAGAACGCGGATGACGCAGATGAAGCGGATGATAACGGATAAGAATTGTTTTACTTTTATTAATTGTCTTCCAAACCCAGTTTATTATTCTTGTTTCCAAGTCCCAGTTTGGAAACAGAAGACATTCCAAAGCTTAGGCTTTGGAACGAGAAAAACTAATTTTTTTGTCATTCCCGTGAAAACGGGAATCTAATCAAATAAAGGATTTAGATTCCGCATCAAGTGCGGAATGACAAGCAATAGTGAAACTTCGAAAAAGTTTATAAGTGAGACTCTTACTCGTAAACTTTTTCAAAGTTAGTTGGAGAATAGGAGGATTGATGGAACGCAAAATAGCACTGACAGGCATAAAACCGACAGGTTCACCGCATCTGGGAAATTATTTCGGGATGTATAAACCGGCATTAGAACTCGCAAAAGATTATGATACACGTTATTTCATAGCAGATTACCACGGTTTAAATTCCATAAAAAACCCCAGAATAATTAAAGAACTTACTTATGAGGTTGCAGCTACCTGGCTGGCAATGGGTTTGAATCCTAAGGAATCTATTTTGTACAAACAATCTGCTGTATGCGGAACATTTGAATTAACTATCCTTCTGATGGCATTCACTTCCAAAGGATTAATGAACCGAGCACATGCCTACAAAGCGAAAGTTGCCGAAAACACAGAAGCCGGCAGAGATCCAGATGATGGTGTTAATATGGGATTATTCACCTACCCGGCTTTGATGGCAGCAGATATCCTGCAATTTGACAGCGATGTTGTACCAGTGGGAAAAGATCAAGCTCAACACCTGGAAATGGCTGTGGATATTGCCCAAACAATAAATCATAATTATGGAAAGGAACTGCTGAAGATCCCAGCGCCTTTGATAAGGGAATCCACCGGTTCGGTTGTCGGACTGGATGGTAGAAAAATGAGTAAAAGTTATAATAACACAATCCCTTTATTCCTGGAATCCAAAAAGCTGCGAAAACTTCTAATGAAGATAGTTACAAATTCACAAACAGTAGACGAACCCAAAGACCCCGATAAATGCAATATCTTTGCAATTTACAAACTTTTTGCAGACAAACAGCAACAGGCTGAAATGAGAAAAAAATACCAGGCTGGTGGTATGGGCTGGGGAAAAGCAAAACAGGAACTTTTTGAAATAATGAATAAAACTATTACTCCCATCCGAAGTAAATATGAAGACCTGATAAATAACAAAGATTATATAGACGAAGTACTGAGAGAAGGTGCAAAAAAAGCAAGTGAGATCGTTTCCCAAAAGGTAACTTTCCTGAGAAAAGAACTCGGTCTGGAATAGAATGCAAATGATAATTGCTGATTGATATTTTTTCATTCATCCCCCGAAAACCAACATTAGTTCTAAAGGTATTCTATTGAAAAACAATAAAATGAAACATAAGAAAGCCGTTAAAAAAGTAGTTCCAAAAAGATTCTACATAATATTAATTTTGTTCATCGTATGCGAATAGAAAATTATTATAACTTGAAATGCATTCTTCTTTTAAAAACCGGCATAATATATATTACGTTAGAAAATTGGTAATAAGTAAGCGTTAAGAAAAATTTTCTGTTTGAGTGGTTTTCTAATTTCTTTCTTTGATTCTTCTTAGAAAATAACGAGTTAAGATTTTTTAGTGGCGTTTACCGATTTTAGTAATCTATATTCGCCGGGAGTTTTTCTTTGCTTCGCTTCTTTTGTCGGTACAAAAGAAATGAAGATCAATACTTTCCAATATCTGTATGAACAATCTTCTTGTAATTTTTTAGAATATAAAGAATACAATGATTTTGAAATTTTTTCGGGGATGCATTTCATTTTTCTCATTGACACCAAAAAACAGCAAAATAAAAGTGTTTTTGCATTAAAGGTTAGGAGTTAAAATGTATATGTTTTTAATGATCATACATGTGATTATTTCGGTTGGATTAATCCTGGTTATTCTTGCCCAATCGAGTAAAGGTGGAGCGCTGGACGGACTCGTTGGTGGAACTGCTTCCAACATTCTGGGTGGTCAGGGAGCTTCTAAGTTCTTAAAGCAAATAACCCAGGTATTAGCTGTACTTTTTGTAGTGAATTGCATTCTACTGGCTTTCCAGCTTAGAGGTACAAAAACCAGCACTACCAGCAAGGCAGTTGAACAAATGAAAAAAGAAGCTGTCGAAAAAGATATTCAAGAAGAAGAATTACCGGCTTTGCCAACTACCGAAGAACCTTTGGGCGAACCGGTTACAGAATAAACGCAGAAGTGGTGGAATTGGCAGACACGCAAGACTAAGGATCTTGTGCCCTTTTTTGGGTGTGCGGGTTCAAGTCCCGCCTTCTGCACCATAGTTTTTTAACCCCGCTCAGATGAGCAGGGGTTTTTTTATTTTAGCAATAGCATCTTCTTATTACATTTGTAGCTTTCTGATTCCAGCTTGTAGAAATAAATGCCTGATGCATTCTTTTCAGAATCAAATACATGAATTCTTGCACCAGCTTCATACATTTCAGTTTCAACTACCTGCCCCTTCACGTTGAAAATAGTTAACTTGGCAATTTCACTTTCTTTCACATCGAACATGATATTTGTATCAGGATTGAACGGATTTGGAAAGTTACCATAAAGCATTGTTGTTGTGGGAAGTTCGGGAATGATCTCTCCTTCGGGAATGGTAAGTGAAATGGGACAGTAGTCTTGAGTTTCTCCACTACCCGATACACTCTCCAGAATATACCAGTAAGTTTCTCCTGTTAATGTTTCGTTTTCATCTTCAAAAATATATTCAGTTGGCTGAGAAGTAGTTCCTGCTCCAGGTATAATATCAAAATTAATTTGGATTGTTTCTGTAAGAGTCTCAGTTTCGGAACGGTATATATTCCAACCAAGATTATTATTTTCGGATTGTGTTATCCAACACAGAGTTGGATTTCCGTTTGTATAAGCAGCAGTAAAAGAAGAAAGTGTAACAGGAAGGGGTGAATCACACACTATCCAATCTGGTAAACCAACAAGTGTTCCATCATTATTACCTTTTGAATCAAAAGCTGTTACTCCTCCATTCTCATTCAATTTCCAATATCCCACGAGTCCTTGTTCATTTCCAGTTAATTCATTATACATATTGTTTTGAATTTCTGTTTGTGTGCGAACATCATCCCATATACGAATCTCATCAATGCTTACATTCATGTACATCCCATCAATCCAATATTCATAAGCAAAGTATAAATTCTGATTTGGGTTTCCTACTGTTCCATTTGTACTGCCGTATTGAGTTCCAGCAGCTAAATTCCCGTTTACATAAATATATGAATTCGTACCTGTGTATACACCAGTTAAATGAACCCATACATTCTTTTGTATACTTGCATCTGTTTCAAATCTTAAAGAACTTCCATCAGTATCATCTACAACAAACGATGCTCTATCAGTTGTATTTCTAATACGAAAGAAAAAACCATAATACGGACCACCGCTATGCCATTCCAAATGTGCAATCCAGCTTCGATCACCTCCCAATTCATCTGGCATTTTAATCCATCCCTCAACAGTGAAATTATTACCATAATTAATCTCGGCGTCTCCACAATTTACAAGATCATTTGTTCCATCGAAATAAAGACAATAATTAGTTGCAAAGAGACCTTGTACGATGATTAGAAATAAAATAAAAAAACACAATTTAACTTTCATTTTTCCCTCCTATTATATTTTTTTTCTTTTTGTTTTCATTGCATTTATTTGTTTATTAGTTATATGCTTACTTTGCCATTTTTCTATTTCAGTATAATATCTATAATAGCTATTTGCAAAGCACTTCTGCTGTTGATTATCAGAAAGTTTTCGGAATGTTTTAAATATTGTTGTTGTTTTCTTTTTTAGTTCGTATTTAAGTTCGATGGTACTCGGTAATCCATTAATATTATTAAATTTCTCGAATATCTGGAAGATACATCTTCTTGGTCCATTTGTGTATTTATTGTTACTTTCTTGTTTAAGTCCTCTTATCAAAATTCCACCATAACTGTCTTCTGTGCTAGATAATGTTAAATCAAAACCTTGATTATGAGCTCTCCACATTCCTTGTTTTCTTTTGTGTTCATGTGTAATATTATCTTCATGGATACCTTTAATAAAATAATAAAATTCAATCTCTGTAAACCTGAATTTTGAATCATTTACTATTAGAACAAAATCATTAATAAGTTCTTTAGCTATTCTATCGAATGAATTAGCGATGTTATTTATATTTACTGAATTTATAGTTAAATCCAGTTTTATAGGTAATACTTTAATTAACAAAGCAATAAATTTTTTCTGTTTTATGTGTGTCAAATTGTTTTTGTAACTCTAACTTTATTGCTCTCATCCTTTCCGAAGCTTTCCAAAACGTAATTCTTACTACTAATCTGTCCTAGCATAGCGTAGCGAAGACTGAGATTCGGAAAGTTCTCGCTCAAAATATTCAAACTTCATTTAACCTTCCGAATCTTCTTTCATCAGAAAACTTGAATGAAAGCTTCGGAAGGTGTTTCAATGTAACTCGACCTGCCAGGTCGAGAGAGCGACCAAGCTGGTCGCTTTACAATTCTAAGCTACCCTTTCAACTTCTTAACCAGCAAAGCAACTCTTTTTCCCATCTTTGCTGCATCCTGTGCGGTTTTCTCGTCTGGTGTTCCAGCGCAAGCCACACCATAATGTCCACTGGCATCAAGAGGATCTCCCACTACTATCATGCCGTATATCAGGAATGCTTCGATAATGGAGATTATTGTGGTTTCTTTTCCGCCTGTGTGGTGTGCAGAGGTTGCAAAAGCAGCTCCTATTTTATCTTCCATCTGGCTTCGAGTTTCAATGAATTTATCAAAGATATCTTTCAGCTCTGCAGCCATGGTCCCGAAATATACTGGAGAGCCGGCAATAACTCCATCAGACTGCAGAAAATCATCTTTAGTAACTTCGGTTACAGGTTTTAATGCACATTTCACACCTTCTACTTCTCGCACTCCCCTGGCTATTTCTTCAGCTAATTTCTTGGTGTTGCCGGTTCTTGAGTAATACATTATCAACACTTGCATATTGTTACCTCCGTTGTTTTCTTTTATTCTGCAGAAAACTCATTCCCGCAGATCTTCCAACTACCCAATTCCCTGTAAAAGTAGGAAACATCACCATGATCGTCCGGTTCCTGTGATACAACGCTTCCACCTTCATCATATAAAGTCATTATGAAATTTGCAGTTGCAAAATCACCTTGCGGATCAATTGTAATTTCTGAGAAAGCGATCATATAGTATTGAGCTAACCGTTCTTCCCAGACGATTTCTTCAAAAATATAATTATCTGTGTTGTGTAAAAAATCAAGATGATAATTCTGCATAATTCCGGGCAAATCAAACTGGTTGAATGAATCTTTTATTGAATCTAAAATATCCAGGATATCAGCCTTATCAGCTTCTTTGGGAGATGATACATCACATGAAAACAGAAGAACAGTAAAAAGCAGGATCGGGATAAGCCTTTTCATTTTTGCTCCAGAACCAGAACATTTTCGATATGATAAGTATGCGGGAACATATCAAAAGGCTGCATCAAGATTATCTTGAAACCTTTCTCCAAAAGCAATTTTGCATCTCTTGCCTGGGTTGTGGGATTGCAACTGATATAGATTATTTTTCTTATGTTATCTGGAAGAGATTTTATCATATGTTCATTCAGCCCTTTGCGGGGGGGATCGAAAATGATGGTGTCAAATTCCCGATTTCGGCAAAGAATGGAAAGTTCCTGCTCTACTTCGCCTTCGATGAAATGGCAGTTTTCCACTTTATTCAATTTGGCGTTTGCAACCGCATCCTGCACAGCAAAGTTGTTGTTCTCTATCCCAATTACTTCAGCAGCTTTATCTGCTACAAATATGCCAATGGAACCCACACCGCAGTAAGCATCGATGATCTTATCGTTACTGCCAATATTCAATCTGACAAAATCGTACATCTGCTCAGCAATACCTGAGTTTACCTGGAAAAACGAACTGCTGTGTAATTTATACTTTTTCTTCCCAATCTTTTCAATAATATGATCACGACCAAAGAGAAGTTTGTTCTCATTCCCAAGAATCGTGTTGGTTTTCTTTGGATTAATATTCTGTACAATTCCAACTATCTCAGGAAATTCTTCAGTTAGCGTGCGAACAAGCTGTTTGGAAAAAGGTAATTTCCTGCTTTTGGTAACCAGAACCACCAGGATATCACCCGTTGCTTTTGAATAACGAATGCCCAGATGCCTTGCTGTTCCCTTACCGGTTCGTTCATTATAAACAGGAACGTTCGCTGCTTTCATATAACTTAAAAAACTCTTGCTGATCTTTGCAAAGATTGGTGGATAGAGCTTGCAATATTTGTGTGGAACAACTGCATGCGATTTTCTTTCAAACATGCCGATCACCGGCTGTGCCTGAATTTCTGAGATGGGGAAAAAGCTCTTGTTCCTGTAATAATCCCGCTGTGGAGATGCTATTATCTCCTCTATCTGTATTATTGAAATATTCCTGAATATTTCATTGATTATCAGTTGCTTATATTCAAGTTGTTTTTCATAGGGAACGTTCAGCCAATCGCAGCCACCGCATTTACCGAATACTTCGCAATCCGGTTCTATCCTGTTGGGAGAGCGCTTTATAAGTTCTTTGATCTTTCCAAAAAACACATCTTTTTTCTGATATTCTATTTCAATATTTGCAACATCGCCTGGAACAGAATAAGGCACAAAAATCGGGTTGGAATCGTTAAATCCCAGCCCATATCCTTTGTAGACCAACTTCTCGATCTTAAGCTTGTCGATAGTTTTCATATCTTCTTTTTCAGGTGCAGAAATTGTAGTTTCCAAACCACAAAAACTGCTTCCCTAACGATCTTTTTAGACATTTTAGATTGTCCACTGCGGCGGTCTGTAAATACTATTGGAATCTCTTTTATTTTGAATTTCCTTCGCCATGTACGAAAGTTCATCTCTATCTGAAAGGAATAACCATCCGATAATATCTTATCCAGATCGATGGTTTCAAGTACTTTTCGGCGGAAACATTTAAATCCACCAGTTGGATCGTTAATAGGCATTCCTGTGATAAAGCGCACATAATGCGCTGCAAAGAAGCTGAGTATCAACCTTCGCAAAGGCCAGTTGACCACATTTATACCACCCAGATATCTTGAGCCGATAACCAGGTCATTATTTCTAATCTCTTCCAACATATCAGGAATGACCGCAGGATCATGCGAAAAATCTGCATCAATCTCGAAAATGTAATCAAAATTCTGCTTCAGAGCATATTTGAAACCGGCTACATAAGCCGAACCAAGTCCCATTTTCCCTGCTCGTTTCAAAAGGTGTATTTTTTTATTTTTTTTCTGTTTCTTTTCCACTATCTCCGAAGTTCCGTCAGGGGAATTATCATCCACTATCAGCACTTCAAGGTTTTTGTCTTGCTTTAATACTTCATCAATGATTGCAGATACATTATCAGCTTCATTATAAGTTGGAATTATTACCAGGGCTTTCAATTATTCTTTCTCCTTTTGCGGTTTATCCAGGTTGTTTTTAAGAAGCTGCTTATCGGGAACTTTTTTATTGCTTTTAGCAGGACTCCCCAACCATATTTCTTCGGGTGGAACATCACGCGTAAGTACACTACCACCGGCTACCACACCATCTTCGTGAATTGTTATACCGGGCAGGATAGTAGCATTCACACCAATTCTGCCGCCTTTCTTAATGGTAACTCCTTTGAAATGCTTGAATCGTTCTTTATCGCGACCCATGTAGTTATCATTACTGGTGGCTACTGCGGGAGCCACGAAACAATAATTTCCAATTTCGGAATAAGCTGTGATATAGCAGTTAGTTTCAAATTTACATCTATCCCCGATAGTAACGTAATTCTCTATTGTTACGTTTCGTCCAATAATATTCAGATCACCGATCTCCACATTTTCACGAATAGTTGCCAGGTCTGCTATCAGACAATTGTTTCCGATCTTTGCTTGTACATAAACCACCACATTTGCCCCGATCTGACACTGGTTTCCTATCCTTGCCGGTTTCAGGTTAGGATCGACCTTGAAAATGCTGCGGGGTGAACTGAGAGGTTTTTTACCAATGATCGTATTATCATCTATACGTACTCCATCACCGATAAATGAACCTTCATGGATAATCACATTATGTCCGATAAGACAATCTTGCCCGATTTGAACATCATCCAGGATCACGCAGTTACAACCTATCTTTGTATCTTTGCCGATCTTTGCCGAATCTGCAATATATTGATTCATATCTCATCCTCCAAAATTGGGATGAAAGCACAATTATGAAAACAGTGTTGTTAGTAAAGATTTTTTCTTTATATTTAAAAAAAAACGGCTGCCCATCAGCAGCCGTTCATTTTTTTAAACTTTATTTATTAAACAACACCGTGATCGATCATTGTATCTGCAACTTTGATAAATCCTGCAATGTTAGCACCTTTTACGTAATTGATGAAATCTCCTTCTTTACCATGCTTAACACATTGTTCATGAATTGCGATCATAATATTATGAAGTTTTTCATCAACTTCTTCTCTTGTCCAGCTAAGACGAAGACTGTTTTGAGACATTTCAAGACCACTTGTGGCAACTCCACCTGCATTAGCAGCTTTTCCCGGTCCATAAAGAATTTTATTCTTCAAGTAAATTTCAATCGCTTCCGGCGTTGAGGGCATATTTGCACCTTCACTAACTAAGAAACATCCGTTGTTGATAAGTGTTTGAGCATCGTTAGCATCGATTTCATTTTGTGTTGCACTTGGAAGAGCTATATCACATTTTTCTCCCCAGGGTCTCTTACCATCAACATACTTAACACCGTATTTATCAGCATATTCTTTAATTCTACCACGTTTAACGTTCTTAAGTTCCATTACATAAGCCAGTTTATCGGTATCTATTCCATTCGGATCGTAGATATAACCACTGGAATCTGATAAGGTAACAACTTTCCCACCAAGTTCGTTAACTTTTTCTGTAGCATATTGCGCTACATTTCCGGAACCGGATACCGTACAGATCTTACCTTTAAAAGATTTACCTCTTGTTTTAAGCATTTCTTCTGCAAAATACACCTGACCATATCCTGTTGCTTCCGGTCGGATCAGGCTTCCACCCCAGTTCCTTCCTTTACCCGTAAGAATGCCAACAAACTCATTTCGAAGTTTCTTATACATTCCGAACATATAACCGATCTCTCGTCCACCAACACCGATATCACCGGCGGGAACATCTGTATTTGGTCCTATATGTCGGAAAAGTTCAGACATGAATGACTGACAGAAATTCATAACTTCATTGTCGGATTTTCCTTTGGGGTCGAAATCTGATCCACCTTTTCCACCACCCATAGGAAGAGTTGTAAGACTGTTTTTGAATACCTGCTCGAATCCGAGGAATTTAAGGATGCCAAGATTAACAGATGGGTGCAAACGAAGACCACCTTTATATGGACCTATGGCGCTGTTAAATTCCACACGGAAACCGCGATTTACCTGTACATCACCATTATCATCTACCCAGGGAACTCTAAAAATAATAACTCTTTCAGGCTCAACAATTCTATCTAAGATTTTTGCTTCAACGTATTTTGGATTGGATTGATATACATCCCAGATAGATTCTACAACTTCTTTTACAGCTTGCATAAACTCAGGTTGACATTTGTTTTTTGCTTCTACCTTTTCTAAAAACTCGTTCATTGTCATAAAAAAGCCTCCAATTATTTTTGATGAAAAAATTTAAACTTAACTTATTTGTCAAGTGCATTAGTTGACTATATAAAATTTATAATTTTATTTTAGTTATTTTGCTATAAAAAAATCCTGAATGCTTCAGAGGGATTCTCAAGATCGAATTTAATTATCGCCAGTTCGGGTTTATTGAAAGCTGCAGAAAAGAGATGAGTTTTCTCGATATTTTGCTTCCATACACCTGTAATACCGGAAGATTCATGAATATGACCATGAAGAGTAATTAAAGGCTGTTTTTCTTCTATAAATCTTTTTATAGCAATGCTTCCCACATGTACATCAACTGGAGCATGATCTACCATTCGTCCATCCAGAGCAGCTCTATCAAGATTTGTTTTATATGGTGGGGCGTGAAATAAAAAAATTGAATTCGAAAGATCCTGATCAGGAGTTAATTTCTCAAGATCATCTTTTATTGTTGAATGTTTTTTTTCATGTTCCGAAATAGGATAAGTTCTATAACCTTCGGTAGGTGGAACACAACCAACATCTACAAATCTGGAAACATCGTATCGTTCCCAATCTTTCAGCAGGAAAGGGCTTGGAGGAATACACGCATATCCATATATTTGATATTTTTTATAATTTACTTTTCGATTATGAACATAAGTCCAAATACCAAAATTTTCTGCTTCCAGAAAAGAAATTTCCTCACTTCTTGGATCGTCATTTCCCATTATTAGAAACACTTCCGGATAATCATCAACAATATTTGCTTGTAGATCCAGAAATTTTTTAACTAAGTACTCATTAACGAAATCTTTGGACTGGATATCTGACAATTCATTCAATGCTGCTATTGAGGGCAACAAGTCACCACCCAGAAAAACAATGTCAGGTAGTTCTTTTTCTATTTCATTGAATAGTTTTTCGTATCTATCTATTTTCCCGTGAATATCTGAAACGAAGAAGCATTTAATCATTTTATCGATTGTTTTCCGTTTAAGAAATTTCCTTCATTTTCAAAGGACGAGCTGCATTGGTTACAGCATTGATTTTAATTGCATAGCTTGTTTTTTTCTTTATGTCATCATCAGTAATGATATGAACATCGAGCAATCCATCACTTTTAAATCCTGTTTTCTGATAATTTATTTCAGCCAGACACAAGCTCCATCCTTCCAACCAATTCAAAAGTTCTTTTTTCTGTTCATCGGTTCCCCTGAAATGTATTAATAGATCTATATCGCTTGCAGGACCGGCAACAGCATTTTTGGTACTTCCAAAAATATAAATTCCTTCAACCCCAAATCTGCCGGGATTTAGTTCACCTGCAATTTGTTCTGCCATATTTGATCTCCATCTCCAGTGATTCTCTGATTGAGGAGATGGTAATAATTCAATGTCTTCTGTAATTTGAACTTCTTCAGTAGGAAAAGAAAGATAAGCCAAAGCTTCATTCGAATCTGCATTCATCAATATCTTAAGAATTTTCCCATCTGTCACTTTTCTTATGTCGATAATCCTAACAACATTTTCTAATGAAGTAAATTCCGGTAACAGATTGCTTAGAATATTTTCAGATTCCGTAAAAAAGTTTTCATTAAATGCAATGCCTTTATCATCCGGGTACAAAGGTAAATATTTAATTGAGGATTCAACCAGATCCTGGAAGAAATGAGTTCCGAAAGATAAATCCGGAGTATAATTTCCTTTTTTCTTTGCTATCTCGATCAGCATGGCAGTGTTATTGATACCCGAATAAGTTATACTGACTCCAAGTTTTATATCTCCTCTGCTGCCCCACCTACCCGGTCCCATGAGAATGAATTTCCTTTTGGGTAATACTATATTTATCTTTTCAACTGCTTTTCCAACTGATTTTAATTCTTCAATTGTTTCCAGAGAATTATACATATCCGGATCGACATATACAATATGAGAGATATCCTTAAGTTGACCGTTTGACACATATTTTTTTGCATTAAAAATAATATTTTCTTTTGCTATATCTCGTGGAATTGCGGATGGGATATTATCTTTGGAATAACATTGAGCTCTGCATTGTAGAAGATAAAAATCCTTTCCATCAGAAGCAAACTCAATATCTACCGGCATGTTAGTCTTTTCTTGAAGAATATCTAATACACTTTTCATTTTTTTCAAAAAAGGTGTTCCGGAAATCAATCCGTTGAATGTAACAATTAAGTCATCTTCTTTAAAATTAAGATTAAATAAAGGTTTAGATGAAAAACGATTTTCTTCATATACAGATACAATTTTTTCTATTACTGGATATTCATTACCAGATATTTTTAATAAATCCCTTATCTCTATTGTTTCAAAAGAATTTTCCTTAAGATTGATAACATCGATTTGACGAGGAGAATATCGCAGGATCTCATCAGAAGTAATATTAACTTTCAGATTAGGTTGTCCCGGCGCAGTTAAAATTGGATAATCATCGCTTAATCTGTCTACAGATCTTGTACCCAATCCCGGAACCATTCGCACTAATCCATCTTCTCTTTTTATTCTAGGTGACCACCTGAATTCATTATTACTGAAGGCAACTCCTGCATAAGAAGGTAAGAAGTAATCACCAACTTTTGTTCCTACAACTTCTTGGATTATCAACGCCATCTCTTCATGAAAATCAAGTAATCCTCGCTCTTTTCTGTATTCGATCGGATCAGGTCCAAACGTGGAAGCATATATTTCTGCTACAGCATCCATTAATGCATCCAAACGTTCATTTTTGGAGCCCTGGTTTGCTAAAAACAGACTTTTGTATTTTCCTGAGAATGCTGCTCCCACTCTGTCTTCTAATAAACTGGAACTTCTAACAACTATTGGCTTCTCTCCAAAATCGTCTAAAGCAAGTGATAATCCGTTTATTATATCATTAGGAAAATGAGAATTCTTAAAAATTTGAATGATATTACCATATTCTTCACGGATCTGTTCTATTGATTTATATTTCTGTTCAAAAGCTTCTTCCAGATTATTATAATGAAGAAAATGTTGCATTGTATCAGAGGTTATAAACCAGGTTTTGGGAATTTTTATATTCAGGCTTTGATCATCGTCTCCTTTTGCATTTTTCAGAATATTATAAGCAAGAAATATACCTGCGCTTTTGCCACCTAATTTGCCATGACTATTCTGCGGGAAAACAATGTGTTGCATAATATAATAGAAGTCTTTAACATTGACGTAATTTTTTGCTATATTAATGAATTCAAGTTGCTCTGTAAAAAGCCTGTAGATCAATAGAACATTGATATTTATGTTTGTATTTAAAGATAATTCTGTCTTATCAAGACCAAGATGACGATAACGACTTATAGCATTCTGGATATCATTAAGAGAAGATGCCAGGCTTTCAAGTGCTAAAACCAAGAAATCTATTTTATCTTCCTGGATCCATTTTTGAAAATTTTTTAATATATCTTCATCACTCAGATATTCAGAGGCTATTATAAAAACCTGGTCACTAAGATCGGTCATCGATTCGATATCTCTTTTCTTGCTTGGAATATTTAAATCAAAAGTTGAATCAGGGGTTTTTGAATTTTCTTCACCCTCAAAAGAAAGTAGTAACTCCCTCGCTTTATCTATGCCTATCCAGCATAAATAGTTCATCATTTTCCGGGAGATTCTTAAAAACAAACTGGAATCAGTGGCTTTTATCAGGTCAATAATGATCTTCCAATCCTTTTTTTTATGACTTTCAATAGTTTCTTTTACGTTGTCCAGTTCTATGATAGTTTGTTTCAACTTTTTATGATAAATATAATTACCTGCTCTTTCAGCAATTGTATTTAATAATTTTTTTTCGTCAGGTAAGAACGGATCATCCTTACATAATTCAGTTGTATTAATATAAAAAACCTGAATTTTTCCTACAATTTTCTTTTCTACTATTATGTTTGCACTTAGAAAACAGTCTGTTTTCTTAAAACCAACAGATTGAAATAACAGATCTTTATAATTGATTCTCACCTTACAAATTTTGCTATATTGCCAGCCTGGTGGAATTACTTTGATCAGTTTCTTAAAGATGTTTTCAAGCTCTGTGTTGTAATTTTTCAGGATTTTTTCAACATTGTATAAACAGTTTAATTCTTTAGCTCTCTCATTGAGATTTTCTATTAATAACTCTAAATTCTTACTTTGTTTTTTCATTTTAATATCACTCCTGTTCCATTGCGACCATCCACCTTTACTTTCAAAGGTGATGATAATTGAACATGCTGCACGAATTTAGTTTCAGTAATAATTTTCTGCTTTAAAAGCCAGTTCCAGTCAATCTTTATTTTTTGTGTACCCTTGCATGAAAAATAAAAAATCCCAAAACTGGTTATATTATGAAAGAAATGAGATCCTTGGCTATAATCTGGATTCATGTCCGGCAGGCTGGATTCCACAATAACTTTTGCACCGGATATTTGATTCCAGACAACAGGAATTCCTAACCATGGATCTGAAGATCCCCACCTGCCAAAACCAATTAGTATGTAATTGATATTTTTATCGGTTAGAGAAGAATTGATCTGCTCAATTTCCTTTGCCATTGCTCTTGTATACTCCGCCCGGAAATCGTTTGGTTTGATAAATACAATATCCTTGATGGTATCATTAACACCATTTCCCATAATATGATTGGAATAAATAAATATCTTCTCCTGTTTGTAATCTTCGATATGAACTTCAACAAATTTATTTGAGACAACCATGGGTCTTACCTGTAAAAAACCAAATCTGGCAGATTGGATATTATCTGGCTTATAAGACATCGCAAATTCAATTTCAACTTCGGTCTGAAACTTTTCTTCTGATACTTTCATTATTTTTTTCAAGATCTCATTCAAAGGTATGATCTTTGTCTTTAAGATCGGTGCAAACGTAATTACTCTTGGTCCAAAACCGGAAATTCCGGAATATATACGGTCGGATTGAAGATCATAGGTAGAACAGATGTTTTTAATAATATCGTCTTCTTCTGCTTCCTTCAGCGTGTGCTTCTCGAGGTATTCTGTTTCTTTAATGGGATCGTATTCAGAAGATTTCCCCATATTAACAGACCAAAACTCAGTTTGAGTCATCTTCAACATATCATTTGTAGAATTATAAGGTGGTGGAGCAGTGGGAAATTCCGGTGAATAATTCCATACCTTCCCCCCGTCTACAATTGATTTTCCCAAACCTAAAGCAAGGCTTATCACTCCGCCTTCCGGTTTAGATTTTCCCGTGGGATAGAAATTGTACGATCTGGCAACACCGGATATAGCCGGATAAAATCTATCTCCATATTTTTCACCAACTATTTCCTGAATTACAACAGCCATTTTTTCTTGTTTAATATCTTTTTTTATTGCTTTGAAATAATTCTTGGAACTGCTGAAAAAAGTGGAAGCATAAACAAATTTTATTGCTTCTACTAATTTATTGAAACGAGTTTTAGTATCAAATTGATTATTAGGGATCATTTTTGTTTCAAAAATTCCGGCAAGAGGTTCATACATTTTATCTTCGAACAGGCTTGAGGACCGAATAGCCAGAGGTTTATGAATTTTAGAAATAAGACTGAATAAGTCACCATCGATGAAAGCCGGTAAACTTGCTTTCTGGAAAGCATTTGCAATAATATCATCAGATTGATCGGATAAGGCAAGATCATAAAGGTCATTTTCTTTCATGAAAATATCGAAGATATCCGTTAAAATAACTGTCATTTGCGGAATATCAACAGTTATATCATTGTATTTATTATCTTTAAAAACAGAATCTATTGTATCTTTCATCAAGATCAGACTGGAAGCTTTACCACCCGGTTCATCACTCCCTATGAAATTGAAACTGCTGTCCTTATATATGAGGTTTCTATCAAATATTATTTTTTTATTCATTTTAGTAAAGTTCCCATTAGCTCAATGCATTTGCTTCCAATAAAAAAAGCAGGGAACTTTAATGTCCCCTGCCATGTAATTTAAACTATATCCAACCTCTATCTCTGGAAGCCTGTGCAACTTTATTTATCGAAATCACATAGGCAGCATCTCTCATATAAAGGTTCTTTTCTTTGGCCAGTTTAGAAACATCGAGATATGCAGATGTCATTTTAACATCCAGCTTTCCAAAGACTTCATCCTTCTCCCAGTAGTAATTCATATTACATTGAACCTGTTCAAAATAACTGCATGTTACACCACCGGCATTTGCCAGGAAATCCGGGATCATGTGAATTCCTCTTTCCTTGATGACTGCATCTGCTTCCGGTGTGGTTGGTCCGTTCGCACCTTCAGCAATTATTTTTACTTTAGCGCTGATCTTATCAACATTATCTTTGGTGATCTGATTTTCCAGAGCAGCAGGAACAAGAATATCAACTTCTTGTTCGATCCATTTATCACCTGGTAATACTTCATAGCCGAGAGCTTTGGCTTTTTCTTTGTTGATACCGCCAAATCTGTCCGTGATAGATAATAGAGCATCAACATTGATCCCATCAGCTTTTTTAAATGTGTAAGAAGTATTATCAGCTTGGTCCCAACAGGAAACACAAACTACTTTTCCACCTAATTGATTGTAAAGTTTTATGGCATATTGAGCAACATTTCCAAAACCCTGAAAGGCAGCAGTTGTATCTGCTGGTTTGATATTCATTTCCTTTAAAGCTTCTCTCACTGTGAAGATCACACCATAACCGGTTGCTTCTGTTCTTCCCAACGAACCGCCCATTCCAACAGGTTTACCAGTGATCATGCCAGGATATTTTGCTCCGTGAATAGCTTCATATTCATCGAGCATCCAAAGCATGTGCTGGGCGCTTGTCATAACATCGGGTGCGGGAACATCCTGTAATGGCCCAACATCACGTGCAATTTTTCTTATCCAGCCTCTACATATCTGTTCCTGTTCTCTTTCACTCAAATTGTGAGGATCACAGATAACTCCACCTTTACTTCCTCCCAAAGGGATATCTACAACTGCACATTTCCAGGTCATCCACATCGATAAAGCACGAACAGTATCTATTGTTTCCTGGGGATGGAATCTGATTCCACCTTTACCGGGTCCCCTGGCATCATTATGCTGGCATCTGAATCCCCTGAAAACCTTCGATGTTCCGTCATCCATTTTTACCGGAATACTGAAATGATATTCCCTTAATGGATTTCTCAATAGATCTTTTGTTGCTTCATCCAGATTTAAGATTTCGGCAACATCATCAAACTGCTTCTGAGCCATCTCAAAAGCGTTAAATGTTTTACTCATTTCCTGCTCCTTTATTTTTTTTGATTATCGAGAACTTTTTATTTTTTCCTAAATTTAAAGTCAATATGTTTATATTGTTTTCAATATTTTATTTATTTAATAAAATATCCCTATGTAAGTATTATATTTTATAACAAATTGAATTGTAATATTTTTTTTGCAAAAGATATATTATAAAGATATGAAAGCAAGGAATATCCACTTTATAAAAATGATATCTGATACCCTTTTACCTTGACATAATATGAGTATATTAAGTTTATTTTGGTAGTAATTTCAAAAGGATTGTATATGAAAAGAATGATAGTTATTTTTTTGTTGCTTTATGTAATTTCGATTTTTGCCCAATATGGAGATATTAGCTGGAACTCTCCGCAATTAACTTCAAACAATTCAATATCATTCTTAGCAAAGAACCCGGATGAATCCAATTTATTTCCGATGAAAAATATCTGGGTAGTACATGATTCTTCTTCCTTTAACTTCGCGCTTTTCTCCTGGCAGGATTTCAAACATTCAGTAAGCAATTTCTTTTCGCAGGATGATAGTTCATATTTCCTTTTGTATCATACACCGGATAAGCAACCCAAACAATTAGATCCAAGATCTTCCATAATTCTTTTTCATCCTAACAACGTACCATTAAGATCACTTCTCAGATTCAGCTTACTTACCGGAAGTGAATTCGCAATTAAAGATGATAGCAATTATTATTATGCATATTATGGCACAAAACTTTCCGGTTATATAAACCGCAGACTGTTCTTTTATGGATACTGGTGGGCAGGTCATTTTGGCGGTGATACAGATTATGCACGGTATTCACCTCTCATTGACAGTTGGACGCAAAATTCCAGCGACAGCGACCAGATCCATCTTGATAACATTACCGGTAAAATTACTTATATAGGGAAAGGTAACTTCTGGTCAGCATCTGTTGGTAGAGGAAAATACGAGATAGGAAGCAACATTGGCGGCAGTATCATCTTGAACGATGATTGCAATGATTATGGTTACTTTAGTAATAAGTTCACTTTTAAAGAACTATATATATCATTTCTGCATGCTACTCTAATTCCAGACAGCACCAGCAATGAAGATAATAAAAAATATGCAGATAAATTCTTGGTTGTTCATAAAATTGGATGGACACCGAATAATAATTTTGAGCTTTTCCTGGGCGAAGAAGTTATTTACGGTGATCGGAATATCGAAGTGAGTTACCTGTTACCTATAACGTTCTGGCGTGCTACAGAACATAATCTTGCAGACCGCGACAACGTTCTGATCTTCGCAGGGATGAATTGGAAACCGATCGATAAAAATCTTATTTATTGCAATTTTATTCTGGATGAACTACGCAAAAATGAGATTTTTGAAGATTGGTGGGGAAATAAATATGCATTGCAAATGGGAAATTCTTATACTTTTAACCAGCAGAGGAATTTGATGTTAAGTTTGGAATTTACAGCGATCCGCCCCTGGTTGTACACGCATTACATCTTGCATAACAAGTTTTCTCATGACGGAATAGGATTGGGTTTTCCGGAAGGAAGCAACCTGATCCAGTTTGCTGCAGAATTTAATTTTGATCTTAGGCAAAACTTAAATATAAATCTGCATTCATCTTTCACCAGGCAGGGAAGTGTAGGCAATAATTTTAGTATAAATTATAATGACAGACCATCTGACAAAGCTGATTGGCTGGAAGGAGATATTACTAACAGACTTTCCATCTGCCCTGTAATCACCTGGCAGCCTCTAGCTCATCATCGTCTGAAAATTGGACTTTTTACTACGCGAATCGATGAAGAAGAATTGGAAAACGAGATATTCATCAGCTACCAAGCAATTTATTAATGGATATTATTATCCTGGTTTTCTCCCTTTTCCTGGTAATTCTTGGATTGGGTATCCTGCGAAACTGGAAGGTGAAATCTCCCAAGCAAAATACATATTCCATCCTGATAGCCTGCCGTGATGAAGAAAGCAATTTACCGGAATTATTTCAATCTCTCAGAAAGATCGACTACCCGAATGATAAATTCGAAATAATTATTGTAGATGATGCATCTGATGATGATTCTTTCAGGCTGATCAGCAAATTCTGTGCTGATTCAGAAAATGCGAAATGTTTCCGGATAGAAAAAAAAGACTCTGAATATTTTGGTAAGAAAGCCGCTCTCAAGAAAGCTGCTGATAATGCCATTTATGATTTTCTGCTCTTCACAGATGCTGATTGCTTCCCACAACCGGATTGGCTGAAAAGCTATAACAAATTCATCTCTGATAGAACCGGTATGGTAGTGGGAAATTACAAAGAGAAAAATGCATCGAGTTTCCGAATTTTTTGCAACCGGATATCTTTTGCTATTTATGCGGGAACAATTGGATTGAATTGCCCTTTCAGCGCCTCTGGCGGCAATATGGCTGTACGTAAGCAAGCATTCCTGGAAGTAAGCGGTTACGATAGAATTAAACATTACATAGCCGGAGATGATAAACTGCTTCTTAACCTGATAAGGAAAACCAATTGGCAGATATCCTATAACCCGGAATTTGTTGTGCAAACAAAAGCAATATCAGATAAGAAATACTCCCATCACCAACAGAAAAGGCGTTACGGAAAATTCGGTATGTCTTCATTCGGCTTTAAGATAATATCGCTTTTGATCTTATTGATATATCTATATATCCCTGTAAGATTCTTTGTTTTCAAAGATTGGGAAAGCGTATTGGTTTACCTGTTCGGAGCTCTTTTCTTCTGGATGATGAACCTTGCAAAGCATAAATTTAGATTCAGAATGATCGATCTGATCTTTATTCTGATCTATCCTTATTACTTGATTATATATTCGCTGTTAGGAACTTTCAGCACCTGGAATTGGAAGAACTAATCTGTAAGTTCGGAAACGGTGACGAACTTATACCCCATCTCCCGGATATCTTTAACTAAAATATTCACAGCTTCCACAGTTACATTGCGATCTCCACCACCATCATGCAATACTATGATCGAGCCGGGTTTCAGCTTTTTTAAAACCTTTCCTACAATTTCATAAGGATGAGCATATTTATAATCTTTCGGTCCGATATCCCATAAGATCATTTTTTTCTTCATTTTTTTGAGTAAGGATGTTAACTGAAATGAAGTCCTGCCAAAAGGCGGTCTGAAATGAATAGGTTGGCTGGCTCCTGCCTGCATAAACAGTTCATCGGTTTTTTCGATCTCGTTCCTGAGCCATTTAACAGATCTACAGCGCATGGTTTTATGAGAATAGGAATGATTTCCAATTTCGTGACCATCGGAGACGATCCTGCGCACGATGTCTGGATTTTGCTCAGCTTTCTCTCCTGTTAAAAAGAAGGTTGCCTTTATGGAATATCTGGCAAGTATATCAAGGATCTGATCGGTGTAAGGATCTTGCGGACCATCATCAAAAGTCAGGGCAACAGACCAGCTTTTTCTATTGCCATGTCGTATAATTGTACCCTTCATTTTCTTTCCTTTCTCCATATATAATCTAATTAGTTGACTGTTTACAGCAACTTCTTAAATTCGTGATTGATTAAGAAAGAAAATGACCTGTAAGGTCAAGAATTTTAAAGAAAGAAATATGAATAAAATATTAAAAAATAAATTTATATACATTGTTAAACTCATAATAACATTAATTATTTTATTTTTCATATTCCGCAAGATAGACTTTCAAATGTTACTTTCCACCTTTAAACATATCAAGCTCTGGATCATTGCAGTAATAATATTAACAGCCAGTATTAAGATACTGATAGAATATATTAACTGGGGACATTACCTCAAGATCGATCCACAATTTACACCCAAAAGATCGGAAATTTTCAAATCACTTATGATAGGTCATTCGTTGCGTTTTCTGCTACCGGGTGGTCATGGTGTGATCGGTAAAATGTATTTTGTAAATAACAAGAAAATGATGACTTTTATGTCGTTGGGAGTAGAAAAATTTTTTCAGATCTGGATCAATTTTGTGTTTGCCAGTTTTGCTTCGATCTTTTATTTCAGACATAAATCAATTCTTCCCACCATACTAATTTTTGTTTTTATTCTTGCTTTCCCTTTTCTGGTTTATCTAATAAAACATATACAGCATAACAGCAAATTTGAGGTGTATTTTAAGCAATATTTAAAAATTGTCCCCCGTATATGTTATATGCAGGGAATTTATATGGCTTTAACGATTCTACAGTATTATCTCATCCTGAACATTTTTTCTGAATTTCACCCATTCTCAGCGATCATATCGATTCCGCTAATTTTGTTTGCGAACGTGATCCCGATAACTTATGCCGGATTAGGATTAAGGGAAAAATTTGCAATGGAAGTGCTCTCTAAATACGGAATATCTCCTGAGATAGCTATTACAGCTTCCTTAACTGTATTTATTTTTAACTCAGTATTACCGGCTCTGGTCGGTGTTTACTGCATTTTACGAAGAAAATCTATCAGTACTTAATCCCTTTTCTTTCGATCCTTAGTTTCACGCCTTCCCCACAATTAGTACAAATAGGAATTTCTTTTCTGTCTTTTAGAATTTGATTTCTTATTTCTTGGATTTTCTCGTTTTTCCAGAGTTTTGAGAGAGGAGTCTTTTTGATATTTCCGATTTTATATTCCACATCTTTATCAAAACAACAGATCGCAACTTCGCCATCCCAGTTAACCACAGCATTCGTCCAGATGCGGCGGCAGCGATTTTTTATTCCGAATTTTAATTCGAAATCATCCCCTTCAATTTTGTATCTTCTATATTTAGGATTTTCAGGAAGGAAGTTAAGAATATCATCTTTGGAATAGATCTGCACTGTTTTCAGTTCCAGGTTATCTACATTCAGTTCTTTTGCCAGCCTGCGAATCTCATCTATCTCATGTTCGTTATGTTTCATCACCAGGAACTGCCAGCGGATGAATGGTGTTTTTGATTTCATTTTTTTTTTAGCAATCACAATTTTTTTCACGTTTTCTATCACAGTATCGAGTTTACCGTTCACCCTGTATTTATTATATATTTCCTGGGTAGTTCCATCCAGAGAGATTATCATGGAATCCAATCCGGATTTAATAACTTCTTCTGCATTTAATTCGACATTTCCGTTAGTAGATACCAAAGTGAACAAATCGTTATCTGAAGCGTATTTTATCATCCTGGAAAAGTCTTTGTTCAGGTAGGGCTCACCCTGGTTCCAGAGTACTACCATAAAAGCTGTATGTTTTATTTCATCGATCAGCTTCTTGAATATTTCAAAGTCCATGTATCCCTTTGCTCTTTTCAGGGTTCCATTCCCGGAAGGACATAACGGGCATTTCAAATTACAGATATTAGTGGGTTCGATCATTACTACCGGAGGTGCACCCCAGTATATTGCCTTTTTAAATATAAGAGAAATGATATAAGAAGAAAATACTTTTACAGCATTGAACATTCTTCCAATTCGGAAACTTTTATGTAATAATCTAATATTTTCCTTTAACATATTTCTACCTTGAAAGACTGAATAATAAGGTGGATTTCATTGTCAATTGATTAAAGCTCAAGAGTTCACTTTCCGAAGCTTCCCACAAATATTTTTTCTAATCTAAGATTCGGAAAGTTAAATCTTAATAATTACTATCAAAACTATTTTCTCATAAAACCTTCCGAATCCTCAAACAACAGAAAATTTGAAAGAAAGGCTTCGGAAGGGAATTCACATCAAAATTATGCGAAAAAAAACCCCGCATTCCTGCGGGGTTATAAAAAAAAACAATAACTTAAAATCTGCGATGCAGACCTATCCAGGGAGAAATTGCGTCATGTGTTTCTAAATCTGTATACAAGAAATTATTATGGAATTTTACACTGGTAGAAAGTGACCATTTGTCGTAATTCCAGAAAAAACCATTGAACATTTGGAATTCAGTAGCAGTACCACAAGGTACTGGTGTGCCAGTAGACCAATCCATATTATTATCTTCTGCATAGGTATTTCCAAACCCAAAATCTGACCAACCTTGATATGAAAGATTGAACTTATCGTTGAATTTCTTAACCACTGTGAACCAGTTAATAGCTGCTACCCAACCGGCATCTTCAAATTTTACTTCCCAATCACCAGCTGTATTTTGCATATTGGTATTTTCAAATCTTTTATAAAAGTTGAAAGAGAACATATTGAATAATGGAATATCCAGATCAGTTCCAATACCAGCATAATAAGTGTCACCAGAAAATGGTGCACTAGCCCAACCCAGATATAGAGTAGCCAAATACCACTCTTTCACAGGTCCAATTGCCAAATCCTTACCAGAAATAGTGTTTAAACTGAATCTAGGATTAACCTTCAAGAAGTAATCTCCCGGTGCTACAGCTTCTTTCAGTTCATCTCTAATACCGAAGACATTATTGATATCAAAAAAGTAATAAAAATTTAAACAACCGGTTCTTCCACCACCTTCAATTTCAAAATAAGTAAGGTTGTAAGTTTCACCACCATAAGGATTAGAAACACCTATACCTTCATAAAAGTTCAACTGTCCCCATGTAAAGTCAGCAAACATACTTGTAGCTAACAATAATCCTAACAAAATAACTAAAACTTTTTTCATTTTACTCCCCTAAATTAATTTTCCTAAAAATGGTTAACATACAAATTCTTATTTACGATATTAACATACATTTTTTTTCTTCGATACTATACAAAACTATTTTTATACACTAAACAACCTTCAAACATCAGTCTTATTTAGATAATGCGTGTCAAGTTATTTTGCTGCTTACAATATAATGAATTTTTATTTTTACCTGAATCAATTAGTTAGATAATAAAAAAAGCCCCACTTCCAGCAGGGCTTTTCGATCTATTTTGAAATTAGAATGTGAAACCAACCTGAAGATCAAGAGTAGCATCTACATCTTCTACAGAATCCATGTTGTATTCGATTTTCACGAAAGCATTATCTTTTGGTTTAATATTCAAACCGATGATCATGTTGTTTTCACCCATACCTTCATCGTCAACATCATCTTTTGTAATGTAGCCGAAATAAGGGATAGCTTTACCGCATAATGGTATGTCAAATCCCGGTACATAATGAAGAAGAGCATACAGATTCATATCGCCAGTATCATCGTCCTCATCATCGTTATTTGTAAGCTGAAAAGCAAGATTAGCTTTTTCTGCTATTGTGTAATCAAAGTCAAATTCCCAATGCATTACACCTTCTGGATCACTCCAGACGCCAAGAGTATCTGCTTCAGATGTATTATCCATCCTAAAAGCAACACCGAGGTTTGCACCGGCAACACTGTATGTGAAACGTCCACCCATATCAGCAGCTTCCCAAGCACTATAAGGAGTATAATCTGCATTTGCATAGTAAAGTGCCCAGCCTAAACCGGAAACATCACCCACAAGTTTCACCATCATTTCAGCACCGGCAACAGTTAAACCAGCATATTGAAGATTCTTTGATGGTTTACCGGATGTAAGTCTTCCAAACGCATATTGATCTTTACCCATCCTAATATCAAAGAAATCACAGACTTTAAGTTGTTTCCAGCCTCTGTTGATACCAATTGCAGGGGTTTGACCCAAAACTGCTGGAGTAATATTAAAATCTGCACAATAATCATTTGCTACCATCCAGCTTAATCCAACATAATCTGCACTCCAACCGCCATCTTCATCAGCCTGACCATCTGGAACGATAATCGGTGCGCTCATGAATACTTCATGAGCGAACATAGATGTTGCTAAACATAATCCTAATAAAATAATTAAGGATTTTTTCATTTTCTCTCCTCGTTAAATAATAAATTGATTTAATTTTGGTTAACACACATTTTTTTAATTTCGATATTAAACACTCAAAAATTTGCCTGCGATATTTACACACCTCTATACAAAATTAGATTCTATCTACTTCTACTCGTCAACTGATTGAATATGATACATAATGTCAAGTTATTTAACACCAATTGGACACTTTATGCTCACTAAGTTTATACTTATCAGATAGTTAAGTTACATCTGAGATATTGGAGTATTACCTGTTAAAAACTTCAACTCATTAATCTATAAGAGGTTAGTATTTCAGTTTATTATAACTACAAAATTATCTTACAATGGGTATAAAACTAGTTTTAAAAAGTTCTTCAAATGGGTTATCACTTGAATCAGTAACATTTATTTTTAAGGTGTAAGAAGAATAATTAGCTAATTTGATCTCAGGTTGTAATCTATAAATATCCGAATGTCCCGATAATATTTCCAGAGGGATCTGTTCCAGAGTTTCGGAATTTATAAGTTGTGCTTCAAAGTTATTTATGGGAATTATTTCTGAAAATGTAATAGAAATAACAGGTTTCAAATTATCTATTGTTGCACCATTTCTTGGATACACAAAGAGCACTTCCGGTGGAATAGAATCTCTCACGGCTAAACCATCGAACAGGATCGATAATTCATTGCTGACATTCTGTTTATTATCTTCCAGTGAATAGATCTTCAGGTAATATTGGCAAGTATCCAATTCAGCAGAAACAATCGAGATCATATCTTCCCTCAGAGAATGTGCTACTATATCAACGGGAATCTCCAGAGAATCGGCAGTTACTATCTTGATCTCAGAATAGTATTTTATAATCTCAGATAATATAAGTTTGATCTGTTTATTTGAATGCACTTTTACAGATTGTATCTCAGGCTTCAAAGTGTCTGAATATATCATTTCCATATCTACCGAATTAAATTGACCGGCGATAATATATTTATGGAAATACGGTTCATTGCCATAATCGTACTTATTGTTTTTGTTTTTATCTATGTATGCTTCCAGAATATGATCGGTATTGTTCAGATTTTCAAATGAGTAGGTCTTTCCATTTATTATATGGTTAAAGATGAAGGTTGAATCAGGAGCTTGAATTGTACACTGAATCGGCTGATTGCTATCTTCTTCAAGTTCAAAAATTAGATTACCCGAAATTTTATTTTCATTCAGTTTCCCGCTGGCAAAAACAAATGTATAATTCCTATCGAGTTCATTGCCGTGTTCACCTTTTATTCTCTGAGAGAAAGTGAAGAAATAATTTGTACTGTCTTCCAGTTCTTCCAGGATCTTTATAGTCAGAACGCTTTTATCCCATTTGAATTTTTTCTGATCTATCGGTGGATAAATATAAATTCCTGTAAGTATAGAAGCTCTGTCAATCGGTTTGGAGAACGTGATTTCTATATCTTCAGTATTTATATCACTGAATTCATCCGGTAAGATAGATAATATTTCAGGATTAACCGTATCTTTTGGTCCACCTGTCGGCTTTTTACGATGACCACAGGAAATGAGAATGAATGTGATAAGCATCAAACTTAACAAGTTTTTAAAACCCATTTTCAATCAACATCTCCTGCGTAATTTTCTTCCTTTGTAACTTACTCTGATCCAACCTTTTCCTTTTGAATTTCCAGAGCAGTTTTCAGGTCCTGTTTTGCCCTTTTGGATGAGGGAAATATTCTTAGTGACTTTCGAAAATATGAAATCGCTTTCCCCATCTCATCTTTCATAGCATAAGCAAATCCAATATCATTATAAATATTTGCAAGGTTTTTATCTTTACCAAGAATTTTTTGAAATCTATCCGGACAATAATGCTCCTGAACTTCTTTAGAAAAACCTTTTATAAGCAGTTCATTTATATTTTCAGTGATTTCAGGATTATGAGAATATTTGTGTATAACGCTTTTTAACATACCTTCATACGATGTTTTCATATCAAGTTTATTTTCAATTGCTTTTTCATAAAAATGAATTGCATTATCCCATTTCTTCCTGTTTAAAAATATTTGTCCTATTTTACCATACGGATAAAATGCAATTGGTGCTGTCTCGGCAGATTTTATGTAATAGTTTACTGCTTTGTCAATTTTCCCTGTATTCTCATAAATTTCTGCCAGATTATAGTATAATGCATAAGGGTTCTCCGGTTTTTCTTTAAGTAGTTTTTTAAAGATCGAAATTGCTTTGTCGTTTGATCCCATTTTAGAATAAGTAACACCTAATCCTATATATGCTCCTTCCATTTCAGGTTGAACTTTAAGAGCTGCCTTGTATGATTCCAGAGCCACTTTGTAATTTTTATTCTTAAGGGCTTCATAACCCTTATTCATATGATGTTGAGCTTCCATGCTTTTACCGGTTTCAGATAGATTTATAAGCCAGACAGGTTTTATGATTGAAATAAATCCAAAACCAAAGAGTATGATCCAGATAAAAATTAAAAAATATCTGATAAACTTATCTTTAATTTTTTTATCTTTTTCCACTTTTCTTTAATACCTGTATTTTAATTATGAATAATGAACATAACATCATAACCTTTACTTTTTAACAAATTGAATTCTTCACACGCTTCGGGAGTTTTTAGAACTATCACCTGAAGAGGAATTTTTTTTATTGGATTAAACACAAATTGGGTTTCTCTTTTCTCGTCAATAAAGCCCATTCCTCCTTCCCCATCTTTACCACTTCCAACCAGTAGAATATCTTTGGAATGTATATATATCCTGTTAAATTTATCTTTTTGATTAAAATAGATTTTTTTATCTACCAATCTAAAGGTACCGTTAGGGAAAATCATAATATCAAAATATGGAATTGGAATACCTTTATAAACAACAATTCCCTTCTTATTATAAACAATATTCGATTTATGGTATTTTATAAAAAAAATGCTTTGTAATAATAAAATAAGAACAGCAATAGAAATGAAAATATTTCGATAAACTTTTTTCTGGGAATTATGAAAGATAAAAAAGAAAATGAAAAAGGCAATAAGAGTAAATAAAATAGCAATTCCCAAATATTCATTGTTAGAGAGTATCGAGCTTATCAGAAGTAAAAGATATGCAAAGATCATTTCTAAAAAGAGTAAAGAAAATGGTTTTTTGAAATAATCGCTGACTTTTTTTTGCCTGAATTTCCAACCATCTCTAACAATTTTCCCTTGCTCAATTACAAAAAAGATCACGATCATGCCAATTACTGTTCCCCAGATGTCTTTTGCAATATCACAAATATCAAATATCCTGCTTGAGATCAGGATTTGGATCGCTTCATCAAAGGTAGAAATGCAAATAGCAGAAATAAATGTGTATCGAATAATTCGTTCGGAAGGATACTTTTTTTGTTTGAGGCACCTGTACATAATAAAGGTAAAACAAGCATAAGCCAAATAATGCCAGTTATGCTGAAGTTCATAGAATTTATGATTAAAATAATAATCAGTAGAGTTTTGACCGAGAATCATCATAAAAATAACAACTATCCAGGCATAAACTCGGAAAATCGTTGTTTTGTGCCGTAGAACTACAATGAGACTAATAACGAAAAAAATAGCAATTGCAACAATATATGGGATGTCCATTCCCAACATTGTAAAAGATAACTGAGATGTCATTCCAATTACCTGTTGGAGATAATTTTGCACTATAAGAAAGGGAGTTGCAACAAGCAGCAAAGTATATAAAATCAAGTTTGTTCCAGGGGAATAAAATTTTTCTTTATTTTTTTTCATAAATTAATTATAATTTTCTTGGGTCCATTTTTTGAATTATGAAACCCGATCTGAGTTAGCTTTTACTGACTTTGCTTAACTTTAGCTATCTTTAACAGAATATCTTCTTTTAAGTGCGTTTCCAAGAGTTAAAGAGCTGGTATATTCGATATCACCGCCAAAAGGTAGTCCGGTAGAAAGACGGGTGATCTTTAATTGATGACCCTCAAATTTCGATGCCAGGAAGCTGATAGTACTCTCACCTTCTGCAGATGGATTCAAAGCCAGTATTAACTCTCTGATCTTATTTGTTTCAACCAGTTTCAGCAATTTGGAAAATTTGATATCTTCCGGTCCGATACCATCGAGTGGTGATAGTAAATTACCCAGTACAAAATATTTACCGCTATACTCGTGTGTGTTCTCGATCAAATAAATATCCTGCGTATTTTCAACTACGCAAAGCACATTATCATTACGGTTTGTATCTGCACAGAACAGGCAGGGATCGGTTTCTGTAAGCATATTACAGACCGAACAATTAGTATAGCTTTCCACCGTTTTCCGGATGGATTCAGATAATTCTAGAGCCTTTTCTTTATCCATACTGATAAGATACATGGCCAGTCGTTGTGCAGATTTAGATCCAATGCCGGGCAGCTTCTTTAAATTCTGGACCAGTTCTGCTAATAAACCAGAAAACACTAAAACATTCCCGGGATGTTGATCCCACCTGTTAATTTGCTTAATTCATCCTGACTGGTTTGAGTAATCTTTTCTTGAGCTTCATTTATAGCAGCAATGATGAGGTCTTCCAGCATTTCCACATCTTCATGGTCAACTACTTCTTTATCTATCTTCAAAGAAACAATCTGATTTTTGCCATTCATTTTCACTTTTACCATACCGCCACCAGCTGAACCTTCCACTATCTTATTAGCCAGTTCTTCCTGAGCTTTGGCAAGGTCCTGTTGCATTTTCTGGGCTTTTTTCATCAGATCCTTCATACCTTTATTTCCACCTGGGAACATAAGTTTCTCCTCGTAAATTTTCTTTAGTTTAAGAAATTTTCATTCTGATTTAACGTCAATTATTTTAAGTTTTCTTTTAGTTTTAAAACCAAACTATAAATTTTATTCTTTGATTCTCCGGTTAATTCCTGGACTTTTTTTATTACATCTTTTTTCGATTTACGTTTGCTGAGTTCAATCTGAAGAATTTCTGTCAATTCTGCATTTGAATATTCTTTTTCTTCTGCACCCTCCACGATAATCACGAATTCACCTTTCAGGGTTATCATACCCGGGGTTGTTAGAACTTCATCAATTGTAGTTCTGTAGTATGTTTCGTATAACTTTGAAAGCTCACGGGCAATGACGATCTTCCGGTTTCCAAATGCTTCTTTCAGTCCAGACAGAAACTTAATTAATCTGTGTGGAGCTTCATAAAAGATGATCGGATCTTTGATATTTACCAGTTCCCTTAGAAGGTTATCTTTCTCCGATTTTTTTTCAGGAAGGAATCCGGTAAAATAGAATCTCTCTGTATTAAAGCCGGAACTTACCAAAGCTGGAATAAAAGCTGTTGCACCGGGAAGTGTTTCAACTTTGATATTATTCTCGATTGCAGCTTTTATAATGATCGAAGCAGGATCGGAAATGCCGGGAGTGCCGGCATCTGAAATGACAGCAACATCTTCCCCTTTTTTCAGTTTATCCAGGAATTTTTCCACTCTGGAGCGTTCATTAAACTTATGATAGCTTACCATTGGAGTTTTGATATGATAATGTCTTAAAAGTTTGGCAGAAGTTCGTGTGTCCTCTGCACCGATCAGAGCAACATTCTTTAAAACTTCTACCGCCCTGAAGGTCATATCTGCAAGATTGCCGATAGGTGTGGGAACAATATACAGAATTCCATTTTTTTTCATTGAATCAACTATAAAAAGCCCTGAATCGACAGGGCTTTCAGTTTATTTTTTATTACCTATCGGAAGAATAATTTTACCCCGGGCTTCATTTAGAACTTGTGCCATTGCCAGGTAAATAGCGGTAAACCCACAGATAATTCCTTCCCAGCCAGCTATCTTTCCAATGATTTCCAAACCTGTCCAATCTTTGATAGCCAGAAGCCAGAAAAGAACGGTTAAAGATAGAAATACAAATTGCAGAGCTCTGTTGGTTCCAAAAGTTGCCAACCACATAAAGAAAGTGAAAAGTCCCCACAAAAAGAAGTACCAGGCTAAAAACGCAGATGGAGTTGATGTTGACCAGCCAATTTTTGGAAAGACCAGCAAAGCAACCAGAGAAATCCAGAAAAGCCCATAAGAAGTGAAAGCAGTTGTTCCAAATGTATTTCCTTTTTTGAATTCCATAATTCCGGCAAAGATCTGAGCCATTCCACCATAAAATATTCCCATTGCCAGGATCATCGAACTGATCGGGAAAAAACCGGCATTGTGAATATTCAAAAGAACCGTTGTCATTCCGAATCCCATCAATCCCAAAGGTGCAGGATTTGCTAATTTGTTATCCATAATTTCACTCCGATATTTTATAATCCGTACTTCTCGATAATTTCCTGTTTTGTTTTTCCCAGGATGTCATATTTTTTTCCAACTTTGATGAAAGCTTTCAATGCTTTATCCAGATGGTGAATTTCGTGTCCTGCAGAGATCTGCGTTCTAATCCTTGCTTTTCCGTTGGGAACTACCGGGAAGAAGAATCCAATAGCATAAATTCCTTCGTCATATAGATCTTTTGAGAAATCCTGTGAGAGCTTTGCATTGAAAAGCATTACAGGAACGATGGGAGTATCTCCAGGCTGCAGAACGAATCCTGCTTCGGTTAAACCTTTACGCCAGTATTCTGTATTTGCTTCCAGCTTATCTCTTCTTTCTGTGCTTGTAGAAAGAATATCCAGAACTTTAAGAACTCCTGCAACAATAACCGGAGCCATTGTATTTGAGAAAAGATAAGGTCTTGCTTTCTGACGACACATCTCCACCAGTTCTTTGCGACCGGAAACACATCCACCGGAAGCACCACCGAGGGCTTTTCCGAATGTAGTTGTGATAATATCTATTTTTCCAAAAACACCGCAATGTTCGTGAGTTCCACGACCTGTTTTACCAATAAATCCGGTTGAATGGGAATCATCCACAAAAAGCATAGCGTCGTATTTATCGCAGAGTGTAACCATTTCATCGAGCTTGGCTGTGTCCCCATCCATACTGAATACACCATCTGTGATCACAACTTTCAATCTTTTATCTGCATGCAGAATAAGTTTCTTATCAAGATGATCCATATTGGAATGTTTGAAAGTATCGTGCATCGCGCCGCAAAGACGAATTCCATCAATAATTGAAGCGTGAACCAGACGGTCGGAGATCATCACATCTTCATCGGTAAGGATAGCTTCAAAAACCCCTGCATTTGCATCCATACAGCTAGGGAAAAGGATCGTATCTTCTGTTCCCAGAAATTCTGTAACTTTCTTTTCCAGTTCATTATGAATATCCTGAGTTCCGCAAATAAAACGGACTGAAGACATTCCGTATCCACGAGAATCCAATCCTTCATGTGCAGCTTTCACTACTTCCGGATGACTGGAAAGTCCCAGATAATTGTTTGCGCACATATTAATAACTTTTTTCAATGAAGAACCGGTAGGATATTCAACCTCGATATCGGCAGCCTGGGAAGAATGGATGAATCTCTCTTGTTTGAAGATACCTGCATCTTGAATGTCTTTGATCTGTTCCTGATACATTTTTCTGACTTTATCACTGTAACCCATAATTTACTCCTTATTTTATCTAACCTTCAGAACGGTTAATCTATTTAAACTGAATTCCAACCTTTGCGAGGTCAAGAAAACCCCTCTTAATCTCCCCTTACAAAGGGGAGTAACCCATTCGCAAGGTTTTTGTTTAGCCAACAAATTCTTTTACTAATTCTACGATCTTATTAACTGAATCAAACGCTTCCGGACTGGCTTTTTCATCGGGAATGGAAATTTTGTATTTTGCTTCCAAGAATCTCTTGAGTGAAACCATTGAGAAAGAATCTACGATCCCGCCGGAAATGAGCGGTGTATCGTAAGTTAATTCCTCATCTTCGTCTTCGAGGTATTCCTCGATAACGTATTCTAAAATTACATCTTTCATTTCTTCCATTTTTTTCTCCTTTATTATTTTGTTAAATTTTTAATATCAACCTCATCCCAACCTTCTCCTATCTATGAAAAGGAGCTTATTGGTTTTTCTTGCTTCTCTACGTTTTCCCTTTTGTTAAAGGGAAATTGCAAAGGGTTTTACCTTAAAAGGTTTCACAACTTCCACATCTATGAAATTAATCTTATCTTGTTCGTTTTGGTTCGTTGCTAATCCTATTCATCATCATCCAGACCGGAAGTATCACCGATATCTTCTCCCCATTCTTTAGCATGAAGAAGTCTTCTCATAATCTTTCCACTTCTTGTTTTAGGAAGTGATTTCACATATTCGATCTCCTGCGGCATGGCCAGAGGTGAAAGCTTCTTCCTGATGAAATTCATTATATTAAGCTCCAGCATATCATCTATTTCATAACCGGGATTAAGCGTAACAAAAGCTTTTACGACTTCCATATTCACTTCATCCGGTTTTGCCACAACAGCAGATTCGGCAATCGCTTCATGTTCCAGAAGTGCAGATTCCACCTCGAACGGACTTACGAGATGTCCGCCGGTATTGATGACATCATCATCACGTCCTACAAACCAGAAATAACCATCTTTATCGATAGTTGATCTATCGCCAGGCAGATACCAGCCATTTTTGAACTTTGATTTGTATGTTTCTTCATTATTCCAGTAAGTTCTCATCATTGCAGGCCAGCCGGGTTTGAACCCGATCAGACCGATCTTTCCGGTGTCCGTTATGGGTTCAAAAGTTTTTGAATCGAGAATAGTCGCTGTGATTCCCGGAAAAGGTTTTCCCATCGAACCCGGTTTTATCTTCATGCCAGGAAAATTCGTCAGCATCATAGAGCCGGTTTCCGTCTGCCAGTAAGTATCGAGGAATTCATGACCGAATACTTTCCCTGACCAGATTACAGCTTCGGCATTCAGAGGTTCTCCTACACTTGCCAGATGCCTGAGAGATGAAAGGTCATATTCTTTGATAACATCATCTCCGGCTTTCATTAAAGAACGGATGGCAGTGGGAGCAGAATACCACATTGTAATTTTATGTTTTTGAATGAACTTATACCAGGAAGATGCAGAAAATCCAGTATCGAGAACGCATTGAGTAATTCCCATACTCCAGGGACCGATAATTCCATAAGAAGTTCCCGTAACCCAACCCGGATCTGCAGTGCACCAGTAAATATCATTTTCCTGGAGATCCAGAACCCACTTGGTTGTAAGATATTGCGAGATAAGAGAATAATGAACATGTTTCACACCTTTGGGTTGTCCGGTGGTTCCCGAAGTATAATGAAGAACTGAAGAGGATTCTGCTTTGGTTGGGAAAATCTCAAAATCTTTTGGTTCTTTGTAAGCTTCCATATCAAAGGTTAATTCTCTCTCTTTTAATGGTTTCTTTCCATCATGATCTACAATGATAATATGTTTTAGATACGGGCTTTTTTCAATAAGTTTACGAACTTTCCCAACATGCTTTCTTTGAGTAATAATAGCTGTAGTTTCGGCATTATCCAATCTTACGTGGAGCGATTCGTCTCCAAATGCACTGAAAAGCGGTTGAGCAATTGCACCGATCTTCAGAACACCCAGAAATCCAATGTAAAGTTCAGGAATTTTATCCATAAAAAGGCAAATCCTGTCTTCATTTTTTATTCCCAGACTTAGCAGGAAAGCACCGATCTTGTTGCTGTTTATGCGGACATCATCAAATGTGTATTTCTTTTCAACTCCACCCAGACCTTCCCAGATGAGAGCAAGTTTATCTGCTTTTCCCATTTCACAAATTCTATCTGAACAATACCAGCCAATGTTTAGAACATCTCCGTCTTTGTAACCGAGTTCCTTTTCTGCAATCGACCAGTCAAAATTCTTAATCCTTTCTTCGTAAGAGCCAATGTGCGACATTCTTTATATTCTCCTTTTCTATTTTTTTTTACGCTGATTCACGCTGATTTTTAACAAGATTTAATATGATTCTTTTCATTTAATTTCCAAATAATTATTCCAATATATTTCATTTCATAATTTATCATAATTCATCTGCGAAAATCTGCGTCTTATCCTTTCTTATTTTTCTATAATGACTACTGCCGTAGCATATTCTTTTAAATGAGAAATCGAAACAAAAATATTTTTCAGCCCTTTTTTTTGAAAATATTCTTTTGTGAAGCCAGATAAATTAATTTCCGGTTTTCCAAGTTTATCATTGATGATCTCAATCTCATTAAATTTTATTCCATGACTAATTCCCGTACCCAGTGCTTTGGAAAAAGCTTCTTTTGCTGAAAAACGACCAGCATATTCCTGTTCTTTTCTTTTAAAATTTTCACAATATTCGATTTCAGTTTCAGTATAAATTCTTTTAAGATATTTATCTTTTTTGGAAATGAGTTTTTTAACTCGCTCCACTTCGATGATATCGATTCCAATTCCATAGATCATCTGATTAGCCACCAAGACACCAGTCTTCGCTAAAGCTACGCCATGGCAGGCAAAGACATAAAGGTTTTCCATTAATCATTTATTTATCTCACCGCAAAGAGCACCAGCCTTCGCAATGCTTCGGCTTGGCAGGCAGAGAACACAGAGTTTTTATACCAAGAAGTATTGAAAAATAAAGTAATCTGTAATTTATCATTTCTAATTTCAAATTTCTAATTTTCCTGAAAGCACATTCAGCATATCTTCTGTCGTTTTAGGAAGGTCGTATTCATGTTTCCAGTCCCATTCTTCGTGGGCACAAGTATCATCCATTTTGTTGGGCCAGCTTTCTGCGATAGCCTGACGAACTGGGTCAATATCGTAATTCATTTCAAATTCGGGGATGTGGTTGCGTATTTCAGCAGCGATCATTTCAGGTTCAAAGCTCATGGCAGCTACATTGAACGCATTCCTGTGAATAAGCTTGGCAGGATCGGCTTCCATTATCTCAATTCCTGCACGAATGCAATCCGGCATATACATCATATCGAGGTAAGTTCCGGGCTTCAGGTTGCAGGTAAATTTTTTTTCCTGGATGGCTTTGTAATAAATATCAACAGCATAATCTGTGGTTCCACCACCCGGAGGTGTAACATTAGAAATAATCCCCGGATAGCGCACTCCGCGTGTATCTATGCCATATTTCTGGTGATAATAATCACAGAGCAATTCTCCACTAACTTTGGTAACACCGTACATCGAATTGGGTCTCTGGATCGTATCCTGCGGTGTATTATCGTGTGGTGTAGAAAGCCCGAATGCACCGATAGAACTTGGAGTGAAAAGGGCAAACTTAAGTTTGTGGGCAAGTTCCAGTAGATTCATCAATCCACCAATGTTTATCTTCCAGGAAAGCTGTGGATTTTGTTCTCCAACTGCAGAGAGAAGCGCAACAAGATTATATACAGTATCGATCTTATACTTTGTAATTACATCTTTTATTTTTTTTGTATCAAGACAATCTACAATTTCGAAAGGACCTTCTTTTAAAACCGCTGAAACATCTGTTTTGATATCGGAGGCAATAACATTGGAATTACCGTAGATCTTGCGCATGGCAGGAACCAGTTCAGAACCGATCTGACCGGCAGCACCCATCACCAAAATGTTTTTCAAATTTCACTCCTGAAATATATAAATTTTTTGTTGAAAAAGAAAAACAGGGGTTTATTTTGTCAAATAGAAATTACTTAATAAATAAATATATAATAATAAACCCAAAATATACTTAGGTTCTTATATTTTTTTTAAAAAGAATAGGAAAACATTTGACACATAATAAGCCAATATCCAGCTTCGGTAATGGATAAACAAAATGTCTATGGAGGAATTAAATGGGCAAAGGTGATAGAAAAAGTAAGAAGGGTAAGATATGGCGTGGAACACATGGCAAAAGAAGACCGAAAGGTACAAAGAAAAAGAGGTGATCATGAAACATCTGCTAAATTTGATATTAATAATAACTGCATTTCTTTTTTTTCTATCTTCTCATTTATATTCTGAAAAGAAAAAAAATGAAAATGAACATAAATGGATTAAAGAGTTAAAAGTAGAAAAATCTAAAAGTTTAGGAAGCGGTTATGTACAGAGAAAACCTGATCCGTTAAGTAGTCTTACAGAAAAATTAGTACAAAAGGGTATGAAATATATTGAAAAACTTGGAATGGAAGACACAATTTCGCTTATTAACAAAAAACCGAATAAATTCAGGGACTTTAAATCTTACCTTTTTATAATCGATATAAATGGCAATGTTTTAGCACATTCCGGTAATCCGCTTTTTGCAGGTAAGAATATGTTAACAACAAAAGATTCCAGAGGCTGCCTTTTTATACAAGAATATATTCACAATATTCAGCAAATCAATAAAATAAATTATATCAATATTGTTACTTTGGAAAACTATTCACAGTACATATACAATTTTGTTTATTTGGAAAAGATCGATCAAGACTTGATTATAGGAGCAGTTGCCAGACCATAAGAAAAAAGTTTCGTTTATATAAAAATTTACTTGTATAATAACCCTACCTAAAATTTATGGCTCTTATGATTAATAAATCGAATTCTTAATTCTATAAATATTTGTTTTTCAGTTTGTTAAGCTGCAAATGAATAATTTGTATTGAAGAAGAAAAGAGGAAATAAAATGGATATTAAAAAAGTTAGAAATATTGGCATCAGTGCTCACATAGATTCCGGCAAAACAACATTAACAGAACGAATATTATATTATTGTAATAAAATATACAGGATTGGAGAAGTTCGAGGAAAAGACGGCGTGGGTGCAACCATGGATTCCATGGAGCTTGAAAAAGAACGCGGGATTACAATTGCATCTGCTACTACAAATGTAAGATGGAAAGGATATAATCTTAACGTTATCGATACTCCGGGACATGTGGATTTCACAATAGAAGTAGAAAATGCACTTCGCGTACTAGATGGTGCTATTCTTGTTCTTTGTGGAGTTAGCGGAGTTCAATCTCAATCCATTACAGTCGACAGACAATTAAAGAGATACAAAGTTCCTCACATTGCATTCATAAATAAATTAGATAGAATCGGTGCCGATCCGGAAAAGGTTAGAGATCAACTGCGTGAGAAGCTGGATCATAATGCGGTTTTAATGCAGATCCCAATTGGATTGGAAGAAAAATTTGAAGGTATTATCGATCTCATTTCACGAAAAGCCAGATACTTTATTGGATCCAAAGGAGAACAGGTAAAAGAAACTGAAATTCCTGCTGAATATATAGATAAGACTGAAGAAATGCGCGAAGAGATGATCGATGCTGTTTCTATGTTCAGTAATAATCTGGCAGAGGCTTTTTTGGAAGGAAATGAAACTGAAGAGATGATCATCGATGCTGTAAGAAAGGCAACGATTGCAATGGAGATGACACCTGTTTTTATGGGCTCAGCATTTAAGAACAAAGGTGTTCAATTGCTTCTGGATGCGGTGGTTCGATATCTTCCCGATCCAACAGAAATTGAGAATATTGCTCATGATAGAGACGATGAAATGAGAGACATCATACTTGTATCCGATCCTGCGCTGCCAACTGTTGCACTGGCCTTTAAATTAGAAAATCAACAATATGGTCAACTTACATACTTACGTATATATCAAGGAACATTATCAAAAGGATCTGATCTTAGGAATGCCAGAACAGGAAATAAAATAAAAGTCGGTCGACTTGTAAAAATGCACGCAGATAATATGGAAGATATCACAAGTGCAAGTGCGGGTGACATTGTGGCACTGTTTGGCGTTGACTGTGCTCTGGGAGATACTTTCAATGGTGAAAACAATAACTATACAATGCGCGAATCCTACGTTCCAAAACCCATCATATCTTTTGCGTTAAGTGTTAAAGATAGTAAGGATCAGGATAATCTTTCCAAAGCCCTGGCAAGATTCACAAAAGAAGATCCCACCTTTAAAACACATGTCGATGAAGAAACCAACGAAACAATAGTCCTCGGTATGGGTGAACTACATCTCAATATTTATATCGAAAGAATGAGAAGAGAATATGGTGTGAATCTGGAAGTTTGTGATCCTCAAGTTTCGTATCGTGAAACCATTACCAAGGCAATTGAATTTGATTATATTCATAAGAAACAATCCGGTGGACGCGGTCAATTTGCGCGTGTTAAGGGGATTTTAACTCATTCAGGAAAAGATGAAAACATATTTAGAGATAAGGTCCGTGGTGGTAATATTCCCAGTCAATTCATTCCCGGTTGTGAAAAAGGATTTTTCTCTGTATTGAATAAGGGTGAGCTTGCTGGATTTCCGGTTGTAGGCGTGAAAATGACTTTGGATGATGGTGATTTTCATGCTGTAGATTCATCTCAACTTGCCTTCGAAATTGCAACAAGAGCCGCTTTCAGAAAAAATTACCATAAGGCTAAACCAATTATCCTAGAACCTGTAATGAAAGTTTCTGTTGAAACTCCATCTGAATTTCGTGGGAACATCATGACAATAATCAACCAGAATAGAGGACTCGTTTCAGATACGGTTATAGATGACAATTTCACACGCATCGATTCGGAGATGCCACTCTCTGAGACCTTTGGGCTTGCTACACAATTCAGATCGGTGACTCAGGGTAAAGCAGATTTCACAATGGAATTCAGTAAATATAGATCACTACCCAAAAGTATTGAAGAAGAAATCCTGAAAGAAAACGAAAAATGAATATTGTGTTGAATCTGAGAGATTACAATAGTTTTCTTCCTATCCAAATAAAAAAGGCGACCAAACATGATCGCCTTTTTCATAAATTAATTTTACTTTTTCACAAGCATCAATTTAGCAAACATTCCATGTAATTTCCCGATCAATTTAGCCAGATGTAAAGTACAAAGCAGAAGAAGTGCACCTGCAACGGGTAATAATGGAAGAAGCCATTTGTGAGTATAAGTATCTGTTCCATTGATCTCCATTGGCAAATGAAATACAAGTTCCAAGATCGGTGCTGCAATAAACGATAAAGACACTGCAAAAAGAGTAATTATCAAAGTGAAATAAAATATGCCCAAAGGCATTTGCAGTAACATATAAGCAAGCGCTTTCCACGTGATACCTGAAGAAACAAGAGCTTTAAATTTACCCCACCATCCTTTGTCTTTACTCATAAACATCGGTTTTCTTGGCATACGCATTCCCAGCAGAGCTTCCACAATTCTACCTTCCAACAGGGCAATTCCTCTCACGGAAAGCAGGAAGAATCCAGCAAGTGGGAGACCAATGATAAAAATCAACAAAGGTAATGAAACTGATAATCCACAAACAACCCAAGTATTATAAATTATCCCGGTTATAATTGAAATAAGCATATAAAGAGTTGCTCCCCATGCTCCGGGATCAGCAATTATCAGTAGGAATTTTTTCCACCAGGGACGCATGTCAACCTTATCAGAAGGAACAAGCATAGGCGTTAAATATTCATCCAGTTTTTTGTAATCTGCTGCTATTTCAGATGGATCTCCATAACTCTCGATGGCTTGTGAAAGCGCTTCTTCTTCTGTAACTTCCTGCTTAGTATTTATGATGTTTTCCAAAGCTGTTCGGATATGCTCCTCAGCATCGGAAAGAGCATCCTGGATCAGAGCTCTATCGTTTCCTTTCAGTTCTCGTTTTAGAACAGATAAAAATTCATCTATGCTTTTATACATTTTCTCCTCCTATAATGTTGTCGATAAAGGTTTTGGTTTCATGCCAAATTTTCTTCCATTTCAATAAAGTCTGCTTGCCTGAATCGGTAATCTGGTAATAACGTCTTGGCGGACCGGTAATTGATGGATCCACATGGCTACTTAATAGACCTGCAGCAGCCAGTGAACGCAGTACAGGATAAAGTGCACCTTGCTTCATCATCGGAACATCTTCTCCTTTTCCCTCGATATTCTTTGCGATCTGATATCCATACATTGGTTCCTTTGCCTGGCTCAGCACACTCAACAGAACTAAAGAAACAATTCCTGAGTTTAATTCTTTCCTGAATTTTTTGTTAGGATCAATTGTTACAGTCAAATCTCGTTACCTCCTTATTTTTTTTGTTAACAACTTTTCATTATTATTCGCTTCTCTATGCTAACAAGTTCCAACTATTATTAAGTTAATTATATGTCAAGAAAAAAATATTTCTTCTTTACTTTTTATTTGTTATTAGGTCTTTAAGGTACTACATTTGAATAAGTTAAAACTACTTTAATAGACTTTTTAATTCTTCCCAAATAACATCTTGAAACCACTTTTCTATAATTATTAGTCTTTTCTCTTTTATCCATAAATCCCATTTATTACTCACAGCACCACGTGCTTTTTCTTTCAAACTGTTAGAATTTTTATGAATCAAAAGAATTTTATTTTCATCATTAGTATAATACCATTCCATTATCTTCGTATTTATCCCTTTATCACTAAAGCCATAACCTGAAATGATTAACAAATTATTTTGTTTGAGTTTCGAAGAAAATAAGTGAAATAAATCTGAAAAAATTCCTGAATTGTAATCTATTAATTTATTAAAAGTACCAATTAAGATTTTTGATTTATTATCTATTGGATTGATAAATTTACCGTTCTCATCTTTTGTATGATGAATATCATCAATCACAGGTTTGCCAATGAAATCACCTCTCCAATCTTTGTTTTCTTCTCTATATTTATGCCAATCAATAGACCCGTGAAGTTTATATAGTTTCAATTTATTTTCAGAATCATATAATCGAATATTAAAATTTCTAATGTCGCCCTTTCTTTCATCAAATCCATCACAGAAATTAATTTTATTTTCACTAAAATACTTTTCTAATAATAAGTCGTGGTTAAGTGAAAAAAAGTCGGAACTCTCAATTTCTTCATCTGTATTCAAAGATTGGAATAATTTTAAATATGAAATATCATCTTTTGGTTGATATAACATTCTTGTAACAATATTATTAATATAAGTCATTGTTTCATTTATTAAATCCTCAAATTTAAAATCATTAAATAATTTATTTTTTGCTTTTAGACATATTGCTTTATTAGATTTAATAGTCTGAATATATTTAAAAACTATTGAATTTTCTTGTTCCCCGTAAATTTCATCGTGCATTTGTCGAACATAATAATAAAAATCTTCATAATTAGGTATTTGATTTAATTTATTGTCAGCATAGTAAGTTGTTACTTCTTTATTAATTAAACTTAAAAAACTAACAATTCGGTTTACGTTTTCATCTTCCTCTAATCCATAAAGTGGTTTAATAAAATAATATTCAGAATCAGTATGACGAGATATTCCTTCTCCAGACAAAACAATCTCTGTTATGTTCGAAACTCTCGGATAACCTGCTTTTAATGAAATCCCTGAACCAAATAGAAATGCAACTTTCATTTTTTTCTCCACTAAATTCGTAATTACTAATTCGTCATTCGTAATTATATTATTCCCACTCAATAGTTCCGGGAGGTTTGGTAGTAATATCATAGAAAATATAACCGATATTTTCAATTTCCTGAATTTTAGAAATAATATCTTTCAAATAGCCAAAATCCATTTCATACACGCTGGCAGACATCGCATCCTGCGAGCAAACAGGCCGCATAACATAACACAAACTGTTATCAGCGTTTCTTAATGGTAATTGCACAACAGGCATCTGCCAGATCTCTTTTATATCATCTGTTCTTTTTCTGAGAATTGCATCAACTTTCCTCAGTTCATCCAGGTTTTGTTTTTCCAGAAATAGTTTTCCAAGTTTCAAATTCTCGGCAGGATTCAAAGAGAAAACAAGTCTGTTTACTGTTTTTAATTTATTTATTACTTTTGAAGAACATTCATTTATTTTTTCCCAGGATTTTCCCTCATCTTCTTTAAACCAAACCACAGCAGGATGATGATAAGTTCTGAAATCACCTTGAACTCCCACGCTTTTAATGGGAAGAATTTTACCCTGCATATCGAATTCAGAGAGAATCTCATTCATTAAGTCTTCTTCTTTTGTAAAATCATTTTCAGGTTCTGTCTTATCTGAACAAATAACCCTTATAGCCAATCCCGGTCCGGGAAACGGATGGCGATGAACAAGTTTGTACGGAAGTCCAAGTTCTTCACCAAGTTTGCGAACTTCATCTTTATACAGTTCTTTGATAGGTTCTATTATCTTTCCTTCGGCAATCAGCTTTTCTATCTCGTCAACCCGGTTATGATGTGTCTTTATCAGTGCTGCTTTGTCCGTGGAGCCACTTTCGATAGTATCCGGATAGATAGTACCCTGCACCAGCATCCAATCGATATTCTGATCAAGTCTGGAAAGTTCTTTATTGGCAATATCTACAAATAATTTACCTATTATCATTCGCTTTTGTTCAGGATCAACGATGTGATTTAATTCTTTCAAATATTGCTTTTCTGCTTCGATAATTTTAATATTTTTAAAGCCAAGTTCGTCAAAATGTTCAAGTATTTCTTTTGATTCTTTCAAACGCATAAAGCCCGTATCAATGTGAATCGAGTAAACATTTTCGTTCCCAATTGCCTGAATGCAGAGCTCAAGAGCAACAAGAGAATCCACACCACCCGAAAGAAGAAGAACCAATTTCCTGTTTTTTACTTTTTCTTGGATTTCATTTATCAATTGTTGTTTGAAATTCTTTACATTCCAATTTCGTTCATTCGTGCAAAGAGCAATATAATTTTCCAGCATTTTCATCCCGTTCCTAGTGTGCGTAACTTCAGGATGGAATTGGAAACCAAAATATGTTTCGGATTCATAGGCTGCAATTTTTATGGAATCGCTGGAAGCGGTAATTTTGAAATCCTTCGGCAATTTACAAACGTGGTCTCCGTGACTCATCCATACTTTTTGTTCTTTTTCTAATCCATCAAAAAGAACAGCATCAGTTTGGCAGATTATGTTAGTGAAACCGTATTCCTTGTTCTCACCACTTTCGATTTCACCACCAACCATTTTTGCCAGAAGCTGATGTCCGTAACAAATACCTAAAATCGGGATCTCATTTTTATTAATATCGAGATTTATCCTGAACGCATCTTCTGCATTTACAGATCGCGGTCCACCGGAGAATATTATTCCGACAATTTCTTCATTTGTTTTAAAATTTTCGGGGTGAATGATCTCGCTGAAAATTCCCAGGTCGCGGATTCTACGCGCGATGAGATGAGTGTATTGGCCACCGAAATCTACTATTGCTATTTTTTTCATTTATTCTTCTTCTGACGCTGATTTCCGCTGATCAAATATGATTCTTTATGATTTTGCTTTCTTAATTTTTTCATAATAAATCAGTGTTTATCTGCGTCTAATTATTTTCAAATATTTTTTTTAAACACTCGCTGTAAAAATGATGTTCTACTTTCAAACCTTTCTGCTCTATTTCTTCGATTGTTGTGCAATCAGAAATATCTACTTCTCTTTTCGCAATTACCCTTCCTGTATCGAGTCCCTCATTCACGAAATGAACTGTTATCTTTGTAGATTCCATTTTATTTTCAAATGCCCATTCATACCCGTGAAGTCCTTGATGCAGAGCAGTATCAGCAGGATGGATATTGATAATTCTGTTTCTAAATCTCTGAACTACATCGGGACTGATTATCTTCATATAACCTGCTAAAATAATATAATCGGGATTCAATTCATCAAGATAATCAAACAGTAATTTATTGTATGTCGAGCGCTTCTTTCCTTTGGATTCGATGACTTTTGTAGAGATCCCCAAGCTTTTTGCAATTTCGAGTCCTGGAGCATCTTTTTTATTGGAAAAAACAACTATAACATAGCAAAAATCTTTAAGAATCCCATCTTTCATATTTTCTATAATTGCTTTCATATTGCTGCCGCGACCGGAAATAAGGATTGCTATTTTTTTCTTTTTCATATTCTTAACCACAAAGGCACTAAGTCACAAAGTTTCTAAAATATTTTTTCTCCTTCCAATATCTTTCCTGAAATACATATCATCAAAATAAAATAATTTTACTTTATCATAAGCATTATCAATTGCTTCTTCCAAAGTCTCACCGTGAGCGACAATATTTAGAACTCGTCCGCCATTTGTCAGAAATTTATCACCTTCTTTTTTTATTCCAGCGTGGAAAACAAGTTCTTTCTTTTCTTCTAATCCACAAATAGTAATACCTTTTTTATACGCTTTCGGATAACCACCGGAAGTCAATACTACATCCACAAAATATCCATCATAGAATTCCATCTGGAAATCTTTTAAGCAGCCATCAAAACAAGAAAGGATAAGTTTGAGAAGATCTCCTTTAAAAGCAGGTAGCACCACCTCAGTTTCCGGGTCTCCAAGCCGAACATTATACTCCAGAACTTCTGGACCCTTTTCGGTTATCATCAAACCAAAATAAACAACTCCCTTAAAATTGAATCTCTCCGCTTTTATACCTTTCATTGTGGGTTCGATAACATCTTTTATGATCTTATTATTTAATTCTTCATTGAAAAATGGAACAGGACAGAACGCTCCCATACCACCTGTATTAGGACCTTTATCTCCATCCAGTAGTTGTTTATGATCCTGAGAAGTTTGGAATAGTTTAATCGTTTTACCGTCAGTAAAACCAAGTATCGAAAGCTCACTTCCAACTAGCTTTTCTTCTATTAAAAATTTAACTTCTTCTCCATATTTTTCTTTTAGTTCAATTAATGCATCTTCTGCTTCTTTAATTGTAGAGCAAACGTAAACGCCCTTTCCTGCTGCGAGTCCGTCGTATTTAATTACACAATTACCTTTAATTTTTTTAATAAATTTCATAGCAGAATTTATCTTATTAAATTCTTCAAAATCACCTGTTGCCACACCATATTTCCTCATAAACTTTTTCGCAAAAACTTTGGAACCTTCCAATTGAGCAGTTTTTTTTTCAGGACCAAAAACCTTTACGGGAGTATTTGTAAAATAATCCACAATACCATTTACTAAAGGAACTTCGGGGCCAACAATAACAAGTTCTACATCATTTGATTCGCAGAAGTTTTTAATTTCAGCGAAATCATTTACATCTATCGGAACATTATTTTCAGTTCCACCATTTCCGGGAATTACAAATACTTTTTCTGTTAATTTACTTTGATTTAGTTTCCAGGCAATTGCGTGCTCCCTGCCACCTGAACCGATGACTGCTATATTCATAATTCTCCCTTTTAACCACAGAGCTCACCAGCCTTCGCAAAGCTTCGGCTTAGCAGGCGGAGAGCACGGAGGTGTTCTATCATCAGACCGGGACGGTCTAACCCAAACATTTCATTCAATCGAGACGATTGAATGAGCATATTTTTCATCCGTGTGCTCTGTAGTTAACTATTCCTTATCTCATCATCCGTTGATTTTAAATCTTCTTTTATTTTCCTAATATCATCTTTGAAAATTTCCTTCAGTCTTTTTAAATTTAAACATCTTAAAGATGCAAGAGCAGCAGAACTAACATCAATTACAGTCATAGCAGGTGTCTTTGATGGCATTATTAAAGAAGAATTTATATTTACCATCATATCTACTTTATCTTTGAACGGAGGGCAGTTAATAACAGAAATAGCCAGATTTGCAGCAAGTGCTCCACCGAGTCCATTCGATCTTCCAGCAACCGCAATTACACATCCCGGTTCAATGGAATTATTATAGACTTCAGCAATTTCAGGAATTCGCTCTCCATTCTTATGTGCAGAAATTACTCTCATATCGATAAAAATATCATATTTATCAAGATGAGATTTAATTTTTTTACAGTGCTCAATATCTTTGGGTGAACCCATAATAATTGAAATAAAACTGTCTCTTATTAAGTTAGCTTTCAAGAGGTTATTATAGATTCTATCTCGAATATCTTCTCTATTAACTTCAAACTCTTTACCAACGATCTTTTCATAAATATTTATGTATCGTTTGGAAGCTTCGGCAATCACATCTTCGGGAAGAACATTCGGGATAATTCCGTCTACTTTATTATTAAGAAGCCACTGGCGGATAAACTCTTTATCCATCGAATCAACTTTCAGAGGGTCTTTATTATAAGCAGATTTATCCCAGAATCTGGATGAATCGGGAGTATGTATTTCATCGATGAGAATTACTTCACCGTTCACAATTCCGAATTCATATTTTGTATCTACCAGAATGATCCCTTTTTCAGAAAGTTCTTTTGTCCCGCCCTCAAAAAGTTTCAAAGAAATTTTTTCCATTTTTTGATATATTGCTTTTGTAGTCCAACCTTCTTTTACAATATCTTCAGGAGTAATTTCACGATCGTGTTCTTCTTTGGTTGTGGGAGTAAGAATAGGTATATCAAATTTCTGATTTTGCGAAAGCCCATCTGGAACTTCAATCCCGGAAAATTCATGCTTTCCTTTCTGGTATCCACGCCATATCGAGCCGGTTAAATAACCTCGTACGATCATCTCCACGCAAATCGGCTTGGCTTCCTTCACCAGGCTTATATTAGGATCGATCATCTTGATAAAATGATTATCAACAATATCGCGAGTTTTTTCAAACCAGTAATTTGTGATCCCGTTTAATACTGCTCCTTTATCCGGGATCAAATTATTTAGAACACTATCGAAACTGGAAATCCTGTCTGAAACCACGATCATTCTGGTATTGTCATCGATCCTGAAACTTTCTCTTACTTTTCCGCTGTGTATTTTCTTTATCTGCGGAGTATAAATCTTATCTAAATAATTCATATCTTCTCCCTTTTTTTACCACAGAGCTCACGGAGAGCACGGAGGTGATTATACAATTCTTCTAATTATTCCATTCGTTAGCAATTTTTCATTAAAATTAATCAACAATCCAACTTCATAACCTGTTAACTTCAAGTATGTAATTATCTGTGCTTCGTGAACGGGAGTTAGTTTTTCTACAGATTTTATTTCAATAATTACTTTATCCTCGATTAATAAATCTAATCTGTATTTCGTTTTAAGTTTTATATTTTTATACTCTATCGGAATCATTAACTGCTGCTTAATTGATAAACCCATTTTAATTAATTCATAAACAAAACATTCCTCATAAGCAGATTCAAGTAATCCAGGTCCAAGAATCTTATGAACCTCGATTGCAGCTTTAATTATCTTGTCCGTTAATTCTTCATACAATAATTTATTCATTTTCCGTGTTCTCCGTGTGCTCCGTGGTTAGTTAATGTTTAAAATGCCTGATTCCCGTGAACACCATTGCAATTCCTAACTCATTGCATTTATTTATTACTCTCTTATCTCTAATGGAACCTCCAGGTTGTATAATGATTTTTATCCCTGCTTCTGCCGCCAGTTCCACATTATCTGCAAAGGGAAAGAACGCATCTGACACTAGAATGACTTTTCCTAATTCTGTTTTATAATAATCCTGAAAATCCTTTCCAGTAAACTCATTAGCTAAATTTTCTTTGGCTTTTTCTATGGCAAGTTTTGTAGAAACCAATCTATTCGGTTGACCTGCTCCCATCCCCAGCAGTTGATACGTTTTATCACCTAATTCTCTAACAATAATAATCGAATTTGATTTCACCTGTCGCATCGCTTTGATACCAAATTCTATCAAACCCCTTTTTAAATCAATATCAATTTGCTTTTCTGTTACATTTTCTATCTTTTCATAAAGTTTATTATCACAATCCTGCAACAGCAGAGAACCTGAAAGGTATTTAACTTCAAACTTTTGTTTGGAATTTTGAGGATCAAATTCAATAACTCTCAAATTTTTATGAAACTGTAGATATTCCAGTGCTTCTTTGGAATATTTTGGTGCAATAACAACTTCTACAAATTTACGAAGCATTTTATTTTCATTATTAAGATTCAGGAACTCAACAGTTTCCAAATCTACCGGTTTATTGAAAGCAATGATAGAACCGAAAGCCGAGATCGGATCGCCTGCCCAGGCATCTTCAAATACTTTGCGCTGGTTATCTCCTTCTGCTAATCCGCAGGGATTATTGTGTTTGATAACAGCACAACCAAACCGCTTGAGGTTTTTTACAGAATCGACCGCACTCTGAATATCTCCGATATTATTGTAGGAAAGCTCTTTCCCGTGCAGAACTTTCATATCGAAAAGTGAATTACCTGCTTCCACTTCTTTGTAGAAAAATCCTTTCTGATGAGAATTTTCTCCGTAACGCAATTTCTTGCCAGCCGTAAAAGCCAAGCGTAATGAGCGTTCTCCAGCTTGCCCGTCCATTGTTGTGGAGATCAAAGCATCGTAATCTGCTGTATGATTGAACGCTTTTCGCATCAGCATAAACCTGGTTTCATAAGAAAGCCTGCCATCATTTTCCTGCAATTCTTTAATTATTGCATCGTAATCTGATGCATTCGTAATCGTGGCAACATATTTGAAGTTCTTAGCAGCAGCACGGATCATCGTGGGACCACCAATATCTATATTTTCTATGAGAGTGCTAAAATCAGCATCTGATTCCTTAACTTTTGCAAAAGGATACAAGTTGCAAACAATCATATCAATCGACTTTATATTTAGTTTTTTAGCTTCCTGTTTATCTCTTTCCCTATCGAATAGAAGTGCAGATTCGATATTGAAAGATATTGTCTTCATTCTGCCACCGAATGCTTCAGGGTTTCCTGTAACTTCTTGAATGTCTGTTACTTTTATTCCCGCATCTTCTAACACTTTTTTGGTTCCACCTGTAGAAATTATCTCGCATTTAAATTCTTCTAGCACTTTTGCCAATACTGCAATTCCAGTCTTATCAGAAACGCTTATAAGAGCACGGTTAATTTTGATATTTTCCATAATTATCCTTAAATTTTGTTCTTATAATTTATCACATAGAAGAGCATCAGTTCTTCTAACCTGGTTACAAATACCTCAAAATTAACAGGTTCTTTGAAATTCTTAACTATCTTTTCTGCCTGTATAAGATTAGATTCAAAAATATCTTTAATATTTTCATTCTTTTCTAATTCAAATTTTTTCATATTCAGTAATGTTTCGAAATCCAGATCCAGCGGAGTTTGGAAATCTTTCTCATCCAAATGATTCCAATTACCAGTCTGGAAATCAAGTTCATAATACGGAAGGAAGAGATGACCATTTTTAATGATGAACTTCAACACATCGACAATATAATTAAATTCTTCAATCGAAATCGCATAATGCAGATTAACCCTGACCCAGCCGGGTTTCAGTCCAGAATATTTATCAACACCTATAAGACATTGATAATACTTGGAAATCTCTTCGCTGATGCCGAGAAGTGTATGACCATAAGGACCTGCACAGGAGCAGCCGGCACGGGTTTGAATTCCAAAAAGATCGTTCATAAGTTTGGTAACAAATTTCGGGTGTAAAATCCTGTCTTTATGTTTGATATTGAACGGAATGATGTTGATCTTCTTATGAATCTCAGTAGGACCATAGAAAGTAATTCTGTCTTCATTTTTGAAATTGTCATAGAATTTTTTTAGAAAATAATGCTCAATTTTTTCAATATTGCTTATCCTAACCTTTTCCTTTAACTGGAAGACCAAAGAAACTTTGATATTCTGCAGAATACCCGGAGTTCCGGGTTTTTCGCGGGTTTCGATATCTTTTATATATTGTTCTCTTTTCTTTGTAACATAATCCACTGTTCCACCAGCAGCGATGGATGGTGGAAGGTCTTTCGGGTAGATATTTTCGTTGATGATGAGAATTCCGGAAGTCCCGGGACCACCGAGATATTTATGTGGTGAAAGAAAAATTGCATCAAAATAGCTTTCCTTGTCTTTATTCATATTAATTTCGATATAAGGAGCACAGGCAGCAAAATCAAAACAGGCAATAGCATTGTGTTTATGCAGGATTTTGGCAACTTTATAAACGGGAGTTTTAATTCCAGAAACATTCGATGCAGCAGAGAATGAACCTATCTTTAAACGGTTATCATACTTTGAGTCGGATACAATTTTATCCAATTCAACAAGATCAATTTCTCCTTCTTTATTCAAAGGAATTTCGATAACTTCGCAAAGCGTTTGTCGCCACATTATTTCGTTGGAATGATGCTCATAAGGTCCAACAAAAACGATGGGTTTTTTATTAATGATATAGTCCCGTAGTTCCCGATTGCATTTTGTATTTTTGGGATATCTTTCCAGACAGCTTTCTAAAAAAGTATTAATACGTTTTTTAGTAGCAGGAGGCCAGTACACTCCCAGGATTTGCTGAAGTCGAGTTATTCCGCCTGTTGTCCCGGATTCTGTGAAGATGATCTTTCCCGTATCACCTGCATTAACGATTTTCTTTATGATTCTCTCTGCTTTATGAAGAATTTCAGTCATAGTTTTACCGGTAAAATCATCTTCAGTGTGCGTATTTGCATAATACTGCATCAGGTGAAGCATATAATTCTCTATCGAAAACAAACACCTTCCACTGGCAGTATAATCTGCATAAACAAGCGGTTTTTCACCGAATGGGGTTTTAAATAATATATTTCGTCCGATGATGTCTTGTCGGAGCCATTCCAATGATTTGATCTTATTCACTACATTCATGCTTTTCCCTTATTTATTAATTTCTACCTAATTCATCTTTTAGTTTCTTTATTTTTATTTCTTCTTCAAGCTTTCTTCTTTCCTTTTTTAATTTAACCAAATCTTTGTTTGAAAGAATTAAATATATTAAATTTGATAATATTATCAATATCGAAAGTATCAAGAAAATCAGGTAAAAAGCATAGCCCACATCTTCATAGTAATAGCTTGCACCAAAAACATTTGTACAAATAAATGTAATTAACAAAACTACATTTGATATAATCAAAAACGTTTTCATTTATCCTCCTTATATTTCAATTTAATTTCAAGATCATCATATTTAAAGAATCTAAACGGATTTATATTATTTTCAATATAGTGCTGGTATACATTACCAAGAAGTTTTTTACATAACTGAATAAAAAAACCTAAAGGATAAACAAGATTGATACTTATATCCTTAGATTTGTGAATCTGCATTTTTTGATATAAAGGCAATTTATCATTGATTGTATCATAATTACTTCCACCATCTGGTCTCTGAAATTCGTGAATCATACTACATCTATATTTGTAAAATATCATTTTATGTGTGAACTTCTCTAGATCTTTAGGTTTAATAGATTTTATTGTACTTTTTGGGAGATCATCTATTAATCCAATTCGTACATCAGGAAATGTATTCCAAGAATTAAATATAGAAAGTATTTCATTATTATGGTTTTTTTTTAGGATTTTGTATAACATCAATGGACTTACTTTATTCCAAAAATCATAATCAGTGAAATTTGATAATAAATCACAAAATCGATCTCCAACTCTTTTTTTTGGATAAATTGTTGTTGCAAGAGTATCAATAATAGTAACACAAATCATTTTCTTGTAAAGTTGATTATATTGTGGAAAAGTTGTCTTTTCAATGAAGTCCAAATGTTTATTGAATATTCCAATAAATCTTTCGATTCTTTCTTTTTTTTCATTCAGGATATATTCCACAATATTCTTAAATATTTTCAACCCTTCCCCATCTTCCGAAATACCTGGATTCTGCCTTTTAATTTGTGGCCAATTAGGGTGGTTATACAAACTAAGGAAAGCTTCGGGATGCGGCATCATTCCAAATATCTGTCCGGATTCGTTCGTAAGTCCCGCACAATTCAAATCAGAACCATTCGGGTTCTGTGGATACTCGGAAGTTTCATTTCCATCTTCATCACAATATGTAAGACAGTTAAGATTATTCTCAATTATTTCAGCTTTTATTTTTTCATTCTTAATTATCAACTTCCCTTCACCGTGTCGAACAGGAAGGTAAATCTTCTCTATCCCTTTCAAGAAAGGCGTTTTGCTATTTTTATTTGCTTTAATATAAACCCATCTGTCCTCAAACTTTCCCGAATTATTTCCGGTAAGAGTAACTTCCTGCTCAAAGTCGGAATTCACATTTGGTAAAAGTCCCATCTTTACCAGAAATTGAAAACCGTTGCAGACGCCTAGAATGAATTTTCCTTCATTTAGAAAATCTTTTATATCATCGAAGAACAATTTTCCAGATTTCAATTTTTTGAATTTCATTTTGTTGGAAAGAACTTTGCCTGAACCCAGATCATCACCGAAAGAAAATCCACCGGGAAAATTCAGAACATCATAATCATGGATCGAACACTTTCCCAGGAAGATATCATTCAAATGAACGATTTCTGCTTCAGCATCAGCTAATTTATAAGCAGCTGCTATTTCCTCTTCGCAGTTTATGCCGTAACCGGTGATAATTAAAGCTTTAACTCTTTTCATTTTTCCCTTTTTAATTGTCATTCCCGCAAAAGCGGGAATCTGGTTCCTCAATCAAGTTGAGGATGACATTTTTCTTTTAGTTTGGCTCACTTTAATCCTTCATCCCAGGTTTTCCTAATCTCTTCCATTTCTAACTCTACAACACAATTATTCTCAAAGTTGATTTTCATCATTTTATTCGAAGTTACTTTACCGATTAAGAATGAATCCTCTCCGAACAATTTCTCAAACTTCTCTTTACTCTCGGATCTGATACTCACCACAAAACGCGAATGTGATTCGGAGAAAAGAATTGCATTCAAACTCAAGTCTCCTAATTCAGATACATCCAATTCCGCTCCGAATTCAGTTCCGATCGCACTTTCACAAATAGCAACAGCCATTCCCCCATCAGAAAAATCGTGGCAGGATTCTATGAGATTCTGCTTATTTGCTTTAATTACTTTTTCGTACAATCTTTTTGCATCTTCTTTTCTCACCTTAGGAACATTTGCTCCGAGTTCATCGAATAATTTATAAAATTCGGAAGCACCGAGTTCATCATAAGTTTTTCCCAGAATGTAGATCAGGTCTCCATCTGCTTTGAAATTGCTCGTAATAGTTTTCCGCACATCAGAAAGCTTAGCAACCATCGAATAGAGGATGGTAGGCGGAACAGAGATTTTTGTTTTTCCTGCTTTAAAGTCATTTTTCATACTGTCTTTGCCGGAAGTCATGGGAATATTGTAAAATGTGGACATATCAAAAAGTGCTTTATTCATCTGTACAAGCTTTGCCAGTTTCTGTTTTCCATCAGGATTATTTATTGCATCAAAAGCGGAATCGGGAATGCAGAAATTATCGTTCACTGTCCAGAATCTGTTGGTTTTATCATTGATATCGGGAAGCTTCCCTCCGACTGAAATTATCTGTCGAACAGCTTCATCAAATGCACCTGCACTCATTTCGTAAGCATCGATATCTCCGAATTTTGGACAGATACCATTTGAGATAGCAATTCCTTCAAAACCGTCAAAATTCAATCTCATCACAGCTGCATCCTGCGGAGATTTCCCTTCTATTCCCATCAAAGGTTTGATGATTGTTTTTCCTTTCACTTCGTGATCATATTGACGAATCACATTTTCGCGAGAACAGATGTTGTAGCTTCCCATAAGCTTTAACAAAATATCATTATAATCAAGGTTTGAAGGAAATTCAGGTTCTAAAAGTTCAGGTTTTTTCCACTCGGCTTTCATATTTTTTTTAGGAACGCCATTATGCAGAAAATCCATTTCCAATAGGATAACTTTTTCATTGTCATATTGTACATCGATAAAACCTGATGAGGTGAATTTTCCAATATCTGAAAGCTCTACTTCACGCTCTTTTGCAAGCGTAAAAAGAGCTTCTTTTTTATCTTCTTCCACTACAAACGTCATTCTTTCCTGTGATTCTGAAACGAAGATTTCCCACGGTTTCAGATTGGCATATTTCAGGGGAACTTTTCCAAGAAGGATTTCCGCTCCACCGCTGATCTCAGCAAGTTCTCCGACAGATGAAGATAAACCTCCTGCACCATTATCTGTGGAACATTTTATTAAACCCTGATTAACCGCTTCCTGCATAAAATCCGAAAGTAGTTTTTGCGTTATCGGGCTTCCGATCTGAACGGCTGATTGCGGAGAATGTTCGTCTATTTCTGCAGAAGAAAATGTAGCTCCGTGAATGCCGTCTTTGCCAACTCTACCTCCTGCCATAATTATCAAGTCACCATCATCTATAGGTTTTTCCCAGGAATTAACTCCTGCAAATTTGTATGGCATCACTCCACCGGTTCCGCAATAAACCAGCGGCTTGCCACTGTAGCGATCATCAAAGATGATCGAGCCGTTCACTGTGGGAATCCCTGATTTGTTACCACCATCTTCGATTCCGTGACGCACTCCTTCAAAAATCCGTTTCGGATGAAGTTGCCCGGGAAGCAGTTCCTTATTATAATCCGGAGGTCCGAAGCAGAGAACATTTGTATTGAAAAGCAGTTTTCCACCACCGATTCCAGTTCCAAGAGGATCACGATTATTTCCCAGAATTCCCGTTATCGCACCACCGTAAGGATCGATAGCAGAAGGTGAATTGTGAGTTTCCACTTTCCACACAAATACTGATTCATCATTGATCTTCACTACTCCGGCATTGTCGGTAAATATCTTCAGAAGCCAGTTGTTTCCGACTTTTTCGAGCCGTTCTCGAATAATCTCCGTTGATTTTTGGATGTATGTTTTGAAAAGTGAATCGATCGTTTCTTCCTCGCCTGTTTCCAAATTCTTATAATCTATGGAAGCTGCGAATTCTTTGTGTTTACAATGCTCACTCCAGGTTTGTGCCAGCACTTCCAGTTCGCAATCTGTCGGATTTTTAGTCAGATTATTTTTCTTTCGATTTTCAATCACTTTCTCATCTGAAAAATAAGACTGGATCGCTTTCATTTCTTCCAGATTCAGAGACAATAATCTATCCTTGGAAATCTTCAACAATTCATCATCAGTTACATTTAAATCAACTGTTTCAGTTTCGTTATCTTTTTCTATCCGAACTTCAGGAATATACTCAATCTTTCCAGTGAATTTTCCGTATTCAAAATGATGAATGAGTTTGTTTCCTAAAAGTTTTTCAGCCAGAGTTTTCAGAATATCATCCGATAAATGTTTTTCGATCAGATAAATATCATCTGAAAAAATACGTTGTGTGTTTGTATCCAGATTCAAATCCAGAATATCATTCAATGTTTTCTGTGCGGAAACACCTTCATCGTCTGTGACTCCGGGAAGTTTGGAGACAAGAATAAAAGATTTGTAGAACGAGTTTTTATAGAAAGAATTTATATAAACATCGTGAATAATCTCATCTTTAAGACCAAGATTTGCAAATTTCTGAATATCCTCTTTACTCAAATCGTAGGTGATATTGAAGATTTTACCGGTTTTGATCTTACCTGTATTTATAGTGAGGAAACTTAATGCACTTCCCTCTATTTTCTCGCCTTGAACATCAACGATGTTTTCTTTAAGTATAAGCTGGATCTGGTTTTTCATTTTTTTTATTTTCTAAAAAAGAACTGACCTTGAAGAAATCTTCAAGGTCAGTAAATATTTTATTTCATCATCACCATTTTCTTTGCTGCTGAGTATTTTCCGGTTTGTAATTTGTAGAAATAGATTCCTGAAGAAACTGGCTGATTATTTTCGTTCATGCCATTCCAAACAACTTGATGCAAACCTTCATCCAATTCATCATTCACAAGAGTTTTTACCTTCTGACCTTTGATGTTAAATATCTCAAGAGTCACAAGCTGAGACGTTTGTGTTACAGAAAAAGAAATTGTTGTTGTTGGATTGAATGGATTGGGATAATTCCCAATTAATTTGTTCGAGACAACAATTATGTAATCATCAGCAGATGTTTCATCGTATTCATATAAACTCACACTTCCCTCAATATTCTGGGGATTGTTCAAGCTAAAACCGTTATCGAAGAATGCATACCATGATTCATCCACGGGGATATCGAATTCAACTGTTCCCCCGTCTGCACATATCATCTCATTGAAAGTATCGAACAACTGCTCATTTGAATATAAACCATAATTCGTTACATCTGTCATAAAGCAATTAATTATACCATCATCAATACCATTGTAAAAATTCGTTCCATTAGTGTCATCCATAATTATTGCTCCAGTTATTATCTGCTTTGGAACAGTGAAATCTACAACCAATCTATAATCATCGACCTCGTCATTTGGAGTAGATATAGAAGAGTATTGAACTTCCGGCATTGAACCTGCAGCATTCATGGAATATGTGTAAGTTTGCCCGCCAACACTATTCGTTACAATTTCATAGACCTGGCTGACATTTGTTGGATCATTTCCAATTTCGGAATCCATCCTGGCATAATATGTTCTTCCTTCTCCAACAATAAAAGTGTATTTTCCTTCTTTATCAGTATACCCCCAATTATCCCAATATGGTTCTTTAAGTGTAATTTTTGCACCATCAATAGGATCACCATTATTATCTAATGCATAAATAATAATAGTTGCAATTGAATCCGAATAGGTAGCAGTAACCGGTGTGAGATAACCGTTACTTCTAATTTCGAATACAGAAGCAAAATTCCATCCCCAGCCTTCATACACAAGAGGATTATTTATGGAATTATTTACTGGTTCCCAATGAATCCATCCTTCATCCCAGAATTCATTCCACGTATGATCGCTGGAAATAGCTAAAATACTCGTACATGGTATAAGTGCCGCGCGCGCTGCAGCTGCCGTTAGATCTGCATGCTCTCCACATCTTCCTATATGTTTTCGATATATTCGAACCGGTTGATGCGGACGCTCGGCATTGGATGTGAAAGACATTGAAGCATTGATCCAATTGGTTATAATATGTATTGCTGTATCGGTTGTTCCACCGGACTCATCCCAGACGATAGTACAATTAGCCAGTTCATCTTCCAGAACAGGATATCCTGTATCGGCCATACATAAGAGGAATTGTCTCCAAAACTTTCCTGTGGGAGGAAGAGCAATATTATTGTTATGTGTATTATTATTCTCAATTATGTCGGGATCTATATATGCTGGAATTTCATCGGTTATTTTAGTATGAACCATGTACATATAATATATTTCTTTGGGAACCTCAACTTCAACCGTATTTCCTAATTCATCTATCTTCCAATATCTTATAGTGGAATAATAGTTTTCATCTGTTGTAGATGAACCATAATCAATAATATCAACATATCCAAGGCTGTTATTTGCTTGATATATCAACACTGCATTAAAGAAAAATAAGTCGGGATTACAGTATTGCGAGCTGAGTAATTCCGCTGAACAATGCGCAACTACATAAGCTACTTCATCAATATAGGGATCGAAAGAATTGTTGATAACATCTCCCCAAACTTGCTGTAGATCTGTTGAAAGTTGCAGGAAAGTGTTTTCCAGGGCAGGTCGAAGCCATTTTGGAGCTTTGTTAAGAGCTTGCAGGGCTTCCGATTCTAAAGACTCACAACTTGAGAATAGTGATATTTCTTCTACACTATTATCATAAAATATGCCAAGATGCATTCCGGGTTGAATGTATGAATTGAAATTCAATGAATCCACCAGAAGCCAGTTTTCTCTTGTTAGGGTAGTAGATTTCTGCTGGGGTCTGGTAAATGATGGCGAATAAGTTCGCGCACTTCCGATAACCTCGAATTTACCTGGAGTGAGAAATTTATTTGTAAGACCTCTCACTTCCTCTGAATTGAGTGCTGTAGCGGTTAGCACTACAATAAGCATGAAAAAAATAAATTGGTTTTTCACGATTTCCTCCTTTTTTTATTCATTATAAATAATGATTTTATTATATAATCCTTTTGAATTCAAGATAATTTTTTTTCCTTCGATAATTTCTCCTACAACTTGCGCTTCGATAGATACTAATTCAAGAATCTTTTCTACATCCCCCGGAGCTGTGATCAGCATCATGCCATTACCCATATTCCAGGTTTTATATGCTTCTTCCTCGGTTACTTCACCCATTTCCTGGATCTCCTTCACTATATCGGAAGGTTCAAATAAATTGTCAAAACGTGCTCCCAATTCTGTCTGCTTTAAAACCCTTTTGAAATTACCGGGAATTCCTCCACCGGTAATGTGTGCTATCCCTTTGATATTAACTTTTCTTTTCATACCGAACCTGCCCAAGATTTCCAATAAAGCTCCCGAATATATTTTGGAAGGTTCTAAAAGGAGTTCTCCCCAGTTCTTCCCAAATGGTGAGGATTTGGAATATCCTTCATAACCAAATTTCTGATCTATAATGTAACGAATCAGTGAGAATCCGTTGGAACGAAAACCGCTTTCTTTCAAAGCAATAATTTTATCTCCGGGCTTGATATCTTCCCCTGTTATTACTTTCTCTTTTTCTAAAACTCCTACAGCAGTAGCATTCCATACGTTGCCATTCACAGCTTTGCCCACTTCTGCAATCTCACCGCCGGGAATTACTACTTTTTGCTCGATACAAGCTTTTGCTAATCCCTTCATCAGATCACCAATAATGTCTGCATCAACTTTATTAGTATCCAGAGTATTGGTTACAGAAATAGTTTCGGCTCCCAAACACACTACATCATCTGCCACCATAGCCAGCAGATCATAACCAAGAGTATCGAATTTTCCAATTTTTTCTGCGATCTCCATCTTTGTTCCTACACCATCATCACTCTGAACGATATAGAAATCACCCATATTAATAAGTCCGGCAAAAGATCCTTCATCCACCACTGGTTCGCCTATCATACCCTGGCGAGAAGCGAAAGTTGATTTAGCGTAATTGTATGCGATTTTGGATGCTCGATCTCCAGCTTTTATATCTACACCGGCTTTTTTATAATTAGTCATTTTCACTCTGTCAGAAATTTAATATTGAATATTGAATATTTGCCATTTATTTCATCCTTGAAGTTTTTCGAGAAGCAAAGAATATTGCTGTTAGTTCATTCGCTTCTTTTAATAATGGACTCACTTGAGATTCGTTTAATAGTTTTTCATCAATTATAAATTCTAACCAAAATGCAGATTCATCAGTTTCTTCTAAAACAATGCTAATTTTTGAAATAAAACTTGCTTTAGATTGTGCTAAACAAACTGCTCGATAATTTGCTGCAACAGATGTAGAGCATCGAATTAACTGTTTAGAAATATGTTGTCCAAGATTAGTTTTTGATAATGCTAAAGCTAATTTTACACAACGATGGGCAAAATCTTTTGTTCTCTTTTGTAATTCTTCCTTGTCCATTATCACTCCGTTAAATTGAATATTTGTGTTTGTATTCAAAGCTGGATTCTACCCAATCTTCAATTTTCAATTTTCAATTTTCAATTCTTCTTGCTCATTCGATTCTGTTGCCTGATAGATATCATGAACTTTCCCTTCCCTGATAGAAAGAGCAGAAACAAGTTCCAATTCTGCTTTTTCGTGTAATTCGCGAATGTTTTTCACTCCGCATGTGCTCATGGAAGATCTGATTTTTGCCAGTGTTTCTTCCAGGTTATCCCGCAAGCGACCGGCATATTCTACCATGCCTTCCACACCTTCTACGAATTTTGCTTGATTATAACGTTTCATTTTCCAGTCATGTGCTCTTATAGAACCTTCACCCCAATATGATTTCATTACGCGGTTATTCACAACGATCTTATCGGTGGGAGATTCTTCCATCCTGGCAAAATAACGACCCATCATCACATAATCTGCTCCAAGTGCCAGGGCAATTGTAATATCTTTCGTACTGGTAACACCACCATCTGCAATGATCGGAATATACTTTCTTGTTTCCTTAAAATATTTATCACGTGCATAGGCTACATCTATTACAGTTGTTGCAAGTCCTCGTCCGGTACCTTTCTGCTCTTGAGTAATGCAAATAGAACCACCACCCATTCCAACCTTTACAGCTCCTGTTCCGGCTTCTACCAGGAATCTGAAACCTTCCTGTGTAATAATGTTCCCACCGATAACAGGGATATCAGGATATTTTTTAGTAACCCACTCTATAGCGTTCTTTTGATAAACTGTAAATCCATCTGAAGAATCGATTGCCAGCACATCAACTTCTGCTTCTACAAGCGATGGAACTCTTTCTTTATAATCGTGGGTGTTTATTGATGCAACAGCCAATAAACGTTTTTTTTCATCGTGTACTTCCAGGGGATTATCAAGCTGGTCATTGATATCCTTGCGAAAAACAAGATGCAATAATTTACCTTCATTATCCAGGATAGGTAGTACGGATTTATGACTTTCCAATAAAATATTATTTGCTTCTGTTAGATCTGTTATGTTTCTTGCCACCTTCACATTATCAATAGGAATCATCCTTTCTTTAATAAAGAATTTTGCATGTAAAGAAATATCATAATCCCACTTGGAGATCAATCCCAGAAATATTCCATTTTCATCAACTACAGGAAAGCTGGAATGTCCCGTATCCTTTCTGATCTTGTACATCTCTGAAATCGTCATATCCGGTTTCATGGTTTTGGGTTTAACAAAACCAGCTTTGTGAGTTTTTATTTTCTTAATCATTTTTGTTTGAGATTCAATGGTTTGAGAACAATAGATAAAAGCAGCTCCACCCAGTTTTGCCAGTTCGATTCCCATCTTGGAACCGGAAACAGACTGCATAGCAGCAGAAACAATAGGAATGTTAAGATAATATTTTTTTTCATCTTTTATGGAATATACGAGGGGAGTTCTAAGGGATATCTCTTGGGGGGAAGATTCAATTTCAGTTAATCCCGGCAGTAAACGATATTCCATTAAAGTTCTGGAAGGTTCGTGAATAATATTTTTTGCCATTATTACTCCTGATCAATTAACCATAAATCCAGATTGAAACTAATTCATGGTTCATTTCTTTATCTTTACTTCATCAATTAAATATTTCTTTTCACAATAATGACATCTTACTTTCACAGGTTCATCTTTTGTCAAACGGAATTTTGATTTAATATCCTCGGAATTTGTAATACATTTGGGATTAGGACAAACTATCAGGTTTTCAATATGTTCCGGTATTTCTAAAGATACTTTTTTTACTACCTCGAAATTATTAATAATAGTGAGTGTAGCATTGGGAGCTACTAGAGCGATGCTGTTTACTTCATCTTGTGAAAGTTCTTTATTTTCGATTTTTATAATATCTTTCCCTTTTAATTTCTTGCTTGAAAGATTCATGCCAACCATCACTGTTTCCGTACCATCCAATTCAAGAATATCCAGAACTTTCCTTACTTTTCCGGCTGTAATATGGTCGATTACCGTTCCATTTTTAATAGCATTAACTTTGATTTGTTTAATCCGACTCATTTACACCTCCCCTAAAAGAATTGAAATAATGGCTTGTCGTGTATAAACTCCATTCTTTGCCTGTGGAAAATAATAGGCAAATTCTGTATTATCGACATCTGTATGGATTTCATCTACCCTGGGTAGCGGATGCATTACTTTGAAATTATCTTTCACCTTGGAAAGCATCGATTTTTCCAGTATATATGAACCTTTCACTTTTTCATAATCTTCCGGGTCTGCAAAACGTTCCTTCTGAACTCTGGTAACATAAAGAACATCCAAATTATCTATATTACCTTCCATATTTTCATACTCTTCAAATTCAACTCCCTGTAATTCCAAGTCCTCATTAATGTATTGGGGCATTTTCAGGAAAGAAGGAGATATGAATTTGAATTTTACATTAAAAACAGCCATTGCCTGTGCCAGCGAGTGAACTGTTCTGCCAAATCTCAGATCACCTGCCAATCCAATCGATAAGTTTTCTAAAGTGCCCTGTGTTTTAACGATAGAATACAAATCGAGAAGTGCCTGGGTTGGATGCTGGTTAGCTCCATCTCCAGCATTTACAACCGGGATATCTACTACTTCGGAAGCAAAGCGTGCAGAACCTTCGATCGAACTTCTCATGATTATGATATCTGAATATTGAGCGATAGTTTGCAGTGTATCAGCAAAAGATTCACCCTTTTTCACCGAAGTCTGACCTGTTCCACTCATAATGATTGTATCACCGTTCATACGTTTCATAGCCGTATCGAAAGAGAACATTGTTCTGGTGGACGGCTCAAAGAATAAAAGCGCTGCCAGTTTCCTTTGCATATCAGGAACGATCTTTCCTTGCTCGATCTTGCTGGCAATGTTCATCAAATGCAAAATTTCTTTTTTACTTAAATCTCTCATTGAGATCAGGTTTTTCATATTTTCTCCTTTTTTATTTTTGCAACTAACAAAACGAATAAAAAACTAACCACAGAGCTCATAGAGAACACGGAGTAAATCTCCATACACCTTATGTGTTGGAGTTCGACTTTAGTCGAGAGGTGTGTTTCATTGTAAATTCCTTGTTCGATATTGGATATTCATTTCTCCATCATCTGCGATTGTTCTCAACTCACACTTCGTTGCGAGTCAAGTTCAATCTTAGTGTTTAATCTCTCATCAGTGGTCCCAATATTCATTTTTCAATATTAAATATTCAATTTAATATATTCTTTCCAGGCTCTTTCTCGATATATTTTAGCAATTTCACCCGGATTCTCATTCCCATAGATTCCACGTCCCACAATGATGCAATCTGCACCACCCTGAACAGCTTCTTCCACTGTGATGTATTGTTGTCCCATGGAATCCGAACCCTTTTCCAATTTAACACCAGGCATTAGTAACAGCATTCCCGGTGGGAATTTTGCTTTAAAGCATTTAATATCTTCAACGTTTTTTCCATGCCCAATAAAACCAGATACAAGCATTGGATTTCTTCTAGCAATTTCAAAGCATTTACGAGAATATGTCTCATTTATCAAATTACCTTTGGAACTCATCCGTGCTAAAATGAACGAACTCCTACCTTCGATCCCGTCAAAAAGACCTTTCAGAATGCTTTCACCTGCTACCATGTGAACTGTAACATATTCTGCCCAATCTGCGATTTTATAAATTCCGCTGCGGAACTGTTTACGGACTGTATTTCCAATGTCAGCAAACTTACGGTCTTCGAAGATGAGAAAACCGTACTTGCGTGCGTATTCCTGCAATTTGGGAACAAAATTCTCATCATAGTCATCCAAAATGTCCACGTGTGTTTTCAGCATCACAATTTCAGGACCAACTTCATCCAATATCCCAAAGAACACTTTCTGAGAAGTAACATCCAACGAAAGAACGAGGTTCGATCTTTTTGCTTTGATCTTTGCCAACAGCTTTTGTGTCAATGGATTGGAAATTTCTTTTTCTTCTTCTTTTGGCTTGGAAATACTTGCAGTAAAATCTCTTACTTCCTTTACTTTTTTATCGGAGATCAAATTCCTATTCTGTAGTAATCCCAAAATCTTATCCAGACTTATCAGACTGTGAAGCTCATATCCCCTTTTTGCCAATTCTTCTTCACCATTTGCACTTCGATCTATCACCACAACGAAATCTTTAATGATAACGCCTTCTTTTTCATATGCTTCTGCAGTTTCGATCTTACTGGTTCCCGTTGTTATCAGATCGTCTATCACCAGGCATTTTTCTCCTTCTTTGAACTTGCCAATGATGTTCTTTCCTGTGCCATAAGCTTTTTCTTCTTTGCGCATATACACCAGCGGTTTTTTCAGTTTGGAAGCTACCAGCGATGCTACAGGAAGCGCTGTGTATGGAATTCCCGTTAATACATCGAATTTCATATCTTTGATCTTTTCAGCCAGCAGGTCGGAAACACCATCCAGAAGTTCAGGGTAAGAAATCATATCTCTCAAATCGAAATAGAACGGGGACACGAGCCCGCTCTTCAATGTGAAGCTACCGAACTTTATCGCTCCTATTCTTTGAAGTTCAAGAATAAATTGTTCTTTTGTCATTATATTTTCTCCCTTGTCACGGCGTAGTTTTACGAAGCCGGATTTTTTTACCACAGAGCACACGGAGAGCACAGAGAAACTTTATTATTGGAAATTCCGTGTTCGATATTGGATATTCATCTTTCACAAAAATTATATCTTTTCCCATTCACAAAAGTCATCATAACCTCTCCTTTTACTTCCATTCCATTAAATGGTGAATATTTTGCTTTTGATCTAAAAACTGATGTATTTATCTTCCATTTTTTATTCATATCGATTATAGTTAAATCAGCATAGTTACCGACTTTGATTTCTCCTCTTTTTTCCAATTGGAAAATCTTTGCAGGATTATTACTCGTGAGTTCTATGAGTTTCTTAATTGTCAGGTTTTTCTTATTAACTTCATTCAAAAGAAGGGGTAAACAAGTTTCCAATCCCGGAAAACCGGATGGAGCTTTTTCATATTCTTGCTGTTTTTCTTCGATTGTATGCGGTGCGTGATCTGTTCCTATCGTATCTGCAATTCCATCATTAATCGCCTGCCACAGGGCTTCATTGTCCTTTTCAGATCGCAATGGTGGATTTACTTTTCCGAAATTTCCGGCTTTCTTGAGAATCGTTTCGTTCAAAAGTAAATGGTGCGGTGTAATCTCACAATAAACCTGATTGTTACATTTGTATTTTTTTATTAATTCGATCTCTTCAAATGTAGAAACGTGAGCAATATAAATTTTGTTTCCAATATTTTCAGACAGCTTCAGAACAAATTCCGTTCCCTTAATTGCGCATTGCCGGTTTCGTATTGCGTTGTGTTTCAGGATGTTATTATAGGGTAATCTTTGTTGCCATTTATCCAGAAGTTCTTGAAGTTCAGTATGAACTACTACTACTTTATCATGTTGTTTTGCAATCTTAAATATCTGCTTTAGTAAATTACGATCTTCTATAATTTCATTTGAGTTGGAAGCAGCTAAAAAGATTTTTATTCCTGCAACATCAGATGGTTCTTCACTCAGAATTTCTTCTATATTTTTTATATTTGAATTAGTAGCTCCGATAAAAAACTTATAATTTACTAAACTCTTTTCAGCAGCTTTTCTTTTAATATTCAGATTCTTCAAATTTATAGTGGCAGGGATCGTATTTGGCATATCGAAGATAGTTGTAACTCCTCCTGCTAAAGCAGACATTGAAGCTGTTTTCCAATCTTCTTTATAAGCTTGCTGTAAATCCCGAACGTGTACATGAGGATCGATAACACCTGGAATTACAAGATTGCCTTTAATATCTATAATTTGATCGAAGTCTGCCTCGAGTCGTTGTTTCTTATGACTCGAATATACATCAACTGTTTTATCATCTTCGATAAAGATGCTTTTTACACCTTCGATAAGTTTACAATTCTTTAATAATGTTTTCATGTTTTCTGTAAAACGATCAGCATTGATCGTTCATTTCTTGAACAAGCTGTTCGAGCTACATTTCCTCCGTGCTCTCTGTGAACTCTGTGGTTAATATTAAATTTACAATATTCAATTTTCAATATCTTATCCTTTTCCCTGTTGCATCACGATGATATTTACCAAATTCCGTAAGTTGTTCAACCAGTTTTTTTGGAAGGACTGGACCTTCCACACAAAGTCGAATACCCAAAGGATCCATTGTACAATTCCCGCAAATTCCAATTGCACATTTCATATAACGTTCAAACAGGAACTCATAATTGTAATCTTTTAAAAATGGCTGCAAAGCTTTCATCATCATTTCCGGACCGGAAGCATAAACAAAGTCGAACATTTTCCCATTTTCTCGTTCCCAAGCCCAAGCTTGGGAATGAAGATTCAGCATTCTCTTTGCAATATCCACCGAAGTTCCTTTTTCTCCATAAGTCCCGTCATCTGTAGCATTGATCACTTTAATTCCTAGTTCGCTGAATTTTTCTGAAAATAAGTGTTCATTTTTTGTTCGTGCTCCATTTATCAATGTAACTTCTGTCCTCTTTTCCTTTAGAACTTTTGATAAAAAATAAAAAGTAGGAACAGCATAACCTCCGCCTATTAACAGAACTTTCCCTTTAGATACAAAAAAAGAGGAACCGAACGCTCCTCTTATAGATACATAATCACCCACTCTTTTTTGGAAAAGGCGGGAAGTGAATTCACCAATTCTTTTTACAGTTATGGAAAATTCATCTTTTGTACAATCTGAAATGGAGAATGGTTTTTCATCACCCTCGAAATCCGTGAGCATGATGAACTGTCCGGGCTTTGCATTTAGTGAATGTCTGAATGAATAAGTTTTTATATCACTGGTTTCTTTTTCTATTTCAGCGATTTTCAGAGTTACTCGTTTATTCATACAATCCAACTATTAATAGTTTCTGCTTGTTCCCAAGTTGAACTTGGGAATATGATTTTTCGCGAAGTTGAACTTCGCTACCAATCTCGTTACGAAGTGCAACTTCGTAACGAGACGTATGAATAGAGTCATTTCAATTTCTCCAGTTTGGGAATTTCACTTAAATTTTCATAATCATTCTCATCCATAAATTCAATGATTTCCCGATTGATCTTATTAAAGACTTCGATTCCCCGATAACATACAGCAGTACCAACTCCAACCAGTGTTGCACCTGCCATGATCATTTCAATTGCATCCTCTCCTATAGTCACTCCACCCATGCCAATTATTGGAATGTTTACAGCAGAATAAGTTTGGTATATCAATTTAAGTGCTATCGGTTTAATACATGGACCTGAAAGTCCTCCAAATTTATTGAACAATACTGGCTTTACCATTTTTGTATCGATGATCATTCCTGGTCCCACAGTATTTATCATACAAAGTGCATCTGCTCCGGCTTTTTCAGCAGCTTTTGCAATTGAAACAATATCGTAAACATTTGGAGACAATTTGGCAATAACAGGAAGACTGGAAATTATTTTTACTGCTTTAACTATTTTGAAGACTTCATCTTTTGAAGCAGCTAGAGGAATTCCGAATTCATCAAATACATTCGGACAGGAAAGATTTAATTCCAGGAACTCACCTTTGGATTTGTTCACATATTTTGTCAATTCGGAAAAATCATCTGCATTAGTAGCAAAAACGCTCACGATAACAGGTGTATCAGAGCGTTCTTTAAATTGGTTTACCTCGGTAAGTCCATCCACAATTCCGGGATTACACAATCCCATTGCGTTCAAAAGTCCACTTTCAAATTCCGCTACGACCGGCCCTTTATGCCCCAATCTTGGTTCGAGAGTTAAGGATTTGCTTGTTACTATTCCGGCACCATTTTTGGCAGAGATATCCAATCCTGAAAATGACATATCCATAATGCCTGCTGGTAAAACAAGCGGTGAATTGACTTCGATACCTAAAAACTTAATTTTCAATCTCTTACGCATACACCCGTTCCCGGTTTAGAATTCAGTTCGAGATTTTTTTTACAGAATCTTTCGGAAAAATATTTACCTCTGACTTGCTTTACCAAAAAAAATTATACAAGAAAATGGTCAAATTATTTAAATAATTTCTTTAATATTTCTTCTAATATATTAATAAAATAGTAAGATCATTCACATTAGTCCCTGTTGGACCTGTAATAACCAGATCCCCTATTTCTTTTAATGCAGTGTAAGAATCGTTATTTTTTAGAATTTGATCAACTTCTATACCGACTTGAGATAATCGTTTTACAGTTGTGTTATCCACTACTCCCCCGGCAGCATCTGTAGAACCGTCGATGCCATCTGTTCCAATGGAAATAACTACAACATTTTCCAGGTCACTGATACCTGAAGCTGCACTTAATACCACTTCCTGGTTGCGACCTCCTTTCCCATCGCCTTGTACATTTACTACTGTTTCACCACCGATAATTACCGCACAAGGTGTTTTCATAGGAGTTTTGAATGACTTTATTTCTCTAGCGATGGAAGCAATGAATTTGCCTGCATGTTTTGCTTCACAATCTAATGTTGTGGTTAAAATAAGTGGAGTGTATCCTTTCTCTCTTGCTATCAATGCAGCATTATTACAAACTTGCTTTACGCTGCCTATGATCTTTGCTTCTACGTTATCCAGGTTTTTTGGTGTTTCAATTCTCAGAAAGTCTTTAATATTATCATTAATTGAAAGATCGTATTTTTTTATGATCTCCAGAGCTTGATCGCTTGTGCTTGAATCCGGATAAGCAGGTCCGGAAGCTATTGCATCCAGATGATCCCCTAAAACATCCGACAAAGCCAGAGTATAAACCTTAGCTGGATGAATAAGCTGAGCAAAACGACCACCCTTAACCGATGAAAGATGTTTCCTGATCGTGTTCGTTTCTACAATACCAGCTCCGGATCTAAGAAGCCGGTCATAAATAACAGTAATATCATTTAAAGAAACACTTGGTAAAGGTTGTTCAAAAAGTGTAGAACCACCCCCGGAAACTAAAAACAGGACAATATCTTTATCAGTAAGATTCTTCACCTTTTCCAAGGCACAGTTTGTTGCTTTAATAGAGTTTTCATCCGGGAACGGATGTCCAGCTTCCCATACTTCCAATCCTTCGATATCACCTTGAGAATGATCGTATTTTGTTATTACAATTCCATCTTCGATCCTGGCACCCAGAACTTTCTTAGCTGCAAAAGCCATACGCCAGGCAGCTTTACCTATGGCAACAAGAATTATTTTCCCCTCTGTATGGAAATTCTTCAAAGCAGCTTCAACTGCTTCATCAGGCAGAACAGATTTAATTGACTTTTGAATAATGTATAATGCATCGGAGCGGAGTAATTTCAATTTATTTTGATCGTTTCTTAACATGGTTATTCCATATTAAAAGGATAAGATATTGATATGTTCTGAATAACAATTCTCTTTTGTAATTATTTTGTTAATTCCACTAATTTTTCTACCATATCAGTTCTTTCCCAGGTGAATTCTGGTAGTTCACGACCAAAATGCCCATAAGCAGCCGTTTTTTGATAGATAGGACGTTTAAGTTTAAGATGATCGATAATTCTCTTTGGTGCAAGTGGAAAAACTTTGCGCACAATATCGTTAAGTTTATCATCTTCCAATGTTCCAGTACCGAATGTACGAACCATTACGGAAACAGGTTCTGCCATACCAATAGCATAAGCGATCTGTACTTCACATTCTTTGGCAAGTTTAGCAGCAACTACATTTTTGGCAATATAGCGTGCTATGTAGGAAGCACTTCTATCTACTTTAGATGGATCCTTTCCGGAAAATGCTCCGCCACCATGACTACCCTTTCCACCATAAGTATCTACAATTATTTTTCTGCCAGTAAGACCTGTATCAGCTTGCGGACCACCGGCAACAAAACGGCCTGTCGGATTAATAAGTATTTTAGTTTTCTCATCCAGCAGTTCAGCAGGAATGATTGGTTTTATTACATGCTCTAAAATATCTTTCTCAATTTGATCATGATTCACTTCGGGATGATGCTGTGTAGATACTACTATAGCTTCCACTCTTACCGGTTGTTTATCGAAATATTCCACAGTGACTTGTGTTTTTCCATCAGGACGCAGGTAATCAATAATTTTTTCTTTTCTTACCTTTGCCAGCCTTTGGGAAAGCTTATGAGCCAGAGAGATTGGCATTGGCATTAATTCTTTAGTTTCAATACATGCATATCCGAACATCATTCCCTGATCACCAGCACCTTGAGCATGACTATTTGTCTCGTCTATACCTATCGCAATATCTTTGGATTGATTATCGATCGTTGTTATTACAGCGCAGGTTTTATAACATATTCCATAATCTACATTAGTATAACCAATATCCTTGATAGTTTTACGAACGATTCCGGGAATATCCACATAGCAGGTAGTGGTTATTTCCCCTCCAACTACAGCCATTCCTGTTGTAAGAAAAGTTTCGCAGGCTACGCGTCCATCGGGATCCTGCTCCAGTATTGCATCTAATATAGCATCAGATATCTGATCAGCCATTTTATCAGGATGACCTTCCGTAACAGATTCGGATGTAAAGAGATATTTACCTTTCAACATATTTAATCCTCTTATTGTATTTTCTTTTTCAAATAATCAATATACTCAATACTTGTTGGGTTCACACCTCGCAATATTCCCAGGTAAAAACTGATCATATCACCCAGATAAATAAGAGAAAAAATCTCTTCCACCAGCGAAGAACCTTCTGCATAATATTCAAGGAAATCGATATCAGATCGTCGCAGAATATCTCTGAAAGCATTAATCCTTTTTTGATACTTTGGCGCTTCTTTGAATTTGCTTAATATTATAGGAACGAACTTATCCCTGAAATCATCTGCTTCCCAACCTTCAATTTCATTATGGTTCATTTCTGGGAAAGTATGATGGAAGGCAGGATATTTGGCATTTTCATTAAATTGGCATTTCCACCTGTATCCCAATGGTGCAAGCTGAGGATTTGAAGTATAAACAATAGGAATTTTACCTTCGATCTTACCGGCAGCGAATTTGGCAATGTTCATTTCCTCCGGTACAGAATCAGCGATTGCTCCTGCTTTTTTTACCAGGTTTGCTACTACAGATCTAACCTGCTTTGTGTGGTCTGGAATGATCTTAAAGGTCTCAAGGATCTTCATTAGAGAAAAAAATAAATATCCAATTGCACTTCGTGGAGGTAAACCTGATGGCAGTTCGATCCAACAATGATCTACATCGATCAGTTGCTTTACCTTTCCTCCAGATGTAATAGCGCCAATAAACTTTGCACTTTGCAAAGCCTGCTGTAAACAGCTAAGTGTTTCTTCTGTATTCCCAGAATAACTCAGAACAATAACCAGAGTATTCTCATCCAGGTAAGGAATATGATAGTCTTTTACAACTTCAAAAGGAATTTTAGTGCCAAAAGCAGATCTGGCAATATCACCGGAAATTGCAGACCCGCCCATACCGCAGATCACAACTTTATTAATTTTGTTTAGTTGAAGACCAGAAAACCCTTTTGGTGTTTTCAATTGTGGCTTAAAATAAGCTTTAATTATTTGCTCTGGTATCATGATGATCTTATGGTACATATCATCAGAATCAAGCTGCTTCATTTTTTCAATATTATCAAGTTTACTCACAGTTTTTTCTGTCATTAAGTCTCTCACAAATTTCATCGGAAGTTTTTAATTCCATTAATTCTTCTGCCAGTTCTGCCCATTTCTGTACGTCGCAATTAATTATCTCATTTTTGGTCATTAAAATTCTACCTGGACTCACACTAAGTTCATCAACTCCTAAGCCCAACAATAGCTTTATGAATTGAATATCCGAAGCCATCTCTCCGCAAACAGCCACCTTAACGCCTTTAGAATGAGCATTATCTACAGTCTGTTTTATAGCTTTGAGTACCGAAGGATGGCACGATTTATAGTAGGAAGAGATCGATTCGTTGTCGCGATCCACTGCCAGGAGGTACTGAACCAGATCATTTGTTCCGATACTAAGAAAATCACACTCTTTCGCCAGAGCATCTGATGTTATAACGGCAGAAGGAACCTCGATCATAGCGCCTATTTCGATATCTTTGCAGAAGTCTATTTTCTTTTTTTTCAGTTCGTTCTTGCATTCTTCAATAATCTTTTTAACCTGTAAAATTTCTTCCACACCAGATATCATCGGGAACATAATTTTTATATTTCCTTTGCTGTTGGCACGTAAAATGGCACGTATCTGCCTTTGGAAGATCGGGATATTTTCCAGTGATATTCTGATACCTCTAAATCCCAGGTTGGGATTTTCTTCATGAACAATATTCAAAATACTGGAAAGTTTATCTCCTCCAACATCTATTGTGCGGATGATAACCGGTTCGGGAGCTAACGTCTCAGCTATTTTTTTATAGATATTATATTGTTCCTCTTCGGTAGGTAATTTCTCTGTATCCATAAAGAGGAATTCCGTTCTGAAAAGACCGATCCCATGGCTGTTGTTCTTTATCACCTGTTCAATTTCTTCAGGAAGTTCGATATTGCTCATCAGAGCGATCTCTTTATTGTCCAGAGTAATGGCTTGAACATTAATAAGCTTTTGCAGTTTCTTTCTTCTCTGTGATTCCTGCAGATAGATATTCCGATATTCAACCAAAACATCATCCGAAGGAGAGATGATGATCTCACCATTATTGCCATCGACAATGATCTGTTCATTTTCATTAACATTCCCTACTAAATTAGAGATACCGACCAACATCGGTAAATTCATGGAACGGGCAATAATGCTGCTGTGTGAATTTTTACTTCCTTTTTCCGTGCATAAACCTCGAATGTTCTTTTCAAATACTCTGGTAACGAAAGAAGGTGTAATATTCTTCATTATAAGAATGGATTTATCATCCAGTTTTGCCAGCACATCTTTTCTTTTATTCATAGAATGACTTAAAAGTCTGTAAGCAACATCTTCAAAATCTGTTAACCGCTGAGAATAATATTCGTTTTCCATAGCATCAAATATATTAACTACTTCCGTGAAATATGTACTTACAGCGTGTTCAAGGCTGAATAATTTCTGTGAGATAAGTTTATTAATCTTTTTCACAAATTCAGGATCCTGTAATATCATTTTATGGGTGGTCAAAATATCTCTGTTTTCTTTGGAAAAGGAATCGTCTTGAATGAATGTATTTAGCTCATTTATAACATACTCCACATCTTTGTGGAAACGTTTCAGTTCTTTATTTACATCTGTCTTGGAGATTTTTTTTGTTTCGATGTGAATATGCTCTCTTTCAACAATTCTGACAAAGCCAATTGCTACTCCATCCGAAACTGGGATACCCTTTATTCTTTTCACGATTATTCTTCTCCGAATTTGGATGCGAACAATTCAGCAATTTCCCGGATAAGGAATTCTTCATCGACTCCATCTGCAACCAGTTCCAGTTCCGAACCATATTCTGCTGCTAAGGTCATCACTCCCATGATACTTTTTCCGTTGATCTCCATATCACCTTTTATGATGTGGAAATCCGACCTGAATTTGGAAGCGATCTTTACGATCATTGTTGCTGGTCTGGCATGCATTCCCAGTTTATTTTCAATTACAATGGTCTTTCTAATCATCCGTTTTCAAATCTCTCTTCTTATTCATTGTCTGCAATTACCGTTTTTCTTAATTTAGCTTTATCCTGCAGATCTTTCTGCAATTTATTAGTGTATTCTTTAGCTGCATCATATCCATAAATTTTTAAGATGTGATTTCTGGCAACAACTTCTATAACTACTGCCACGTTTTTACCAGGAGTAACAGGAAGATAAATGATCGGAATTTTAACTCCCAGAATATCTACATAATTATCTGTAAGGCCGATTCGTTCGTAATCCATGTTATCTTTCCAGGGCATTAATTCAATCTGAACATCGATACGTTTTCTCTTTCTTACAGCTTGAATTCCGTACATTCTCTGCACATCTATAAGACCCACTCCGCGGACTTCCATAAAATGACCATAATCATTAGTAGAAGTTCCAATAAGATAATCATCTTTTGCCATGATCTTCACAACATCATCCGTTATCAAACGCCTGCCGCGTTCCACCAGATCCAATGCACATTCACTTTTACCGATCCCGCTTTTTCCTGTGAGAATAATTCCTACACCATAAACATCAACAAATGTGCCGTGAATGGTTTTGGAAGGAGCAAAAATATCACCCAGATACCTCCGCAGAGCATGGTAGAGTTTATCGGTGGTTAAGCGTGAGCTCAGTATAGGGATATTCATCTCGTTTGCCAGGTATTCTACCTGTGATGGAATAGAAAGTCCTTTTGTTATGATCATACACGGTATATCGTATACAAAAACTTCTTTGATGCTGTTGTAGAGATCTTCATCTTTAAGGGACTGCAGGAAACTGATCTCAGTTTCTCCCAATATCTGAATGCGTTTATAGGCAAACCTTTCAAAGTAACCGGAAAAAGCTAATCCCGGACGATGCAGAAATTCGCTGGCAATATCCTTTTCCATAGTCTGGGGATGAGTGATCAGGGATAAACTAAAATCTTTTTTCTTTTTATTAAAGAAATCTTTTACACTGATTTTTTTCATTTTTCAACCTTTTAGAAACAGTCCCGCTCCCACTTTATCGGCAGGAGCGGGAAATATAGATTATGGTTCGATCAGCTTATAATGCAGATCATCTTTCTTTACAATGACATTAACACGGTCGGTTTCTTCATTCCTGAAAACAAAATATGAATCATTTATTTCATCGAATTTATCCAGAGCTTCATTCACAGACATGCCCTCGGCTAAGATCCGCTTAATTTTTATAGTTCGTCTTTTATCATCACGCTCAATTAGATTGGCAAATACAAAACGAGAATTTTCTTTAAAACCCCTTTTGTGGTGATAGTCAGACCATTTTTCCTTCATTTTTTTTATCTGCTGTTCCATTTTATCAACAGCATTATCAATTGAGATGTACATATCTTTTTCAATCGCTTCGCTCTTGAGATTATGTTTTGGAGCGTGAATAATAAGTTCTACATTATTTCTGTTATTTTCCAATGATAGAATGAAATGAGCTGTAATGATATTTTCGAAATACTTTTCCAACTTTACACAGGATTCATTAATATGATCCCTGATTGCATTTGTCAGATGGAAATGGCGAGCCGTAATTGTAATTTGCATAATTAACTCCTTTCTTAAATAATTTTCTGGCTTTCTCTGCATAATAGGAACTACGAACAAGCGGTGCGGATTCAACAATTTTGAATCCAATATCATAACCTTGTTTTTTGTAATACGAAAAAACGTCAGGGTGAACGTATTCTTGAACCTGATAATGGTTACGTGAAGGAGCTATATACTGTCCAATGGTTACGATATCTACTTCTACTTCTCTTATTTTTTTCATGAGAGCAAGCACTTCTTCCTGTGTTTCTCCCAAGCCAACCATAAAACCGCTTTTTGTGATGATTTCCGGTTTTGAACAGCGAGCTGTATAGAGAACATCAAGCGACCGCTGAAAATCTGCCATAGGCCTTACCTGCGGGTAAAGCCTGGGCACGGTCTCGATATTATGATTAAATGCATCCGGAGCGGCTTTTACTACTTTTTTTACCTGTTCCAGATCACCATTAAAATCTGATGTTAACACCTCAATAGAAACATCCTTATCACAGATATTCCTGATCTGTTTTATTACTTCAATAAATTGGGAAGCTCCTCCATCGGGAAGATCATCGCGAGTAACAGTGGTTATTACAATATGTTTCAAACCGAGTTCTCTGGAAAGTTTTGCAATGGACAACGGCTCCTGAAGATCAACAGGTTGCAAATCATTTTGAATCTTATCAATAGCACAGAAAGTGCAATTTCTGGTGCAGGCAGAACCCAGTATCATAAAGGTTGCAGTACCTCTTTCAAAACATTCCCCCTGATTGGGACATCTGGCACTTTCACATACTGTGTGAAGGTGATACTTACGAAGCTGTTTTATTACTTCAAGCGTCTTTCCTGCTCCCAGTTTGCTGGATTTAAGCCAGACAGGTTTTCTTATTATCTTCATATAATTTTTCTAAAACTTATGTACAGCAAGTTTTTCCAGATCTTCCACCGCTTCCATTATTGTCTCGGAAAGAGTTGGATGAGCAAATATTATTTTTTTAACATCAGAAATAGTGGCTTTGGAACCTATCAGAATTCCTCCCTGAGCGATCAGCTCGGTAGCTTGCGGACCAATGATATGCATTCCTAATAGTGTATGTGTTTTGGAATCTGCAATCACTTTTACAAATCCGAATGTACTACCCAATCCAAGTGCCTTACCGTTGGCTGTAAAAGGAAATTTTCCAATTAGAATATCCTCGTATTGCTCCTGCGCTTGTTGTTGAGTTAATCCCACAGAACCGATCTCGGGATGAGTGAACGTACAGGCAGGAATGCTGTCATAATCCAGGTTCATAACTTCTATTTTCTCTGAATTAGATTCGCTATTAATAATATCGGCTACGATGAGTCCCTGCTTGCTGGCTGTATGAGCCAGCATTAGTTTGCCGGTTACATCGCCAATGGAAAAGACATTCGAAAGATTGGTGTGGAAATCATCTGAAATTTGAATAAACCCATTTTCCATTTTTAGTTCACAATTTTCAAATTCAATATCACAAACGGGTGCTCTACCCACACTAACCAAAACCTTATCCGTAACAATTTCTTTGCCACTGGAAAGCTTCAGAATAATTTCTCCATCTCTTTTTTCATAAGTTTCCACCGTTGTTTTAAGATGCAGTTTTATCCCATCTTTCTTCAAAGCCATAGCCAGTCTTTTAGAAATTTCAGCATCTTCCAGATAAACAAGATCGGGCAGGAATTCCACAATTTCCACCTGCACTCCAAACTGATTGTAGATGGATGCAAATTCACAGCCTATTACACCACCGCCGATCACGACAAGCCGTTTGGGTAATTCCCGGATTTTGAGAATATCTCGTGAAGAAAGAATATCTTCTCCATCAAATTTCAGGAAGGGTAGCTCTTTGGGTTTTGAGCCTGTGGCAAGTATTACATATTCTGCTTCATATTCATTACCTGAGGTTACCAATTTGTAGTAATTATCCAATTTCACGATCTTGATAACTTTTTCTTTAATATTTGGAATATTTCTTTTTTTGAATATAAATTCGACACCTGAAACGAGCTGTTCTATTATCTTATTCTTTCTTTCCCATACTTTTGGATAATCAACTATTGGTTCATTTACTTGCAGACCGAATTGGTCTGCTTTCTTTATCTCTCCAAAAAGTTCAGCAACCTTTACCAATGATTTTGTGGGAATGCAACCATGATTCAAACAAACTCCACCAAGACGTTCTTTCTCAAAAACAGTAACATCTATTCCATATTGCTGAAGGCGAATAGCCGTTACATAACCACCCGGTCCTCCTCCGATAATCGCAACTTTTATCACTCTCTTCTCCTGAGATGACTGTTCAATATTCCTTTAAATTTTCTGTATTTTGCTACCACACGACGGGAAACATTTATACCTTCTTTTTTCAATTCATCTGCAATATCCTGGTCGCTTAAAGGCTTTTGCTTATTTTCACTATCGATCATTCTTTTGATCTTGGTTTCCACGCTGTGTCTGGAAACAGAATTATAATCGTCATCCTTTCCGGCTTTACTGGTAAAAAAATCTTTCAGGCACATTATACCGAAAGGAGTATCAGCGTATTTCTGTCGTACAACTCTTGAGATCGTTGACTCATTAACCTGTAGTTCTTCTGCAATTACAGAGTATGTAAGCGGTTTAAGCACGCCATTATTTTCATAAAAGAATTCCGTTTGATTATTCATGATAGCCTTAGTCACGCGTTCCAGGGTCCTGCTCCTCAAGTAAACGGATTTAATCAGGAATTTAGCTGAGTTTATTTTACCACGTACATAATCCACTGCTTCTTTATTCTTTTTTACTTGTTTCAGAATTTCTTTATAGCGCCTGCTCATGCGGATCTTCGGGAAGGAAAAATCATTAATAATGATCTCATAATCGTTTCCAATTCGCTTAATTATAACATCAGGAACAACATAATTATTCTGATTGTTTAAAATGCGCAAACCCGGTTTTGGATCCAAATGTGAGATCTGCTGTTTCCAATGCAGGATGGTGTTTACAGTAACTCCATATCTGGAAGCGATCTTTTTATACCTCTTATGGATAAGGTCTTCAAAACTTTCTCTTATTAATTGGATCAAATGTTCGTTATGTTCTCCTTTTTCTATTTGGCTAAGAAGGCATTCCTGGATGTTTCGGGCAGTTATACCATGGGGTTCCAGATGTAAGATCTGCTGATGGATAACTTCTGCTCTTTCCGGGTTAATGCCAAATTCTTCAGCAAGAGCTTCTATACTGAATTCCAGAGGAAGAAAACCATGATCATCCACACTCTCGATCAATTCATAGGCAAATTCATATTCGGTCTTGTTCAAGTTAAGTGTTTCCAATTTATCAAAAAAGAGCTGTTTTTTATTCTCTTTCGTCTGCAATATCTGGTCGAAATTAATAGCTTCTGTCTGTTGAATACGATAAGAGCTTTCCTGGGATAATTCCTGATAAGCATCCAAAATCTCGCTTAATTCCTTAGTTTCTTCCAGAGTGCGCTTCAGTTCTTCATCTTCTTTTTCTTTCTCGATTTCATCTGTTATTTGTTCCGTAATTTTTTCTTTTTCAGCCTGTTCGGCATCTTCTTCATCACGAGGTTCCTGAAGTTCCAGCATCGGGTTTGTTATCATTTCCTGTTTGAGATGCGTTTCCAGTTGCATAAGCGGCATAGCCAGCATTTCCAGAGATTGAAGCATCTTGGGTTTGAGTAGAAGGTTCTGCGTTTGTCTTTGAGCAAGAGTTTGTCTGATATTGGTCATCACTCATTCCCAAAAGGATTTGTGAATCTATCTCCCAGATAAACTTCCCGGGCTTTTTCATTACTTACCAATTCCCTGGAAGTACCGGAAAATAGAATCTCACCTTCAAAAATAATATAAGCTCTTTCCACGATTTTCAAAGTTTCTAAAACATTATGATCGGTTATGAGGATACCGATGTTTTTTTCCTTTAACTTTTTAATAATGTCCTGTATATCTGCCACAGCCAGGGGATCAACACCAGCAAAAGGTTCGTCCATCAGAAAAAAGGAAGGAGAAGTTACCATTGAGCGAGTGATCTCCAGTTTTCGGCGTTCACCACCGGAAAGGGTATAAGCTTTCTGCTTTGCCAATGGCGTTAGACCCAGCTCTCCCAGATGCATTTCCAACCTTTGTTTTTGTTCCGCTTTAGAAATTTGCAGTGTTTCCAATATTGCCATGATGTTCTGCTCAACAGTAAGTTTATGAAAGATGGAAGGTTCCTGTGCCAGGTAACCAAGCCCAAGCTGAGCACGTTTGTACATTGGTAAATTCGTGATCTCTTTTTCATCGAACTGTACACTTCCTTCATTAGCTTTTATCAAACCCAATATCATGTAGAAAGTAGTTGATTTGCCAGCTCCATTAGGACCGAGAATACCAACTATCTCACCCTGGTTAATGCTAATACTGACATTATTAACTACTCTTTTTTTTCCGTAAATCTTTACCAGATTTTTAGTTTCAATTTTCTTCATAACCTGTTTTATTTTTAAAAGAATTATTTTATCTGTCAAGGTATAGTTCAATCTTTTTACTCAGGTTGGAATGGATTATGCTTTTTGCGGAATTTAATAAGTTAATGAAGATATATTTTACCACACCCAGCAATAAAATTATTTGATTTTGAAAGTGTTTTTTAGAATACTGTATTTATTTCTTCTGAAACTTATACATACCCTGCGCATTCTGTCGTAAATCTATAGTCTCGATCCTGTTTTCTTCATCGAGAGTGATGATTAGATGAGCACCTTGCGCATTATTCACAGCCAGGTCGTGCTTTTCTGTTTTAGCCTGGAAATAATAGGAATCCACATTACCCTTTGCATCGCAGAAATTTATCTTACCTTCATCAAAATGGAGTTCCAATAGATCTGCTGTTACCCAGCTTTCTTTCTCGCCTTTTTCTTCAGTGATAAAATCAACCCGGCAGGAATCTTTGAGGATAGCTTTTTCTATTTTATTTTCCCGGAAGAATAGCTGGAATTCCACTGCGGAAGCATCCCCGAAATCAGAGGAAAATTCCGGTTCTCCCAGGTAGATGGCTTTTTCTTCCTGAGAAAAATATAAAAGAAAATCGCTGGTGATGTGGAAATCACTCGAAAAAGAATCTACATCGAATGTGGCAATTATCTTCTCATAATCTTTGAAATATTCTATCTTCTGAGCAGACACCTGAAGCGAATCTTCACCGGATTTACGCAGCATGGGTTCCTGCATCATATACCCGTAACCATCATTCATTCGATAGATCAACTTTCCGCATTCACCATACAGATCTTCACGTTCATCAAAGCTCTCTACATTCTCAAATGCATAGAATTCTCTTTCATTCCGAAAATACTCCACCCTCTCTGCTTTAAAGGTTCTTATGGTTGAATCAATATGTGCTTCCCGGGTAAAAACATTCCCTTCCAAAAAGAGTTTTTCTGTTTCCCGAAAATAATCTACTTTATCAGCAAACAGGCTGAGTGTATCATCATAGACTTTCACGTTCCCATTCATACGGGCTATCTTCTGTTGATCAAAAAGATCTGCTTTATCGGAATAGAATTCAGTATCTCCATAAAAGAAATGAACATTACCTATCAGGTTGGTAACGTATTCCCCATTTACTTTGGAAACGATCAATTTATCTGCATTTATCAGCTTATAAGGTCGCAATTCATTTTCCCGTGCATAAATTGAAATGATTGAAAATAAAAAAACAGCTATCAAGCAGAAAACTACTTTACCAGTCGATCTCTTCTTCATCCAATTTACCTTCGGCAGATACTTTGGTTATCTCTACCCTGTCCAGTTTAAGGTCTGTTTCCATTTCTTCGCCGTATAAAGTATTTTCTCCCCGGATAAGAATAACTCCCCTGCTGGCAAATATCTTATTTGTATTTCTATCTAATATCATATAGGGCGCTTTCAGAATGCCATTCTCACTTTTTACAACAACGTTTCCAATACCGGTCAGTGTGTTTTCCGCATCATTTACTTCTGCTCTGTCGCATGCCAGAGTGGATTTCACAGTTTCATCAAGATTATAAAAAGTTACAAATACGGTATCGGCAAAAGTCTGTTTTGTATCATAATATTTGTACATGTGTATTGCGTCCAATACGTAATCTACAGTTTCTCCGGTGGTGGTAACCACACGAATGGAATCGGCAATTTCATCCGGTAATTTATCTTCGATAGGCAGATTCTGTGGAACTTCTTGTTTTTGGCAGGATATGAGCAATACAGCAATGCTAAGAACTTTCCAGATGTGAAATGAATTTCTCCAGAACTTCTTCATATATACCTTTTTCTTTTAAAATATGTTCGATGAATTCCCGTACGGCACCTTCTCCGCCATTGCGCTTGGTAACTAAATCAACTTTTTCTTTCAGGTCTGGGAAAGCATCTGCCGGGCAAGCAGAAATATAGCATCTTTTCATCACGGGATAATCATTCCAGTCATCACCCATGAATGCCACGTTTTCCCAGGAAAGATCGAGTTTTTTTAATAACTCCCTGGCTTTTTTCAGTTTATTTCGCACTTTCTGAAAAAGCATGGTTACCTGCAGATCATCACAACGCTGAGCTACGACTTCAGATTCCCTACCGGTTATAATTGCCAATTTAATATCGCTGAAAGAAAGTAATTTTATTCCCAGTCCGTCTTTGGCAGAAAAATTTTTCGATTCTATGCGGTGATTATCATAGATCACTTTACCATCGGTAAGAACTCCATCGTTATCGAGTATGAGCAGTTTTATTTTTTTGAAATCCTTCATTCTATCCTCATTAATCTATTTTCAAACATTCATCCAGAAAATCGGGGATATTATCCAGAGGAAGCATGGAATCGGCATCACTGAGCGCATTCTGCGGATCAGGATGTGTTTCTACAAAAAGCCCGTTTACCATGCCTGTAGCCAGGGTAGCTTTTGCCATCATCACTGCATATTCGGGCGTACCTCCTGAAGTCTTATCTATAGATGGCTGTTGCAGACTGTGGGTTACATCGTACACTACCGGATAACCGAATTGCTTCATAATGGCAAATCCACGAAAATCTACCACCAGGTTATGGTAGCCGAAACTTGTTCCTCTTTCGGTAAGAAGAATGTTTCGGTTGCCGGTGGAAGCTGCTTTTTGAGCTGCGTTTTTCATATCTTCCGGAGCCATGAATTGCCCTTTTTTAATATTAATTATCTTTCCTGTTTCCGCTGCGGAAACGATGAGATCGGTTTGACGGCAGAGAAACGCCGGGATCTGCAGTATATCTGCAACTTCAGATGCTTTTGAAATTTCGGAAACATCGTGAATATCTGTTAAAATTGGAAGTTCAAATTTCTCTTTGATTTTTCTCAGTATATCCAATCCCTTTCCCAGTCCCGGTCCGGAAGGAGATTCAATGGAAGTGCGGTTTGCCTTGCGAAATGAAGATTTGAAAATAAAAGGAATATTGCGACGGGTTGTTTCCTTTTTCAATCTTTCTGCCACAGCCATCATCATATCTTCTTCTTCCACCACGCAGGGTCCTGCAATGATGAAGAATTTTTCCGGATTAAGTAATTTCTGATATAAATTCATAAACACTCCGAAACAGCTTTTAATCATTGCCATCTGATAGGCAGGAACTTTTGTGTCCAGATTTTTTTTACTTGCCTAATTCCGCTTGTAAAAATTTATTTCACGAGTTTTAAATAGGTAGGATATGAAATACATAATCGGTTTTATTCTTATTGTCAGTGTTTTGTGGGCTGCAGAAAAACCACAGATCGCTCGGCTTCATTACAGCGGCGGTGGAGACTGGTATAACGACCAGGATATAATTCCTAATATTACAAAATATTTGAATGAAACCATTAATACCGATTTTTCTACCATAGAAGCTGTTGTTAAACCTTCGGAATCTTCGCTTTTTGAATATCCTTTCATTTTTATGACAGGGCATGGAAACATTAGTTTCAGTGAAAAAGAAGCTGAAAACCTTAGAGAATACCTGGTTCGCGGCGGCTTCCTATACATTGATGACGACTATGGAATGGATAAGTCGTTTCGTAGCGAGATCAAGAAAATATTTCCCGAAAAAGAGTTGGTTGAACTTCCTGCCAATCACGAGATATTTTACTGTTTTTTCTCTTTTCCCAAAGGTCTTCCCAAAATCCATAAGCATGATGAAAAACGTCCTCAAGCTTTTACTATGTTCGATGAAGATGGCAGAATGCTGCTGTTTTATTCTTATGAATCCAATATCAGTGATGGCTGGAGTAATGTTCATGACGATCCCGAAGAGATCAGAGAGCAGGCTTTTAAATTCGGGGCAAACCTGTTTTATTATATAATTACACGGTAGGTAAAATTATGAGAGTTATTATTGCATCTGATTTTCACTTGAAATTCGTGGAAAACCAGGAAGAAAAAGAACGTCGGGAAAGAGTCATTTCTTTTCTGGACAGTCTTGTCGGCAAAACTAATCTTCTAATACTGAATGGAGATATTTTTGATCTCTGGTTCGTATGGAAGAACGTGATAATAAAAGGTTATTTTCCGATCCTGAAGAAACTTGCCGATCTAAAGGAAAGTGGTTGTAGAATTGTTTTCATTGCAGGAAATCATGATTTCTGGTTCAGAGATTTTCTAACCGATTTTCTAAATATAGAGATCTATCGACATGATTTTTCCGAGGAGATCGACGGACAAAAAATATATGTTTCGCATGGAGACCTTTTTACTTCGAACGATCTGCGGTACAAAATATTCCGCGCTATGATACGTAACAAATTCATCATGAATTTTTATGGGATCCTTCACCCCGATCTGGCTTTAGGAATAGGAAAATCACTCAGCCGAACCAGCCGCAAATATCAAGCTCCCTCCGATCGGTTAAAGGAAAAAGAAATAGGACTTATTGTCTTTGCCAAAAAAAAGCTGGATGAATGCGATATTGTGATCTTAGGGCATTCCCACCTGCCAAAAGTTAAAATTCTTGATAATGGAATTTACGCTAATGCCGGTGACTGGATGGGAAACAGTAGCTATCTTGAAATGATTGATGGAAAGATAAAGCTTTGTGAATATAGAAAAAAATAAAAGGAGAATCAACGTTGAAAAAAGCATTGAGAATTATGATGTTAATATCGATTATAGGAGCATGTAGTGTGAACAAAATAGCAGCAGAAGAAAAGCAGGAAGAAAAGGTAATGGTTTTAATGAAGACCAGTTTGGGAGACATCGAATTGGAGCTTTTTCCGGACAAAGCACCGAACACGGTGGAAAATTTTGTTAAATATGTAAAAGATAATTTTTATTACGGTTTGGTTTTTCATAGGGTAATCAATGGATTTATGATCCAGGGTGGTGGATTCGATCAGGATCATACGCAAAAAGAACCAACTTACGACCAGATCCAGAATGAAGCGGATAATGGTCTTTCTAATCTTACCGGTACTATTGCCATGGCCAGAACAAATTATCCACACTCTGCTACTTCCCAGTTTTTCATTAATATTAACGATAACCTTTTCCTCGACCATAAAGATAAAGATCGCAACTGGGGATACTGCGTTTTTGGCAAAGTTACAAAAGGAACGGACATTGTGAATAACATCAAAGCCGTCCCTACTCATTTTCATCCGAAACTGGGCATGAAAGACTGGCCGGTGGAAGATGTGGTGATCGAGTCGATTATAATAAAATAGTTTGTAGCAAATATTACTGTCATTCTCGTGAAAACGGGAATCTATAATGTTATTAAATGAGATTCCCAATTCAATTGGGAATGACAGGAGAAGTCATTAAAGTTTGTGGATTTTTAGAACTTGGAAGGTTTTTAATCTTCCTTCTTACTTCTAGGATGTGCCTGCTCGTAAACCTTTTTTAAGTCCTTTAAGGAAAGATGCGTATAGAGTTCTGTAGTAGATAAATTGCTGTGTCCCAGCATTTCCTGAACTGCACGTAGATCTGCTCCGTGTGATAGTAGATGGGTTGCGAAGGAATGCCGGATAGAGTGCGGTGAATAACCTTTTGTTTTGGCGATCAGCATGATGTAGCGTTCTAAAATTTCCCTGATCTCATCGGCATCCAGTGGTTTTCCGCTTTTCGAAAGAAAGAGTGTTTCATCACTATCCCGTGAAATAAATTGATCACGGATCTTCAGATAGTTTTTCACAGCTTTCACAGCCATTTTGCCTATTGGAACCAATCTTTCTTTATTACCTTTTCCCAGAATGCGGATAATTTTATTTGTAAGATCGAATTGATTCAATCGGCAACCGGCTACCTCACTGATCCTCATCCCGCAGGAATAGATCATCTCTAATATTGCTTTATTACGAACACCAAATTTGCTTGAAAGATCGGGGATATTGAGAAGATCTTCCATCTCCTTTTCTGTAAAAAATTTGGGAAGCTTCTTTTCAAACCTGGGAATTTGCAAATTTACAGCGGGGTTTTTATTAATAAATTTTTGTCTTTCACAGAAATGGAAATAATTCTTTATAGTAGTTGCCTTCCGGGCAAGAGTTCGGTTGTTCCTACCTTTAATGCTCAGATCTCGCAAATAATCGCGCAGATACAATCGTGTAATTCCATTGATATCTATCTTTTCATTTTCGAAATACTTTATTAAAAATTCATTGAGTTGCAGAAGGTCACTTTCATATGCTTTTATTGTGTGTTTGGAAAGTCCTTGTGAGATCAATGTTCGAACGAACTGCTTAATTGCTTCCAACATCAAATTCGATCTCCTGCCACCTTTCTCTTATTTTTCCATTTCTATAAGTCAACCTGAGTTTTCCATAATTGCCCTGGTTAGTAAGAATGCTGTAAAACATTGTTAAATGGTTAGATAACAGCTCATTGCTTTTTTTCTGATAGTCAAAACTTACAACTACATCTACAGGTAATTCTTTTACAATATCGTTATCTATGTATTTGCTCATATTAGAAAGCATGATCACGTAATCTGTGTGTTTTGCCAGTAAATTTGCCTCCTGGCTGGCAACATCGAAAACATCGAAATCAAATCTGGTATGATCTGCAATTCTATTTTTAACCACAAAATCCGGAGTGTAGATCGAAAAGATACCGACTTTGAAAGAATCAGTCTCGATCACAGTATTTTTAATTATGGGAATGGAATCACTCTCTATATTTGATATAAGCAGTTTAAAATCTATATTCTTCTCGTAAAAAAGATAATCGACCGGGCTTACTAAATTCGGTTTCATCATATTCAAGAACGCTACTGTAAGGCTATCTGATTGCGGTAATGCAAGCATTCTTCCCGCAAATATATTTTCCTGTCGGATTGAATCGTTCTGGATGTTCTTCAACAGAAAATTAACCATGTTTATTTCGATATGTTCGAATTTCGGTTCAATAAAAAAATTCAGATCAAGATAATCCTCTGCCAAAACAGTTCCTGCAATTAATATGATGCTCAATATCCAGAATATTTTTTTCAATAATATCTCCACAAAATTTTTGTGTACTTAATACAGAATCAGGTTTGCCTGTCAAAAAGAATTTTGACAATAATCCAATAATAATATGTTTGGGAATATGAGATTATATGTTAATTTATCATAAATTTAAATTGTGGAGACAAAATTGGAAAATAAATTAATTGTAGTAATTGGCGCTTATGGAAGCGGTAAAAGTGAGTATTCTATCAACCTTGCCAAAGAGTTTAGCCTGAAAGGTGAGAAAGTAACTTTGGTAGACCTGGATGTGGTTAATCCCTATTTCCGTAGCCGCGATGTGCAAGAAAAATTTGCGCAGGAAGGAATAGAAGTAATTGCACCTGAAGGAGAAAATAAATATGCTGATATTCCAATGCTCTCACCAAGAGTAATGGGAGCAGTTCAAAACCACGAAAGCACTGTGATATTGGATGTTGGTGGCGATCCTGCCGGGTGCAGAATTCTGGCAAGATATGTTTCAAATATTAAAAAACGCAGTTATGAAATGCGTCTGGTAGTGAATACAAAACGCCCTTTTACATCAAACGAAGAGGAAATACTTGTAATACTGGATACGCTGGAATCTGCTTCCAAACTTAAGATTACAGAACTTATCTGCAATACGAACTTGATGGAATTCACAGATGAGAATATAATAAAAGAAGGTTTAAAAATAGTAAATAATGTTGCAATAGAAAAAGACCTGAAATTCGAAAATTACCTGGTTCTAAAAAAATATACTGAGATCATACCGGACGAGATCGAAGGAAAGAAGAAGAAAGTTTTAAATTACTACCTTTCCAAACCCTGGGAAATGCCGATAATGAAAGGGATTTAGAAATTGAAAATTGAAGATTGAAAATTGAAAACAATGCTCGTTACGACCATGCCATACGGCATCGCGTGGAAGTCCTCTTTCGTAACGTAATAATTACAATCCTTTTATAGCTTTATAAAGTTCGATAAATTCTTTTTCATTAAGTGTTTCACCCCTACGGCTCAGATCAATAGGACAAAATTCTTTTAATGTTTCTATCTTTTCTTTTGAGATGATCTCCCGCAGGTTACGTCGCAGCATTTTACGACGGTTGCGGAATGCCGTTTCCACAATTCTCCAGAAAAACTTCTCATTTTCGATTTCAGGTTTATTTAACCTCGGTGTTAAGCTGATAACTGCCGAATCTACTTTTGGTGGAGGTGTGAAAAGATGGGATTTCACTGTAAATTCATATTTAGTTGTAAAATAATACTGTATTTTCAAAGTGAGAATTCCGTAATCTTTTGTTCCAACTTTTGCATTTATTCTTTGGGCAACTTCTTTCTGAATCATAACTACAACATTTGAAAAATGCTGTGCATGTTTTGCCACTCTGAACAAAAAAGGTGAAGTTATCTGAAAGGGCAGGTTGGCAACGATCTTGATCTGCTTTCCGGAAAAAAATTCTTCCCAATTTATTTTTAGAACATCCTTTTTGATGAGATGGATTTTATCTGAGAACCTGTCTACAAGAAACGGATACAGATTTTTATCGATTTCAAAACAAGTTAAATTACAATTTCGGTTAAGTAGCTCTTCCGTAAGAACTCCCTTCCCCGGACCTATTTCCCATACCTGCTCATTTTCCTGAACATTTGCAATATCCACGATCTTGTGGATGATGTTCTTATCTTTCAGGAAGTGCTGACCCAGGCTTTTTTTATGATGGAAGTTATTCATTTTATCCCCTTAAACTCGTTACGAAAGTCCTCTTTCATAACAAAATAAAACAGAGTTTTGAATGCTATATCGTTCCCAAACAGGAGGTTGGGAACGAGCAGTAACCTATATCTTACCCACTCTCGTTACGAAAGTCCTCTTTCGTAACGCAATAGCTGTAGAAACTCTGTTTCAATTATCATCTCCTACATCTGCTCCAGAATCTTCTTAATTTTATCACTGCCAAATTTATAGTCCTTATTACAAAAATGGCAATGCACGGTCAGTTCTTCATTCTTATCGATTGATTCTTTTAGTTTTTCCTTTTTCAGCAGTTTGATATCGTTTTCAAACTTTTCATATGAGCAATTACACTTATATTTTGCAGGGATTTTTCTCTTTATTTGTGGTTCCAGATCCTTTAGAATATACTTCTCGATAATCTCTTCAATGGAATATCCCATATCCATCACATCAGTTAAATTAGGGAAATTTGCCAGGTTATTTTCCAGTTTAGATATTACTTTTTCAGGTGTATCAGGCATTAAATGAACAATGAATCCTCCTGCTTGTCGAACAGTTCCATCCGGTTCGATCAAAACTCCCAGTCCAACCGACGAAGGTATCTTTTCCGATTTCATAAAATAGTAGGTGAAGTCCTTGGCTATTGTACCGAATTTAAGTTCCACCTGTCTAATGTATGGATTATTCATTCCCAGGTCTTTAATAATGGTAATATGTCCTTTACCGATTGCACCAGGAACGTCTATCATTCCAGTATCTTTCTGCAGGGGAAGTTCAACTTGCGGGTTGTTTACGTAACCTTTTACTTCACCTGTTTTATTGGCTGTAACTATTGCGCCACTAATCGGACCATCTGCTTCTACTTTCAATGTTATCACACTATTATCCGATTCCAGGTCCATTGCCATCATAAGAGCAGCACTTATCAGTCGACCCAGAAGAACCGAATTTGTGATCGAAAGATTGTGTATATTCACTGCATGTTTAACTGCTTCGGTACTATCCACAGCAAAAAATCTAATCTGCTTATCGCTGGTAATTCCCCGAATTATTTTATCTTTCAATCATTATCTCCATCGATTATTATTTGTCATAGGTTAAAGAAAGAAGATTTTGTAAAGATAAATAAGAAATATTAATAATAAGAGTTAAAAAAACTTTGACACAAAAATGACAGATTCATAAAAGTGCGCACGTGTTTGAAGTGATTATTATGGGGGTGTAGTTCAGTTGGTTAGAACGCCTGCCTGTCACGCAGGAGGTCGCGAGTTCGAGTCCCGTCGCTCCCGCCATTATAATAAAGACCGATTTATAAGAAATCGGTCTTTATTTTTTACGAATTTGAGTTTCAATGAGTTTACAAATCCTGAATATGCTTCAAAGGTCTTGGAGCAGTTGCAGGAGATACTCCATCACCGGAAATATAACCCAGAACAGGTTTCCCTTTGGGATTGCCATTTTCATCTTCCCGATAAAATTCTACACGGATACGAATAGCTTTTTCATCTTTGATCAGGATATCGTTACCATCCTCATCTATATCGAACGGATTTTGATACAACCAGCTTAAACCGATAGCAGCAGTGCCTTCCGCTCCATTCACATTCTTCCTTTGCGAACCAATGAACTCTCTCTTCTCCTGCGAAACATTGGGCGAATTAATACTGGAAGTGACCGTTCCCAATCTCTTGTTATCTTTATAGATTCCTCTACCAGTGGCTATCCCCTCGGTAATCACAAGAACCATTTTTTTATCAATTCCAGAATCAATATCTTTTTGGAGAGCATTTTTCCCCACGAAATCATCTTTATTCATATCGATAGCTGCATTGAATAATGGGCAATTTGTAGGAGTATGAACAGGATCGTATTCACTGCCATTTAAGGGCAATCCAAAATTTCCTGCGGAAATGCGGTTTTCATCCCTGCCACCCAGGCCAACAAGCAATCCACCCAAATCCAAAGCTTTGGTTACTATCCTTTTAAATTGTTCTTCTGCCACTGCAACCGGAACGTACATTTCCCATCCCCAACGATTTGTATAACCCGTCCTGCTGATAATATAATGATTACCTTCATGATCAAATTCGTTAAATGTGAAAAAACGCATGTTTTTATCGGGCTTATTTCTGTTCCTTACCACAGATGCACCAAAAAGACTGGTAACCAATTTATAAGAAAGTGGACCCTGTATATCTATTTTAACCAGTTTATCAGAAATATCTGCAGTAGTTACTTCCTCACCGTTTTTTAATCTATCCATGATGTGATCTATATCGGCTTTCAATCTCATTCCTTCATTTGTGATATCGTGTCCGGCATTTATAACCAGAATAAATCTATCCTCTTCCAACCTCATAATTATCAGGTCATCTATCACTCCACCATTTTCGTTCAAAAGAAGAGTGTATTTACATTGCCCTATCTTCATCTCATCTACTCTGGTTGGCAAAACTCTGTCTAATAGAGCAACTGCATCCCTGCCCGAAAATTGTAGCTGAGCCATGTGATCTATATTAAAGATCGCGATTTTTTCTATAGCTTTAGCTTCTTCCAGCACAGAAGTAAGATAATTTACTGCCATATCGTATTCACCAAAATTACTTCTTTTAATAGGTTCATACGACCTGTCCAATCTCTCTGTAAGAAGATTCTGATACCACTCTTCAACATCGAACAAAGCAGTTCTACGTGGATCATCAGGAAATTCAAATCCATAGTTTTTCATACGATCTCCAATTTTAAAAAATATTTTTTTTGTAAAAGTTTTATGATAATATTTTTTGTAAAGAATATTATCAGAAAGAATTTGAACTTGACTCATTATGAATGATAAACAGATTTATCTTTAAGGAAGTTAGCATTATTTTCAGGGAGATTTTATGTTAAAGATCTTAATTGTAGAAGATGAACGATTGATAGCTGAAGATATCAAACTTACTCTCATTCAATTTAGCTATAAGGTAATTGGAATTATTTCAAAAGGCGAAGATGCTTTGAAAAAGTTGGAAAAATCATCACCGGATCTTATTTTGATGGATATTATGCTGAAAGGAGAACTCAACGGTATTGAAACCAGCACGATAATAAATAAAAAATATGATATCCCAATTATTTTTGTAACAGCATATGCTGATGACAAAACCATCGACCAGGCTACGTCTGCAAACCCCTATGGATTTATTCTGAAACCATTCAATTCCAAAGAAATTCATGCTGTTATCGAAATGACAATGGTTAAACACAAAGCTAAGAAAATATTGGAAGAAAGCAGAGCAAAATTCGAAAGCATGTTCCAGGGAAATCCCGAACCTTCCGTATATATAGATAACGACTTTAAGATAGTTGATATAAATCCGCGATTTACTGAGTATTTTCTTTACACTAAAGAAGAAGTTAAAGGCAAGTATATCGATGATCTGATAGTACCTGAAGAAAACAAATTGGAAGCAAAAGACCTGAATGTGAAAACATCACAGGGTTATGTGTACTACGATACATTAAGAAAGCGCAAAGATGGTGTTCTTGTACCGGTTTCCATTTCTGCTGCTCCTATTATGATCAAAGGAAAAACGGTCGGATCGTTTGTAATCTACAAAGACATCTCAAAACAGAAAAAGGCTGAAGTCGAATTAAAATTAGAACAAACATATCTGGAACAACTTTTTTCCAGCGCTCCGGAGGGAATTGTACTTTGTGACAATAATAGCAATATTGTTCGTGCTAATGATGAATTCTTAAAAGTTTTCGGTTTTAAACGTGACGAAATCATCAATGTAAATATTGATGAGATAATAACCTCTGGTGAACAAAGAAAAGAAGCAAAAGAGATCACAAACAAAGTACGAAGCGGAAAATTGGAATTGGTCGAAACTATCAGATTTAGAAAGGATGGATCAAAAATCGAAGTATCGATTGTGGGAAAACCTATAATACATGATTCCAAGCAGATCGGTGTTTTTGGTATTTACCGTGATATCACCGAACGGAAGAAAGCACAAAAAGAGCGTGAAAAACTGATAAAGGAACTTCGGAAAGCTCTAGATGAAATAAAGACCCTAAGCGGTCTTGTACCTATCTGTTCTCACTGTAAGAAGATCCGTGATGATAGCGGTTACTGGCAGAAAGTTGAAGAGTATCTTTCTCAGCATGCCGATGTGGATTTCAGTCATGGTATTTGCCCGGAATGTCTGCAAAAATATTATCCTGATCAATATGAAAAGATGAAAGAGAAGGGAACTCTACCCAAGTAACCTGCAATTTGAATATGAAACAAAATCCTGTTCTTTTTATAAAATTACCGGGGAAAAGCACTCTTGTCGAACGCACACAAGCTATGCAGAAAATCCTGAATCATATCGATTTTGAAAAAATAATTGATTCTAAAGACAAAGTTGCAATTAAAACTCACGTTGGTGAAGTAAATAACACAACACACATCTCACCTGATCTGGTAAAGATCGTGGTTTCAAAGATCAAGGAAAGCGATGCAGACCCGTTCCTCACAGAAACATCCACCCTTTACTTGGGTCAGCGTTCCGATGCAATAACTCATATACTGCACGCCTATAAACATGGCTTTACCTATCAGAAAGTTGGTGCTCCTTTCATTATGGCAGACGGACTTCTGGGAAATGCAGAAATAGAAGTTGAAATTCCCGGGATCCTGTATAAAAAAGTAAATATTGCGCGTGATGCTGTTCTGGCAGATGCCATGGTTATTCTTTCACATCCCACGGGACATATTGTTGCCGGATTCGGAGCTACGATCAAGAATATAGGAATGGGACTTTGCAGTAAAAAGGGGAAATTGCAGCAGCATTCTTCGATCAAACCTTTTATCAAAGAAGATCAATGTACTTTTTGCGGAAAATGTATGATCTGGTGTCCCGAGCTTGCTATTGTAGAAAAGAACGAGAAAGCTTTCATCATCGAAGAAAAATGTATCGGGTGCGGTGAATGCCTTTCTATCTGTAAATTCAGTGCTGTAAGATTCAACTGGGGAATCCAGTCGGAGGAACTGCAAAAAGGAATGGCAGAATATGCATTGGGTGTGATGATGAGTAAAAAAGGTAAAGCAATTTTCATTAATGTGCTTACCGATATGACCCGAGAGTGCGATTGTATGAACATCAAGCAGAAACCCGTTATTCCTGATATTGGAATTCTGGCATCCTGCGATCCGGTGGCTATCGACCAGACAACTTTAGACCTCACCAGAAAGAGAAATGGAAAAGACATTGGAAGAATATCTTACGAAAACCTTAACCCGGAAATTCAATTAGAACACGCAGAAAAGATCGGTCTGGGCTTAAGAGAATATAAATTGATAGAAATATAATCAAGGATTTTAACCTCACCCGGTTGATAGAATCCCTTGCTATCTTGCACCGCCGAAGCTAGCGAAGGCGTGTCCCTTTTATCAAAAGGGAACATAAGATGCCGCAGAAAGAATAGCCTCACCCGGTTGATAGAATCCCTTGCTATTCCCTTTTAGCAAAAGGGAACATAAGATGCCGTAGAAAGAATAGCCTCACCCGTCTGAACCACACAAGTGTGGTCAGACACCCTCTCCCAGACGGAGAGGGAGAACTAAAGAGGGTTTCTTGCCATTCCCGAATAGATCGGGAATCAATTGTTTACTGACAGGATCACAGGATAGACTGGACTTCACAGCGAAGCATGGAGTTAAGAACAACTTACTTCTCTCGTTACGAAGTTGCACTTCGTAATGCCCTTGAAAGCGAAGTTTAACTTCGCAAGAATAAAATTGAGTTCAGTAACAGTTTCAAGAATCCCTGCTATTCCCTTTTAGCAAAAGGGAACATAAGATGCTGCAGTAAGAATAGCCTTACCCGGTTGATAGAATCCCTTCAGTCTTCGTCCCGAAAATTTTAGGGACTACGCCTAGACATGTGCTATTCCCTTTTATCAAAAGGGAACATAAGATGCCGCAGAAAGAATAGCCTCACCCGTCTGAACCACACAAGTGTGGTCAGACACCCTCTCCCAGACGGAGAGGGAAACAAACAAATAAATTACAACTATTAATTTTTTGTTAGAATTTCTTTTTAATCTCCCTTTGGCTTGTCCCTCGTAGCTTCGCGAAGTTGGAAAGGGAGAATTAAAGAGGGTTTCTTGTCATTCCCGATTAAATCGGGAATCCATTGTTTTCTGACAAGATCACAGGATAGACTGGACTTCATCAGAGCGAAAATGGAGTTCAGGAACAGCAT
>CBDUTJ010000002.1:0-120165 GCA_965370415.1 uncultured bacterium | reverse complement strand
CAAGTTTTCCAGGCGGAGTTGTGTATGAAACAGATTCGAGTTTCAACATACTTCAAACAATTCCAGCTCCTGCAGGAGCAAGTGCTATTGGTATCACCTGGCCGGGTGAAGGTGAAAACTACTGGCTTACCGATTTTGGCAATGACCAGTTCTATATTATCGATGGTGATATTGTGGTTTCCACCACTGTAGACTTCACAATCGATCTTACAGATGATTATGGCGATGGCTGGAACGGTGGTACGCTTGACCTTGCCGTTAACGGCACGGTAGTTCTGGATGATATTACTGTAGTTTCTGGATATGGTCCTGAAACATTTGTTTTCAGCGTTGCCAATGGTGATTTTGTAGAAATCTATTTCACCCCTGGTGGATGGGCATATGAGTGTGCTTATTATGTTTATGATAATCTCGGCACTCTCGTAGTTTCTTCCGGTGATGGTGGTGTAGTACCGGATGCTTATGTATCATTCACAGCTGTTGTTGCTGCTACTGATGCCACCCTGGAAGGCCATGTATATGAATTTGGAACTGGCTCTCCCATTGAAGGTGCAGTAGTAACAATTGCCGCACTCGGTCTTAGTGGTACAACTCTGGCAGATGGAAGTTATTCTATCATAGATATTGTACCTAATGTTTATGATATATCCTGTGAAGCTCCTCTATATATCGCAGAAGAGGAATTGGGATTCAATATAGTTTCGGGACCCAATACTCTCGATTTCTCATTGCTCTGGTCAGAAATCGCTGTTAATGTAACCGAACTTACAAGTTACCTATTACCTGATGAAACAGAAGTGCAGACGTTCACTATCACCAATGCTGGTCCGGGAGATCTTGAATATAATATCAACTTTGATTTCCCTGCTGAAATTAGTAGAGACAGGACAAATAGATCACGATCTATAAATATACCAAGAAGTAATGGAGATTTCAAAAGGGGAGTAAATCCGCTCTCAACTGGAAGACCTCCTGCTGACGGTATTGCAGTAGAAAGATCGACTGCACCAACTATCAATCTCAGAGATCTTAGTCGAGGTTCAATTGCCTGGGGTATTGAATCGTCCAATGGATGGTTCGCTTCATTCGATGTCGATGTTCCTGAAGTATTAACTAATATCGGTCCTGAAGCATCTACAACATCATTTGCCAATGCAGGTGATTTCCCGGTAGGTGTAGATACATATACCTTATCATTGGATAATGAAGATGTATTCGGGCAATATGATGTAGCAACAGGAGCATTTACACTCATTGGGACAGCATCTCCTGGCATTGGAGCTTTAGGAATGGCTACAGATCCTACAGATGGTACGGTATATGTTTGTAGTCCAGCAAGCTTATATACTATCGATCAGGCAACTGCAGCTACAACACTCATTGGTGCAATGGGTAATGCAGGTAGTATGATAGATATCTGTGTTGACGGCAATGGAGATATGTGGGGTTATGATATTTCTGATGATAATTTCTATTCGATCGATAAAGCAACCGGTGCAGGAACTGTTGTCGGTTCTCTCGGATATGACGCTAACTATGGTCAGGGTATGACTTGGGATTCGATAACTGATCAGATATTTCTGTCTGCATTCAATAATTCGACATACCAACCCGAGCTTCGTGTTGCTGATAGAACTACAGGTAATACAACATTCATCGGTGTATTAGGAGCAACTACTCCGGGTGGCTTATGTCAGTTTGGATGGATATCTATTCCATATAGTATGGAAACTTGGGTTTCTATCACTAATAATGCTTCAGGTGTAGTTGCTGCCAATGGTGGAACAATTGAAGTTGAAGTTACTTTTGATTCAGCAGAGCTTATTATAGGAGATGTACTCACAGCCGATCTGTTGATCCATAATAACTCCAATTACACTGCTACTCGCGGTGATGATTATGTGATCCCGGTAACATTGAACGTTGGAGCTATAACTTTAGAAGTTCCCAGCAATGTATCGGTAGATCCGGATCTGGGTCTTCTTACCTGGGATCCACCTTCTTCTCGTGATCTTGTAGGTTACAATGTATACCTGGATAATATGACCACTCCCATTGGAACTACAACAGATACTGAATGGCAATATGAAGACCTGGTAAATGGTGAGGATTATGTAGCAGGTGTTTCTGCTGTATATGATGAAGGAGAATCTGATATTGTAGAATTCCCATTCACATATACCGGAGTTAGCGCTGGTAATATTGTTAACATAATTACAGCTCTGAGAGGTAACTATCCCAATCCGTTCAACCCGGTTACAAACATTGCCTTCTCTCTGGGTGAACCCGGTCATGTAACTCTGGAAGTTTACAATATTAAAGGTGAAAAAGTAAGAATCTTGGTTGATAAGGTTCTTGCAGCCGATAATCACGTTATCAGCTGGGATGGTACCAATAACTCTAACAAACCTGTTGCCAGTGGTATCTACTTCTACAAGATGATATCAGAAGGCAACAGCGGTGAATATACCTCTACTAAGAAAATGATTCTTTTGAAATAAGAGAATTTTTCCTGACCACTTTAAAGTGGTCAAGAAACTTTTCTTTTCTTTTGAAATAATTCGTTATTTGATAAAGAACATAACGCCCTGGAATTCCGGGGCGTTTTTTTGTCTGGATCAGGATTTTCGGGATTATCAAACTGAAAAAACTTGAATTAAGTTATCCAGCAACTGCCGGATGATCTTGACTTAAGTTTTTACCAGTCAACTTAATACAAGATCTTTCAAACTTGTGTCGAGTCTAACACAGGATAAAAACAATATCTTCTTTTTCCCTGTCATTCCCGATCGGTTCGGGAATCCATGAATACTTACAACAATACCATACCTTTCCGAAACATATTACTGAGACTTCTTTTTAAATATAATTTACCCAAAAAATAATATTGAGAAAGGGTTGACAAAAAAAACTTCAAATTAACAAAGTTACTTGAGTTTCAAGATTTTAAAAATTTGTATAAATAAGGGTATTAATTATGAGAATTAGGTTGTTAATTTCAAAAAGAAAATTAAACTGTTACCATCGTAAATAAAAATGAATAAATATGATATTTTCTATCGAAGATAAAATTATGAAAAAAATAATCAAAAAATTAAGGAGAAATAAAATGAAAAAATTAATATTATTTTTAATTGTTGCATTCGTATTTGCTGGTCTCTTGAATGCACAAGATCCACCACAGAACCTATTTGTGAACGAAACAGGTTATGCAACCTGGGAAGCACCAGTTGTAATAGGTTCGATTCTTGTAGTAGATCGCGACGGAAGTTATGAATCTTATACTGATTGCTGGCCAGCTTATCAGGCAGCTCTCGATGCAAATGGATATACTTATACTTATTATGAAGTACTCGATCTTGCGCTCGATGGACCGGATCTGGCAACCATGCAGCTACACGATTGTATCATCTGGTTCAGTGGAGAAGCCTGGGGTTATTATGGAGATGATTGCATGACATCTACTGATGAAGCAAATCTTGGTGTTTTTCTTGATGGTGGTGGTTCATTATTCTTTGCAGGTCAGGATTATTTATGGGCATCTTACCCGTCAGCTGGTGCTCTTAGCTCAGGACAATTTCCTTATGATTATCTCGGTATATCAAATGTATCTCAAGATGTGTGGTATATTTATACTCCTGATGTTGGTACTGTCGAGGGAGCAACCGGTTCAATTGCAGAAGGTTTCAGTTTCACAATTGAAGATATTTTCACAACTAATCGGGAAGGTTTATATATTGATCAAATAATATCTCATAATGGATTAAACCTTTTCAATATTACAAGTCCAACACCTGTAGGAGTTGCAGCAGTTCAATATGATGCTTCTACATTTAGAACTATATTTAGTACAATGGCTTTTGCAGCAATCACTGATCCTACCATTCAAGCAGATCTTATGGCAAATATAGTTACATACCTTTTCTCTGGTGATGCAGAACGTGATCTTCTTGGCTACAATGTATATCTGGATGGTGTTTTTGTAGTCTTTACTACAGATCTGTTCTATCAATACACAGGACTTACGAATGGTGTAACTTATCTCTCAGAAGTAACAGCCCTTTATGATGAAGGTGAATCTGATCCTATAGAATATGAATTCATATATACCGGAGTTGGCGCTGGTAATATTGTTAACATAACTACAACTTTGAAAGGCAACTACCCCAATCCATTCAATCCTATTACAAATATCACTTTCTCTCTTGGTGAACCCGGTCATGTAACTCTGGAAGTTTACAATATTAATGGTGAAAAAGTAAGAACTCTGGTTAATAAGGTTCTTGCTGCTGACGACCATGTAATTACCTGGGATGGTAAGGATAACACCGATAAGTCTGTTGCAAGTGGTATCTACTTCTACAAAATGATTTCAGAAGGCAACAGTGGTGAATATACCTCTACCAAGAAAATGATCCTTTTGAAGTAAATTTAATACTTCTATAGAATACGACGCCCGGTGAAAGCCGGGCGTTTTTTTTGGTCAACTTTATAAAATATCTCTCAGGTTTGTGTCGAGTCTAACACAGGATAAAAACTATATCCTCTTTCCTCGTCATTCCCGACCGGTTCGGGAATCCATGAACAAATTGATTCTGGTTACGATCAGGCAACTACCTGACCAGCTCTGACAGATTTTCTTCGTAACCTTAACCAGATCGCTTCTTTTTTTTATTCAAAAAATTAAGTAAAAAAATCATTTTTTCACTATTCCAGAACTCTCTCAAATATAATAAGATAGAGCTTCCCTGAACAAAATTTGAGTTCCTGGATGCAGAAGCTTAATATTATGCAAAATAAGAATATAAGAGTTATCAGGTCATTTAGTTATCATGCTATTGGTAATAATAAATAAATAGAAAAAGATTTGACAAATTTAATCAAAAAAACAACAAGTGACAATGTTAAGTTAATTAGTCTGTAATTTAATAGATAATTAATTTAGGATTATTGAATGAAGAAAAAAAAAGATGTTAATTTCAAAATTAAAAATCAAATCGCTACCATCGCAACACAAATTAATATATATGAAAATTTCAAATATCGCAATTTAGGTTATTGATTCGTTACTATCATGATTAATTATTGTATAATAAATTTCGATAATTTTGTTGAAAATTAAAAAATTTAAGGAGAAAAAATTATGAAAAAGATTCTGTTAATTTTAACGATTATGATGTTTACAGTGAGTTGGGTTTTTGCTGAAAAGGCCGCACCTATTCAGTATGATCCATCCAATTATCCTGCACCGACAAGGCAGGGAGGGGATGATATTCCGTCAGCAACTGTGATATCAAGTTTACCTTATAGTGATACAGGAACAACTGTTGGCTATAATAATTTTTATGATGAAGTATGCCCATATACCGGTAGTACTTCACCTGATGTTGTCTATTCATATACACCATTAGTGAATATGTTAAATGGCTATATTACACTCTGTATTGATGTTACTAATTACGATACTAAACTTTACATATATGAAGATCCTAATTATCCTTCTCCAGGTACTGGTGCTACTGGAGTTTATCATGCTTGTAATGATGATGCTTGTAGTAGTCCTTATTATCCCTCTTATGTTTCCGAACTTACCGGTCTTACATTTACAGCAGGAACTACATATTATATTATTATAGATGGATATGGTGGAGAGTCAGGGGAATATCAAATTGATTTTACAGCTGACTCATCAATTACTGGTACTCTTGAAGGTTATGTAACTGAATTTGGAACGGGCACTCCTATAGAAGGTGCAGTAGTTTCAATTACAGGAACAGGGCTCAGTGCTACAACCCTGGCTGATGGAAGTTATTCAATCGCAGATATTTTAGTTGGTATTTATGATATATCCTGTGAAGCTGATCTTTATGTCACATCAGAGGAATTGGGATTTGAAATAGTTGAAGGAACCAATACTCTCGATTTCTCATTGCTCTGGTCAGAAATCGCTGTTAATGTAACCGAACTTACAAGTTACCTATTACCTGATGAAACAGAAGTGCAGACGTTCACCATCACCAATGCTGGTCCAGGTGATCTTGAATACAATATCAGCTTTGACTATCCAGATGAAATTAGAGGAAACAATATTCCAAGACCAAAGTATCTACCATATAATGATAACTATCCACGTAGAGAAGATGTGGAAGCTTCTGCTGGAATCGATCTGAGTTATGTTCGTTACGAGAATTCTTTTGAAGAACAATCTACAGATATCCTTCGTGGTTCTATAGCTTGGTTTAGAGCAGGAGAATACAGTACTTATTTCTATGGAACATTTGATACAGATACTCCAGGAGATATGACCGAAATACTCTCACCTCCTGCTTGGACTGCTTACTGCGGAGATTTTGATGCTGTAAACACTGACTTCTTCTATACCAACAATCCGGACGATTATAATACTTACACGATTGATTGTGCTACTGGCGCAGCGACATTAGTCGGGCCTACAGGTTTAACCGCATTCCTAAATGGTATGGCCTGTGATAAGACCGAAGGAACAATGTATGCTGTGAATAGTACCGACCTTTACACTATAGATCTTTCTACCGGTGCAGCTACCTTAGTAGGACCTCTCGGAAATACTGGTGGTATAATGCTTACATTAGCATGTGACGGTAATGGAGAACTATGGGGTATTGATCTTACATTTGACACATTATGGAATATTGATAAGGATACTGGTGCTGGTACCGAGATAGGACCAGTAGGTTTTAATTGTGGTTATGCACAAAGTATGTCTTGGGATCCTGAATCAGATATTGTTTTCTGGGCAGCTTATGGTGGTGGACTTGACGGAAACTTACGAATTGTTGATACAACAACTGGTGCAACTACATTAGTTGGTGATTTCGAAGGTGGACGTGAAGTTACTGTATTAGCTTTCCCAGGAACGAGAGATACATGGGTTTCTATCACCAATAATGCTTCAGGTGTAGTTCCTGCCAATGGTGGAACAATTGAAGTTGAAGTTACATTTGATACAGCAGAGCTTCTTATGGGAGATGTACTCACAGCCGATCTGTTGATCCATAATAACTCCAATTACACTGCTACTCGCGGTGATGATTATGTGATCCCGGTAACATTGAACGTTGGAGCTACAACCTTAAATCCACCGCAAAATCTCTTTGTGGACGATACAGGTTATGCAACCTGGGAAGCACCTGCTGCTGGGGGTGACTGGTTATTCTATCACGATGGCACATTTGAAATGGGCCTTGCCTCTACGGCAGGTGGAGCAGGTATTGCTCAGATGTTCCAACCCGATTCATATCCATGTACTATAGAACAAGTCGAATATTTTGTAAACCAAGAGGGAGTAAACGGTCAGGAAATTGAAGTCTGGATTATCGCCGACGACCTTGCTACTGTTCTGGGCGGACCATATACAATTAATGCAGTTCTCGATTGGAATACAATAGATATCGATGATATCGTAATAACAAGTGGTGAATTTCTAGTTGCCACTTACAATGTTCTTGCTGGCGGTCCATTTATCGGATGCGACGACAGTCTCTATAATGGCACTCTTTACTTCGGTAGCCACACTGGCGGATTTACCGAACTTGGGGTATATGGTTATTATTACGTGGGTAGCCATGGAGCATTTGTGACTTATGGTACCGATAGCATCGTTGCAAAACATCAGGTTCTTAAACCTGTTGCTTTTCCTGTAAACAAATCCGATAATTCTGATATTGCTGTGAATAATACTTATCGTGATGCCACAGACCGTCATACCCGTGATCTTCTGGGTTACAATGTATATCTGGATGGTGGAACACCACCTGCATTCACTACAGATCTATTCTATCAATATACTGGACTTGTAAATGGTACAACTTATCTTTCGGAAGTAACAGCATTATACGATGAAGGTGAATCCGATCCGATAGATTACACATTCACTTATGTTGAGGAAGTGATCTTAACACTACCAGTTTTCGAAGGATTCGAAGGTGGTACAATACCTGAAAGTTGGACCCAGGAATATGTATCAGGTACAGAGGATTGGGATTATACTTATGGTGTAAATTCTTCACATCCTGCCGATCCACATACTGGAGCTTTTAATGCTTACTTCAATGGTTCTACAGGAAATATCACAAAACTTGTAACAGCTCAGATTGATATGGGCACTGCAACCGATGTTGAATTGACTTTCTGGCATGCTCAACAATACTGGTCACCAGATCAGGATTACTTGCGAGTTTACTATAAAAATTCAGCAGCAGGAGCCTGGACAATGCTTGCAGAATATCTTAATGATATTCCTGACTGGACTGAAGAAATTATTACTCTTCCTGACCTTACAGACGACTATTATATTGCCTTTGAAGGTGAAGATGGTTGGGGTTATGGAATTGGTGTAGATGATATAAGTATTGAAAGCGCTACAACCTTAGATCCACCGGTAAATGTTGTAGTTGATGAAGAGTCCGGGATTGTAACCTGGGATCCTCCAGCTGTAACAATTTACACCGATGATTTTGAAGCTTACAATGTGGGAGAATACCTGGCTGTTCAATCTGATGATTGGACTACCTGGGGCAATGCACCGGGTACAGCAGAAGATGCTTATATTTCCGATGATTATGCTTTGAGCGGAACAAATTCTGTAAAAGTAGATGGAACAACCGACCTTGTATTGATTATGGAAGACTATACTACCGGAAGATATGCAATGGATTTGAATTTATACATTCCAACCGGATATTGTGGATATTACAACCTGCAGAAAACCTCTACTCCTGGTCAGGAATGGGGAATCCAGACAATGTTTGGTGATGACGGTATCGCTTCTATTGATGGTGGTGGAGCAGCAGCTTGTACTTTCCCATTCAATTTCGATACATGGCTGAACTTTGTAATAATAGTGGATTTGGATGATGATCTTTGTGAATTTTATTTTGATGGCACTCTAATGCATTCCTATCAATGGACACTCGGTTGCTTCGGTACTCCTGGACTGCTTCAATTGGGCGGTATGAATATGTTTGCCTGGGATAATGCAGGAGCGAGTACTCCACTATATTACTTCGATGATGTATTGTTTCTTGAGACATATGAAGAACCAGTTCGTGATCTTATCGGGTATAAGGTATACCTTGATACAGTATTGCAAGCTACAGTTGGTACTGATGTATTTGAATATCCGTACACCGGGCTGACACCAGATCAAACTTATACAGCAGGTGTATCTGCATTATACGATGAAGGTGAATCTGAGATCATTGAGTTTGAGTTTACTTACACTCCTGTAACAACTTTTGATCCGCCAGAAAACCTGGTTGCAACTGTAGTCAACTACAATGAAGTAGAACTTGTTTGGGAAGTATCTTCTATGGGTGACTGGTTATTCTATCATGATGGCACATTTGAAATGGGCCTTGCCTCTACGGCAGGTGGAGCAGGTATAGCTCAGATGTTCCAACCCGATTCATATCCATGTACCATTGAGCAGATCGAATATTTTGTAAGCCAAGAGGGAGAAAACGGTCAGGAAATTGAAGTCTGGATTATCGCCGACGACCTTGCTACTGTTCTGGGCGGACCATATACAATTAATGCAGTTCTCGATTGGAATACAATAGATATCGATGATATCGTAATAACAAGTGGTGAATTTCTAGTTGCCACTTACAATGTTCTTGCTGGCGGTCCATTTATCGGATGCGACGACAGTCTCTATAATGGCACTCTTTACTTCGGTAGCCACACTGGCGGATTTACCGAACTTGGGGTATATGGTTATTATTACGTGGGTAGCCATGGAGCATATGTGAGTTATGGTAACGATAGCGATATCGTTGCAAAACATCAAGTTCTTAAACCTGTTGCTCCTGTAAACAAATTCTCTGTTTCTGATATTGCTAAAGCAACAGCTATGAATCGTAAGAAAGCTGAATCCTTACGTGATATCAGAAGAGATAACACGCAACAAAGCAGATCACGTTATCTGGCTGGCTACAAGGTATATCGTGATGCAGTTGAGATTGCTGAAATCACTGATCCTTATACACTTACATACACTGATGATGAAGGAATCTGTAATGGAATTTATGACTACTATGTAACTGCTGTTTATATTGAGCCTGCAGGTGAATCTGTTCCTTCCAACATAGAAAGTGTAGAGATCATACTACCAATACCGCAAAATCCTCAGGCAGTATTCAATTATCCGAACGTACTAGTAACTTGGAATCCAGTTTCAGACAGCAGAGACCTTCTCGGCTACAATGTATATCGTGATGAAGAGCAGGTTGGTTTTGGTATTACCAGCACAATGTTCATCGATCCGGATCTTCCCAATGGAGAATACTGCTACAACATTACTGCAGTTTACGATGGTGATTGTGAATCTGAATTTTCTGATGATGCTTGGGTAATTGTAAGTGGTTCTAATAACATTCTGATCCCGGTACGCACGGAACTTACTGGTAACTATCCGAACCCATTCAATCCTGAAACAAAGATCAAGTTTGCTCTGAAAGAAGCCGGCGATGTAAGCTTAAAGATTTACAACATCAAAGGTGCCGTAGTAAGAGCTCTTGTAGATGGTGAAATGAACGCAGCTTATCATGAAATCATCTGGGACGGTAAAGATAACGCAGGTAAACAAGTTGGTAGTGGTGTATACTTCTACAAAATGAAAGCTGAAAAATATACTGCAACCAAGAAAATGATTCTAATGAAGTAAAATTATACTTCTTATAGAATATAGCGCCCCGGTTTTTCCGGGGCGTTTTTTGTCTGAATCAGGATTTGCGAGCTTGTGTCAAGTCTACCACAGGCTAAAAAATACCTCCATTTTTGTCATTCCCGACTGGTTCGGGAATCCATGAACATATAGAATAGAACCACAACTTCCTGAAATTTATTTTCAAGATTTTTTTTCATAATATTTAATCGAAAGATAATATTGATAAAGGGTTTGACAAAAAAAAACTTAAATTAATAAAGTTGTTTGAGTTTCAGGATTAAGTTTTATGTAATATAAGCAATGAATTATGAAAAGTAAATTGTTAATTTCAAAATTAAAAAAAATTAAATCACTACTATCGTAACTAAAGTAAATGTAAATATCATATTTTATAACAAAGATTGAATTTTAATAAAATTAATTTTAAAAAGGAGTAAAATATGAAAAAAATAATACTAATATCTATTATTTTATGTCTATTTATTTTTTCCGTAGTTTTTGCTCAGAATCCTGGTGATATTATCTGGAGCAATTCCTATGGGGGAAATGATAAAGAGTATGGTTATTCAGTGAACCTGACAACAGATGGTGGTTATATTATGGGAGGATATTCAAATTCTTTTGGAGCTGGTGATAATGATGTATATCTGGTAAAGACGGATGCTGATGGAGATACTCTCTGGACAAGAATCTATGGAGGAATTGACACTGATAAATGTAAATCAGTACAGCAGTGTAGCGATGGTGGTTATATCATTGCAGGAGAAACCAACTCTTTTGGGGCTGGTAGTTATGACGTCTATCTGATTAAGACAGATGCAAATGGAGATACCCTTTGGACCAGAACCTTTGGTGGAACAGGTATCGATAGAGCTGAATCGGTTAAAGAAACAACAGATGGTGGTTATATTGTAATAGGAAATACAGGCTCTTTTGGTGCTGGAGGAAAGGACGTGTATCTTATAAAAACCGATGCCAATGGAGATACCCTTTGGACAAAAACCTATGGAGCAACTGATGATGAAGAAGGTCATTCAGTGACTCTAACAACAGATGGTGGTTATGTCATAGCAGGTTTCACCGATTCTTTTGGTGCAGGTGGTAAGGATATGTATCTGATAAAAACAGATGCAAATGGAGATACCCTATGGACCAGCACTAATGGTGGAATTGATAATGACAGGGGTTATTCAGTGCAGCAGTGCAATGATGGAAGTTTCATAATTGCGGGAGATACTAAATCTTCCGGAGCAGGCAGCAGTGACTTTTATCTTGTAAAAACAGATGCAGATGGAGAAACTTTATGGACCAGGGACTACGGTGGAAGTGCAATTGATATAGGTTATTCGTTGCAGCAGACAACTGATGGAGGTTACATAATAGCAGGCTCTACCCAATCTTTTAATGTGGGTTATTTTGATATATATCTGGTAAAGACCGATGCAATAGGGGATACACTCTGGACAAGAACCTATGGATCGTTTAATTATGAACATTGCCGTTCAGTGCAGTTAACCACTGATGGTAATTATGTGGTTGCAGGATGGACCTGGTCTTATGGTCCGGGAATTAGTGCTTTCTGGCTTTTAAAAATTGCTGGTGAAGGTGAACCATTATACCCACCTGAATATGTTGAGGTAGATCCTTATACCGGAATAGTCACTTGGGGAGGAGCTATATTCTTTGATGGTTTCGAATCCTACACAGCGGGGGAATATTTAGCTTTACAATCTGATGATTGGGTAACCTGGAGCGGAACAGTTGGCGGTCCCGATGATGTTCTTGTTGTTGATGAGCTTTCTTATAACGGAAATAATTCCATTAAGATTGAAGGTTTGGATGATGATGTTGTTCATTTATTTGGAAATTTAACTACTGGCGTTTATGAAATTAGCCACTACCAATATCTGGTGTCAGGATATGGTGGATATTTCAATCTACTTCACGAGTTTACAGGAGACAGGGAAAGAGACAGAACTGAATGGGCATTGGAAGTTTACTTTGCTTCGGATGGTTCAGGTTATATCAATGCCGGAGGTTTAAATGCTGCTACATTCACTTATACTCAGGGAGCCTGGGTTAAATGTTGGACAATGGTTGATTTAGATAATGACTGGGCAGAAGTATGGATCGATGGTAGTTTTGTACATGAATGGCAGTGGAGCTTGCAATTCAGCGGTGGGGCAGGAATGAATATGCTGGGAGCAATTGATATCTGGGCTGGTGCTCCTGCCGGTGACCTGGTTATGTATTATGTGGACAATGTTAAATATGATCTTATCAGTACAAGTGATGACCTTCTCGGCTACAATGTTTACCTGGATGGAGCGTTGGTGGGTTTCACAACAGAAAATTACTTTCAATTACCTGGTCTCGTAATTGGACAAATATATATTGCTGGAGTTTCTGCATTATATGATGAAGGTGAATCTGAAATTATTGAGGTTGAATTCACCTTTCTGGGAACACCCATCTTGCCACCAGTTAACTTTGTTGCAACTATAGTAGATTACAATGATGTATATCTCGAGTGGGAACAACCGAGTGGAACAGGTGGAGTACGTATACTTCTTGGTTATAAAGTATACAAAAATGGTGCAGAGATAGAGTACATCTCAGATCCCGGCATTCTCACTTACACAGATATAGGCGTAGAACCTGGAGTTCGTGAATACTATGTAACTGCCGTATACGATGAAGGTGAATCTATTCCTTCCAACATAGAAAGTGTAGAGATCATACTGCCGATCCCGCAGAATGTGGTAGCAGTTTACAACTATCCAAATGTAATTGTAATGTGGGATCCGATCTCAAACGGCAGAGACTTCCTCAATTACAATGTGTACAGAGATGGTTTGCTAGTTGGTACTCCTATCGATACAACGTTCCAAGATCCTGGTCTTGCAGGCGGAGAATATACTTACAACGTTGCAGCATTTTTCGATGGCGACTGGGAATCTGACTGGTCTGACGATGCTGTTGTAACAATTCTTGGAACTAACAACATCCTGATCCCGGTACGTACGGAACTTACCGGTAATTATCCGAATCCATTCAATCCGGTAACAACGATCAAGTTCTCTCTGAAAGAAGACAGTGATGTAAGCATTATGATCTACAACATCAAAGGTGCCGTAGTAAGAATGCTTGCAGATGACGAAATGAGTACAGCTTACCATGAAGTTATCTGGGATGGTAAAGATAATGCGGGTAAGCAAGTTGGTAGTGGTGTATACTTCTACAAAATGAAAGCTGAAAAGTATACTGCAACCAAAAAAATGATCCTGATGAAATAAATCGTTATAATTACATGAAGCTCCCGAAATTTCGGGAGCTTTTTTTTGTCTGAATCAAGATTTACAGAAAAAATCTTGAGTTAAGTTGTCCGGCAACTGCCGGATGATCTTGACTTAAGTTTTTACCAATCAACTTAACACAAGATCTTTCAGACTTGTGTCAAATCTATCACAGGATAAAAACTATATCCTCTTTTCTACCTGTTATTACCGATCAGTTCGGGAATCTATGAATATAATGAATCTGGTTGTGATTTTTTTCCATTTCTTAAAATAGAGGTTTTGCAGGATATGTTATTCCCAAAGAGAACTTTGGGAACAAGTGAGGTTTTTTGGTCAACTTAACACAAGATCTTTCAAACTTGTGTCAAGTCTATCACAGGATAAAAACTATATTCTCTATTCCTGTTATTCCCGTGAAAACGGGAATCCATGAATGTTAAAACATACCTGTCTTTAACTGATAATCACTTCAAATCGAAATCACTGAATTCCTTGCCCGAAAGATATGTTTTAAAATGCGCAGACTTACCATCTGTGATGATCTGCAGAGCTCCATCTTTTCCGGCAATGAAAAGATTCTCTCCTAAATATTCATATTTTTTTAAAGTAGAATTATGTGGAAAATGAAACCTGTTTTTAAGCGATGTAGATATGAAAGCATAATCTGGTGAAACAGCTTTTATAAATGCTGTAATACTGGAAGTTTTACTACCATGATGTCCCACTTTCAGGATGTCGCAATCTAAAAACTGCATATATTTTTTAAGCAAATAAGATTCAGCTTCTTTTTCCAGGTCACCGGTAAATAATACAGAGAATTCATCCATATCTATCCTTATGGCAATCGATAAGTTATTGATATTTACATCGCTATATTCTTTGTCGGGATGCAATATCTGGCAGTTAATACCACTAACCGGTAAGTGCATTGTATCGGACACCGTTATTATTTTACAACCCTCACTTACTATTTCCGACAGCGTTTTTTCCCAGATATTCCTGGTCTGGAATTCATCGGTTACCACCAGATTTTGTACCTGCAATTCTTCCAACACCGTTTCCATTCCACCATAATGGTCATTGTGTGCGTGGGTGATTATAAGCCAATCCAGTTTTTGAATTCCTTTGTTCTTGAAATAGGGTAGAGCGCATTTCCCAAAGGATTTTGAAGTCGTCTGCAAAGGTCCTGTATCTATGAGAATGGTTTCTTCATCCGGGGTTTCTACAAGGAAAAGGTCTCCTAATCCGCAATCGAAGAATGTGATCTTTAACTGATTTTTTTTACCCGTTCCCATGCTTAGAACAAAAACAGATAAAAGAACAATAATAGATAAATGCCAAAAACGTTTTTTCCCATGATTTCTGATGAACGTAATAGTAAATATCAGAATAATATACAATGCAATGAACTGATAGATGTTTATGGAGAGAAAGCCAAAATGCAGGGGAAGCGATGAAGAGAATTGTGACCATGTATCGAAGATCTTCATTATTGCCTGAAAACTGAATTGATAAATTTGTAAAAGAAAACTAAGATCAGGGATAAATGTTATCAGTAAAGCCAGGGGCAGGATGAATGAAATTATGGGTATACCCACCAGGTTTCCCAGGATACCATTAAAGTTTAGCTGGTTGAAATGAAGCATTGTTAGTGGAGCCAGGAATGTACTTAATATCAGTGATGAAAACATCAAGGTTAATATCCCGTTCAGTATCTTTTTTGTATTTGAAAGCAGTTCGAGTTCATCTCGTTTCAGTTTTAATAATCTTATTCCCGGTAGAATGTTCAGTAATACGATAACGGCTACAAAAGACATCTGCAAACCGATAGAAAAAAGTTGTAATGGATTGATAGCAGTAATGATGATGAAGCTGGTAGCAAGGATGTTATTGGGAATGGTTTTTCTTTGTATCATGCAGGAAAGCAGGTACAAATTTATCATTAGAACAGCACGGGAAACCGAAGGAGACCAGAGACATATTTCTCCATACATTACAAGAAGGATCATCAGGATGATTCTGGAAATGTTCCGGTGAGGAATAAATATATTCAGTAGTGCAAAAAAGATAAGTGATAAAATTCCCACATGCAAACCGCTAACTGCCAGCAGGTGACTTAAACCTGCTTTGTTCAAAATATTTCTTTTCTCATCAAGTTCACTTTTATCGGCAATTATAATTGCTTTGATAAATCCGGTATATTTTTTAAAACGTTTATCTATCCTGTCCCTGATGAATTTCCTGATCTCGATGCTTATTCTTTTAAGAGGTTCCCTTTTATTTTCCAGTATTGTAACCATGGTTTTTGCATAACCCTGTGCGAATATTCCTTTGGCAGCAAGGTATTCTTCGTAATTAAAAGTAACAGGGTTGGAGCTTTTAGGAATTGCTGCGATCTCGGCAACGGTTTCAATAATATCACCATAACGTAGACTATCTTTCCCGGCATAGAATTTTATCCTGCCGCGCACAGCTCTCTGGTCGATCTCGATCAATTCCAATGTAAAACTGTAGTTGTATTTCTTCTTAATAACTTCCGAAACGATCTTGCCTTTTACAGGTTGAATTATGTGCGGATAGTTATTAATGATTGAGCTGATGTGGTCCGATGGTGGCATGATCTGAAAATTCAAGCGAATAACAGCCAGAAATACAATGGAAATAAGCAAAGAATATAGACGTAGCTTCTTGATGAAACAAAGAAGGAAAACAAAGATGAAGCCCCAAATTGCTACAGGTATAGGAACGTGGCAATACTTCCCGATCATTATTCCAACAGCCCATAATAAGGCAGGAATCACCAGTGGAGCTAATTGCTTTTTCTTCATTCTTCACCCTGTAGATATAGTTATAGTGATTTCTTGTTTTCTTCTCTGATGCTGAATTAATTTATATTATTTTCTTAAAATCCTGTTTAATCTTTTTATAGATCTCTTTGTTAGTAGCAATGATCTCGTCCATGCCGGGATCTTGCACATTAGCAAAGTTTTGAACAGCTTTTTCGATAATTTTATAGATATCAGTAAATTTAATTTTCTCATTCAGGAAAAGATCGATAGCAGCTTCGTTGGCTGCGTTCATTGCAGTAGGCAGAATTCCGCCCGTTTTGCCTACATCACAAGCTAGGAAAAAGAGAGGATAACGTTTCTTTTCAACTTCAAAGAAAGTAAGTGAGGGAAGATCGAGAATGTTTGTTTTGGGAATTGAAGATTCGATATGACGCGGATAGGAAAGAGCAAAAAGTATAGGTATCTGCATATTGGGAAAACTCATCTGGTCAATGATAGAACCATCTGCAAATTCTACAAAAGAGTGGATTATGGATTGTGGATGGATCACAGTTTTTATCTGGGAATAGGGTTTTTTAAAAAGCCAGTGTGCTTCGATAATTTCCAATCCCTTGTTCATCATTGTAGCAGAATCTATGGTTACCTTTGGGCCCATATCCCAGGTGGGATGTTTTAGTGTGTCTTTAATGGTAATATTTTTAAATTCTTCCAGAGGAAGTTCTCTGAATGGTCCACCTGAAGCTGTGAGAATTATTGATCTTACCTCTTCAATTGTTGAGCAGCCCAGAGCCTGTAAAATAGCGCTGTGTTCACTGTCCACTGGGATCAATCTGGCAGTAGAGTTTTGTAATAGATCCGAAATAAGATGCCCAGCCATAACCAGCGATTCTTTGTTGGCTAGTGCCAGATCTAATCCACGGGATATAACAGTTAATGAAGAACGCAGTCCTGCTGAACCGGAAATAGCATTCAATACGATATCGCAGTCTATTGTTTCCAATATATTCTGTAGTTTATCTTCTCCAAAAAACACTTCAATATTGACGGGAAATTCAGATATTCTATTTTTCAAATCTTGATTTGTAATTACAACCTGAGGAATATTAAATTCTGTTGCAAGCGCAAAAAGCTTCTGGTAGTTATTATTGGAAGATGCCAGAACGATCTTGAATTCGTCAGGATGTTTTTTTATTACTTCAACGGTGGAAAGACCGATCGAACCGGTAATACCCAGAACAGCTATTTTCTTCATATTTTATAACCGATAGAGACCCGGTGTGAATTTTCCAGTTCAGAATTCTGCTCAAAGGAATAGTTTATCTTCCAATTGCGATGATTAATGGAAAGCCCACCGGTGAAATTTGTAACATCATATCCAATGTAGAGATCGACAGCTTTATGCATGTTTATTTCACAGCCGAGATGGTAGTCCATACTAAGGAATCCCAGAGCAAATTGAGAGGCTGTATCCCTGCTCTCGGTATAGAATTCTGTTCCTGCGAAGAATCGGGAGTTTCTTTTTAAGACAGGGAAAATAAACTTATAATTGAACTCAGCATCAAATCCGGGATTTACGATTTCGTGTGTTCCATTTGCCCAAAGTATTTGCGTCGAGAAAAAATCACGTATCTTCAAACCAAGGAATAAATTTCTGTTTAATTCCAGGAAAGTGGAAATATCTGCACCAAACCCGTATCCGCTTTCTTCGGCAAGAGACCGATAGGCAAATTTGGGTGTGATGCCAATTGCATATTTTCCGATCTTTCGGGACAAACCAAAATAAATTACAATATCGGAGTTATTTACTGATTTATATTTATAGGGGCGATTTGCATAAGAGAGAGAATCGGCAGGATCTTCAAGTTTCGTAAGCGGAATATCATCGATACCTATACGTGTGATTACCACTGAAAATTTATTCTCTATTCCCCAGATAGCAGAAGCCATATCGTAGGTAAGTAGCCCGGAATATTCTTCAGCATGCATCAGTTCAAACTTGTTCTCATCTATCCGGGATAGAAGCGCTGCATTCCAATAAGCAAGAGCAAAAGAATATTCATCGGAAACGCCACATCCACCCAGGGCATAGTTGCGTACTCCTGCTCCCATCCTGAAAATCTCTCCGGCATATTTAGTGGCAGAAAGATTAACAGCCAGTAGAACAATAACTAATAATATATATTTTTTCATATCTCTATCTATTTATTTTTTTATATCGTTTTTACAAAAGTTCCGATGATCTTTTTCAATTTACCATTTGAAAAAGAGATCGTCAATTTTGCATCATTTGCCGATCCACTAACATCCAAGATCACACCTTCACCAAATTTATCATGTATTATTTTCTGTCCAATATTAAAATATTTTTGTGATTCCAGTACTATACTTTTCTGGTATTTTCCGGTTTTGGTTCGAGGTGCCTGGGATTCTATGAAAGTATTATTTTCTTTCTTAATATACTGTTCATCTATCTCCAGCAGGAATCGGCTTGGAAGAGAAGTTAGCACAGTATCGAAATACCTGCGGTGCTTGGTATAACAAAGTTTCACAGATTTTTTTGCGCGGGTAATAGCCACGTATAAAAGCCTGCGTTCTTCTTCCAGATTGTGCAATGTATCCACCGATCTGGAATGAGGAAGCAAACCATCTTCCACTCCCACAATATATACATTATCAAATTCAAGCCCTTTTGCATTGTGCATGGTCATCAGCTTAACTGCTTCTTCATCTTCGTCCACATTATCAAGATCGGTTTGCAGAGAGATCTGCTGCAGGAAATCAATTAGAACAGGTTGTTCTCCCGTTTCGTTCTCATAGTTTTCCGAAAACTCTTCGATTGCTGCTATGAACTCTCTGATGTTCTCGGAACGTGAAATATCTTTTGGATCTCTACTTTTTTCGTAAAAATCTATAAAGTCAAATTCTTTAATTATGTTCTTTGTTAAAATAGTAACAGGTATCTTTTCAGAATCTGCTTTCCATTTCTTCAGTTTGGAAACAAGCTCTGCGATTGAACTTTCCTGTTTCCCTGAGAGGTAGGGATTTTTTTTCTGAATGGCATCGAAATATGTGTAGTTGTTTTCCAATTTGAAAGCACTGATCTTATCGATGGTCATCTTGCCGATACCTCGAGAAGGGACATTGATTATACGAAGAAAGCTCTCTTCATCTTTGGGATTGACCAGCACTTTGAGATAAGCCAGGATGTCTTTAACCTCTTTTCGCTGGTAGAAGTTAACACCACCAACGATCTGGTATCTTATCTTTTGTAGAGAAAAAGCATTCTCGAATACGCGTGACTGGGCATTTGTGCGGTAGAGAACTACACATTCATTTAAGTTTTTTCCCAGAGATTGCAATTTTGAAATCTCTTGTGCAACATATTCAGCCTCTTTATTCTCATTTTCCAATTTAACAAGTTCCGGTTTTTCCGGCGAAGAAATATCGGTCCACAAAACCTTCTCATGCCGTTCTGAATTGTTTCGGATCAAACTATTTGCAGCATCGAGGAATGATTTGGGAGAACGGTAGTTCTGTTCCAATTTGATCTTAACTACGTTTTTATAGTCGGCTTCAAAACTGAGAATATTCCTGATATCCGCACCACGCCAACTATATATTGCCTGATCATCATCTCCTACCACGCAAAGATTCTGATGATTTTTCGCAATAAGATTGATGATCTTGAATTGAGCATAATTAGTATCCTGGTATTCGTCTATCATTACATAGTGAAATTTCTTTTCGTATTTTTTGCGAATTTTTTCATTTTCATGAAAAAGGATAGCAGTGTACATCAGCAGGTCATCAAAATCCAGGGCATTATTGGCAGACAGGAAATCCTGGTAAGCTTTATATAATTTATATACTGTTTCAGAGAAGTAATTTGTTTCGTTGAAATCAAAGAAATCTTTCGGTAAAATAAGTGAGTTCTTCTGGCGGCTGATAATTTCCCGCACTTTTCCCGGGGGGAATTTCTTTGGATCGATATCAATTTTTTTATAGATTTTCTTGATAACGGATTTCTGATCTGGTTCATCATAGATAGAGAAGTTGGAATTAAAAGGAAGAGACTTCTCTTCATATCTAAGAATACGGGTACAAACGGAATGGAACGTTCCTATCCACAAAGATCGTGCAGAGATGCCAAATGTATTTTCAAGACGGTCTTTCAGCTCTCTGGCGGCTTTATTGGTGAAGGTTACTACCAAAATGTTCCATGGATTTACCCTCTTTTTGTTTATCAGGTAAGCTGTACGATAGATAACAGAACGTGTTTTGCCGCTACCGGCACCTGCTAATACAAGAACCGGACCTTCTGTGGTGGTAACAACTTTATATTGTTGTGGATTGAGTTCTTTCTGCAGGTTCATATATTAATAGTTAAGAACCCCAGCTTCTGGGTTCAGAGCGGTAACCTTCCAGTTTTTTATTTTCAACTATCTTATAGGCAGACATCTTGTAATAATAGCGATTTTCAGGAATATTTACAACATCATGATCTTCAAATAAACTGTCGGTTGGAGAAGTGTGATAATCTTCAAGTTGTGAATATAGGCCATCGTAAGCTTGAGATCTATAAATAAAATAACCATCTATATAGTCCGGGTTTATAGCATCCCATTGAATTTCAACATTGTCTTCTTCAGTAATAGAGATATTTATTCCTGTAACTTTGTTTGGTGCTTGAACGCCACTACTTAAAGGATCGAGCGGATTATTCCTTTCTAAGGAACAGGAAATAAGAAGTAGCGATAATATTATAACAATAGTTATCTTGAACATTAGAACCTCAATGAAATTCCGGCAGGAGTTACCTGTAATTTCTGCTGATGATATTTCTGCAGCAAATCATCCCACATTTTTTTATTGTATTCCTCTGAAGCGACAATGGAATCATAAATCGTATATAGCCAGACTGCAATTCCCAATCCCAGGAATATCTGGGAATAAGTATAAGGATCTTTGGCATCTTGATAATACTGATTTATATCGCCAATATAAGTAGATTTCTTATATTTATCGTAATTGTACATTGCCTGATCATAAAAAAAATAGCTTGTACCCAAAAGTACTATCTCGATACCAAGCAAAATTGTACCTTTGGTATTTTGTTGTGCGGAAAAATGTCCCCATCCCGGAGCAATAGCAGATTTAAAGATGTTCTTTGTTATCACCTGTTTGTTCATTTCATAGATCTGAAGTAGTTTCTGTCGGTTGTAGAGTTCAGTTCGAGCTTCATAGAATTTTTGCGTGGTACCCCATCCGTATTTATCGGGATCGGAGAATTTTTTTATATCAAATTCTTCAGCAGAAAGCCAACATAAAGAAAGAAGAATTATCAAAGTAATATTCTGCTTTTTCATTGTTTAAGCAATTCCTCGGATATTTTATTCAAAGGAACGATCTTCCGGGTTTGTAGATTTACTCTCCATACGAAGTAATAATTTTCTTCCGGTGCTAATATGTCAAATCTGACTTCGTATTTATACTCTCCAAATGCATAGGATACTTTCCAACCGGATGATTTTACGTTCTCGCCATATTTATCTATCAAATCCGATTGTAAACCATTCACACCTTGTATAATAATGCCCTTTTTAAAACTTTGAATTATGCCAAGCGCAAATTCTTTGGGATCTTTCTGAGCATTTATGGTGTTGCTCATCATGTAGATCTTGTTTTGAACTTCTTTCATCTGCATAGAGGAATACGATTTGCGATAAAATTTCAGAGCTTTAACATATTCTTTATCGTTTTCATAAGCTTCGGCTTTATTTTTATATTGGAATGCTAATGCAAAACTTTGTTTCAACTTTCTTGCTTCTTCTATTGCATCTGTTGATTTCCGATATTCAGGCAATAATTGGTAACATGTTTCAAAGACAGAAATTGCTTCATCAAATTTATAATTTTCCAGAAGCCTGCTTCCTTCCTGAAGGAATTCATTACAGATCTCGTCCATTCTCTTATTAATTATAGTTTCTTTCTGTGGAACGTATACAAGCACTTCTGAATAAAATTCCTTTGCCTGTTTGTAATTATTGTTAGAAATAGAACTCTCTGCCTTCAATAAATAAAGGTCGCCTATTCCAATTAGTATTTCATCTTTGAATTGTGTAGGATATTGGTTGAGTTTAAAAAGAATATCCAGAGCATTGTCATAATCAGTGTTTCTTCTAAACTCAACCGCCTGGTTCATGTAATAGGGAATCAGGTTGTCTATCAATGGTTGGATACTGATGGTAAATTTGTTCTCGGGATAATTACTCCAGAGCAAATGATAATCGTTGAATGCTTCGAGCTTTTTATCGGAGTCTATATATATCTTAATTCTATTAAATAAAATTTCTGGTATCAACTCGGAATCAGCCATGTAGGTTGTAATAAAATCATAATAATATAAAGCAGTATTAATATCATCGATATTCAAGCTTTCTTCTGACAGTTTATGATAACAATTATCCAGTTTATCGTCAGCTATTATCGAATTTGCCAGATAAAATAACCTGGAAGCAAGAAGCCAGTTTTCTTTGTGAAATGCCTGGTAACCCAGTTGGTAATAACAATCGGATCGTTCCAGCTCTGCTTTTGTGGCCAAAGCGCCATTGGGAGATATTTGTAAATAGTCATCGTAAAATTTAATAGCAACAACATAGTTGCTTTTCATATATAATCTGTAAGCAGTATTATATTTTTCATTCATTGAACATCCCAGAAGGATTATCAAAAAAATCAAAGCTGATATCTGAAAAAGTACCTTTCTATAAATTCTTAAATTCAACTTGCCTCTTTTTTATAGGCTTTCTTTTGTTTGGTTTTCGGGGATAATAATGGGTATCTGGTCTAATTTTTTTCCAAAGAAAAGGAATATTAAAGCAAAAAGAGCAGTAGAAATTATTAGAACTTTGTCCGATCCCGTTTTAAAAACCAGGATTGTAACGAGTACTATTACAATGTTAATTAAGTATACAATCAGCGCTGTAATAATAGGTGATTGCATGGCAGTATCTATACGATGTGTAGAATGATCCTTTCCTCCCTGGCTGATTTTTCTTCCATCTCGTTTCCTGGTGAAACTTACCAGCGAAATGTCAAAGATAGCATAGCTTAGCAACAGTACAGGAAGAAGATAATAAAGGTTGTTGTGCATTTTGATAACTGCCAATCGACCAGCAAGAATGCCCATCGAAGACAGGAAATATCCTATAAACATGCTGCCTGCATCTCCCAGAAATATCCGAGCTGGATTGAAATTGTAGGGTAGAAAACCAAAAGCTGCACCAGCAAAACTCAATGCCATAAGTGACATAAAATTTGCCTGTGGAGCCAGAGTATTGGTTTTGCTGATAAAACTAAAAGCGTAGAATCCTAATGCTAAAATTCCAGACATTCCCGTTATAATACCATCCATATTATCCAGGAAATTTAAAGCGTTCATAAGCCCTACCATCCATAGAAAAAGCAAGGGAAGGGTTATATAGATAGGTCCAAAAATGTATAACAAGTTATTCGTGTATAAGAAAATAAAACAAGATAAAGCCTGTCCGATTAATTTTAATAAAGGATTCATACCATATCTGTCATCAATTATTCCTACTACTACTATAATAGAAGCACCAGCCAGATAACCTAAGATAGGAAGATTAAAGGAGTGCAAATTCATAAAAATTATGTATAAGGTCAAAATAAGAAAACCAATAAAGACAGCCAGTCCTCCCAGTAGTGGTGTTGCTTTCTTATGGATTTTCCTTGCTCCGGGGTTATCCATGAAGTTGGTCTTATTTGCTAATTGAATTATGAGCGGAGTAATGCTATAAACTGATAGGATGGCAAGTATAAAAACACTCAGGCAAGAATAGATTATATGCATATTTACCTCATAGTCAGCATAATAACAAACTTCAAAACACACTCCTTATCGGATTACTGTATTTTTTGTCAATTCTTTTGTATGCTATTTTCTGGTAAACAATATCTTAAAACAAATTGACATTTAGACAGTATCCAAGACATTAACTTTAGGAGCAGAGATGAAGATTTTCAGAAATAGAAAAGCAGCGCGTAATTTCTTTTTTATTCAGGATTTTGAAGCAGGGATCGTATTAAAAGGTACTGAAATAAAATCTATTCGAGCTGGGAAGCTCAGCTTTAAAGATAGCTATGGTAAGATGGAGGATGAAGAAGTGTGGCTTGTTAATCTTCATATCAGCTCTTATGAACATTGTGGTGCTTTTGATCATGACCCGGAACGAAAACGTAAGCTTCTTCTAAATAAAAGAGAAATTCGAAAGATCCGACAAAATATCGAAGAAAAAGGAATGACTCTTGTACCAAAGGAAATTTATATCAATGATAAAGGTCTGGCAAAAGTAAAACTGGCTATTGCTCGGGGTAAAAAAAATTATGACAAACGGGAAACTCTACGGAAAAAAGATGAAATACGTGAACTACAGCGAAAACTTAAGGAATTTTAAATTGTGTGACATTTCTTACCCATAATTGTCCTTTTCTGACACAAAAAAAATTGTATTATTGTTGGTTAAATTTAGCAAAAAAAAACATATATTATCTATTTTCGAACATAACTTCTTATTCTCTATGAAGATATAACGCATCACTTTTTTCACAATTCAGTTATTTATTATGGTATAGTATTTGCTTTTAATATTATATATTATATAGAACTGGAGTATTTATGAGTGAAACGGTAAAGATTCTACTATTGGAAGATAACAAAGCAGGTATTGAACTCATAAAAACTGAGTTTTTAAGAGCTAAATTCAACTATGAACTGGAAGTCGTTAAAGACAAAGAATCCTTTCAAAAAAGACTAAAAGAATTCAGTCCCAATATTATTCTTTCAGATTATAATCTTCCTCAGTTCGATGGATTGTCAGCTCTGAAAATTGCAGTTGTGGAAGATATTACAGAGAGAAAAAAAGCTGAAGAAGCCGTAAAAGAAAGTGAAGAGAAATTTCGTTCTGTGGTAGAAAATTCTCATGAAGGGATTTTCATTGTTGATAATGTCTATAAATTTAGCTATGTAAATGATGAGTTTTGTAAGATGTCAGGTTATTCACGGAGGGATCTGATCGGATTTGATTTCCGAAAGTTTCTTGAAAAAAAAAGCAAGACCATGATTGAAGAGAGATATAAAAAAAGACAGCTTGGTGAGAAAGTACCAAATCGTTATGAATTTGATATTATCACTAAAAAAGGAGAGATAAGAACATTGGAGATAAGTGTCAGTATCCTGAAAAACACAAGCGGAACTGTTTCTACAGTCGGGCAGGTTTTAGATGTTACCGAGCGGAACAGAAACCTGGAAAGCCTGCAAGAACATGATGACCTGAATAATGCACTATTTGAATACAATCCCATAGAAACAATTGTGGTAAACAATAAAGGTGAGATCATGCGTGTGAACAAAGCTGTAAAAACCAATCGCAGCCGGCTACCGAAACCCGGCGATATAATGTACAAAGATTTTGCATCTAAATATTCAATAGATATGTTCAAAGAATTGATGGATTGCATTGAAACTGGAAAGATAAAAGTTTTTCCCGAAATCAAATATAGAGAAGACAGATATTATTATGCTACAATAGCACCTTTTCCACAAGGGGCAATTATTACTGCACAGGATATTACAGAACAAAAACTAGCACAGGACGAAATTAATAGATCTTTGCAGGAGAAGGAAATCCTGCTAAATGAGATACATCATCGGGTAAAAAATAATATGCAGATCATTACCAGCTTACTTAAGCTGCAATCTCAAAGTATAAAAGATAAAAGGTCTCTTGAACTATTTCAAAATAGTCAAAACAGAGTGCGTTCCATGGCTTTGATACATGAAAAATTATATAGAACCAAAGATTTTTCCAGTATAGATTTTGGAGAATACATTAAAAGTCTGACAACTCATTTATTGATTTCATATCATATTCTACCGTCACAGATTGAAATCGATGTTAATATCAAAGATATTATATTTAATATGAACGTTGCCATTCCCTGCGGGCTTATTATAAATGAGTTAGTAACGAATTCTATTAAGCATGCATTTTCAAATTGTAGAGAAGGAAAGATAAAAGTTTCTATAACCAAGAAAGGAACTAATGGTTATTTGTTGGTGGTTAAAGACAATGGGAAAGGATTGCCACTTGAAGTGATAGATCTGAAAGATCCAACTACTCTTGGTTTAGAATTGGTTAGCTCACTGGTAAATCAATTGAAAGGGACTTTAAAATATCAATTTAAAAAAGGAGCTGTTTTATCCATAGAATTTGAAACATCATAAAATTGTTTTTTAAATATTCCTAAAAAAATATAAGGAAGTAAAATGTGGCTTTGGGATAGTAGAACACATCAGTTTATAACGTCCGAAGCATTGGTAAAATGCAGGTCGACTTTCAGGAATATGATAAAACTTCATCAGGAGCTTTTCATTTTAGGTATAGAAGCGTCCGACCGCTGGCAAAATTCATTTCCTGTTATTGAGGAATGCCTTTCCCTGTCTGTACAAAATGTAGCTAATGTTTTTCTGAGTTTTGAAACAGCTACAACAATATTTCAGCATCAGTTCCGAAATTCAAAATTAAGAAAGGAAGTTATAAATTTAATCGATTTGAACAAGTATTATAAACTCATAAAGTATTCTTCAGAGACGATTTCTATAAGGAGATCACATGTATGCTAAAGATATAACCAGAGAAAAAATACTTGAGGAATTTCAGAAATTGCAAAAACAAAACGTTGTATTAACAAAAGAAAATGAACAATTATTATTAGAAAAAATTAATCGTATCAAGGTTGAGAAAAAATTTAAAGAGGGTGAAAAAAAATACCGCATTCATTTTGATTCTTCTAAAAATGCTATGATGATTCTTACACCGTCAACCTGTATATTTACTGCAGGAAATCGTTCCGCAATTCAAATATTCAATGCAAAAGATGAGAAGGAATTTATTTCTAAAAAACCCTGTGAATTATCTCCAAAATACCAGCCAGATGGACAGCTTTCTTCCGTAAAAATCAGAAAAATGATAAAAAAGGCAATGAAAACCGGCTCGCATTTTTTTGAATGGACACACAAAAGGATTAATGATAAAGAATTTCCTGCTACTGTATTATTTACCAAGCTTACGTTAGAACACAAAACATTGTTAGAGGTAACTGTAAGGGATATTACTAAACGTAAGAAAGCTGAAGAAGAATTAAAAAAGCACCTGGAAGGAATGATAAAAGAACGTGCAACCAAGCTGAAACAAGAAATGATCGAAAAAACAAAAGCTAAAAAAAAGCTAAAATCATCCACTGTGTTATTATATGATAATGAAGCCCGTTATCGTACGATTTTCGAAACTGCAAATGTTTCTATTTGGGAAGAGGATTTTACAGAACTGAAAGCAGCTATCGATGCAATTAAAGCACAGGGAGTAGCAGATTTTCGATCTTATCTGGAAAAGCACCCGGAATTTGTTGAGCAGGCTGTGAAATTAATAAAGATTCTGAATGTGAACAATGAAACACTCAAAATGTATGGAGCACAAAGCAAAGAAGAATTGCTTGCTTCGCTCGATTGTATATTTGTTGCGGAGTCATTGCATACTTTCAAAGAAGAATTGATCGCCATAGCAGAAGGTAAAAGAACGTTCGAAGCCGAAGAGATCACTCAAAACCTGCAAGGTGAGCGGGTTGATGTTCTGCTCAAATTATCCATCCCGGCAAGTAATGAATCTTTTAGTCATATTCTGATCAGTATGATGGATATAACCGAAAGGAAAAAAGCACAGGAAGAACTGATCAATCATCAAAAACATATTAAATTAGTAAATAGAATATTAAGACACGATATAGCAAATAACTTTGCAGTCATTCAAAGTGCATTGAATATCTATAAGCAAAATCATGAAAATCAAATGCTTGAAGAAGCAGATAAACAAATTCAAAAAGGTTCTTTGTTAATCCGTAGAATGAAACAATTTGAGGAATTCTTAACCTCGGATAAGACATTAAAAGTAAGAGATTTAAACAGTATTCTAAAGAGAATTGCATTAAGCTTTCCCACTTTGAAAATTAATATCTTAGGTAAAGCAAAAGTCCTGGCTAACGATGCTATCGATTCTGTTTTCGATAATTTATTCAACAATGCTCTGATACATGCAGAAGCAGATGTGATCGACATTTCAATAAAAATATATGATAATTCTTGCGATATTCGAGTAGCAGATAATGGAAAAGGAATACCCGATAAGATCAAAGATAAGATATTTTACGAGAGTTTTAAATACGGTGAAAAAGGGCACACCGGTCTGGGGCTCTATATTGTGAAAAAAACAATTGAAAGCTTTAATGGATCGATACGTGTAGAAAATAATGAGCCAAAGGGAACAATATTTATTCTAACCCTGCAATTAGTGCAATAAAAAAAGGAGCTCGATCGAGCTCCTTTTTTATTTTTAGTATCTTCTTTTTTCTTTTACACGTGCCGCTTTACCTTTTGCTTTTCTAAGATAGAAGAGCTTGGCTCTGCGTACACGTCCAAATCTTACTACTTCAATCTTCTGGATATTAGGAGAATGAAGCGGGAAAATTCGTTCAACACCCACACCGTTACTTACTTTGCGAACGGTAAAGGTTTTGGAAATCTGTGCTCCACGTTTCTGGATAACGATTCCCTGGAATAGCTGAATTCTTTCTTTTGAACCTTCTTTGATCTTATAATGAACCTTAATGGTGTCACCAACTCTGAACTCAGGAAGATCAGTCCTCAGTTGTTCTTTTCCGATTTCATGAACTATGTCCATAGAACCTCCTTTATTTTTCGGAAGTGATCCTGTCTAAAACAATAGCTACAGCGCTTCGTACTGAGAGATGATTATAATTTCTATTCCCATGGATAGGCTTCAGAACGAAATCAGCTTTTTCATGAACATCTCTCGTTAACCCGTTCCCCGTTCCAAATAACAGGAAAACAGGTTTTTCCAATCTTACAAATTCATCATAGCTCAATTGGTTTTTTAATTCCGTAGCAGTTGTTGTAATGGTAAGACAGTTTCCTCCCTGTGAATTTATCATTTCCTTTGCAGACTCAATGTCTTTTGCATATTCAATTATTGATAAAGCATTTACTCTATCTTGATTATAACAGCTTGCAATCTCACTTTGCCAGAATTTCAGGATTTTTTCCAATAATTCTTTCTGGGTAGGTAGGGGAGTGATTACGAAAAATTTCTTAACGCCAAAAGTATAACAGCTTCTCGATATATCGTGGATATCAAGATTGGTGATAGAAGTTGTTACTACTTCTCCGAATTTGTTATAAACCGGATGATGCACCAATCCTGCATAAAGGTCATTTATCATCTTTCAATAGATCCGGACGGTTTTTCATGGTGATTTCCAAAGCTTTTTGCTGACGCCATTCATCTATTTTTTTATGATTTCCGGAAAGAAGAACTTCGGGTACTTTCATACCTTTGAATTCGGGTGGTCTGGTATAATGAGGACATCCAAGAATACCCTTCTGATGTGAATCGGTCATTGCAGAATCAATATCTCCCAACACTCCTTCCTGAAGCCGGGCAATAGCATCGATCATTACCATGGCAGGTATTTCACCACCGGAAAGAACATAGTCACCTATCGAAAGTTCCTCGGTAACAAACTTGTCTCGAATTCTCTGATCGATCTCTTTGTAGTGTCCGCAAAGCAAAATCAGGTTTTCCATTTTACTATATTTAGTCACGATCTTCTGGGTAAGAAGTTTACCCTGCGGAGTAAAATAAATTATAGGAATATCCCGTTCTTTTTTTACACTTGAGATTGCTTCATAAAGAGGTTCCGGTTTCATTACCATGCCGGCACCACCACCGTAAGGAGTATCATCCACTGTGCGGTGTTTATCATGGGCGAAATCACGAATGTCTGTTAGATTCACCGATAACGCTTTTTCTCTGGTAGCTATCCCGAGCATACTTTCCTGAAGGAAGTTTTCAAACATTTTTGGAAAAAGCGTAAGAACTTCGATATTCATAAATTTATTAATCCTTCGATATTTTTTGTGTATATTGTGTTGCCTTCGATCTGTTCCATATAATAATCCACCACCGGTATCATGATCTCATTACCGTTTATTAATTCCACAATAAGAATATCTTGTGCATTATTAAAGAAGGTTTCCTTCACCTTCCCGATGATATCATCTGCAAAATAAACTTTCATACCAGCATAATTCAGAATATTATGCTCATCCAAAAGCATTGTAATATCTTCCTGGGGTAACATAATCAACACTTTACCATCTTTTGCTGCATCGCGAGTAATTTCCAGGTCATCGATCTTCAGCATTTTATCGTTAAGATTATCTTCTATTTTCACAAGTCTCACACTATGATCTGTAAAGAGCAAAAAAACATTTTGCAGGAAAGATGATTGAAAGATCTTATTCGGTTTGAAAGGGATATATCCATCGCTATCGACGGTTTTACCCAGCTTTCCTATCGTAATAAGATCAGAGATCTCCATCTATTCGATTATCTCTAAAACCGCTCTTTTCCCCTGCCTGGCTGAAACAGCATTAAGAATAGTTCTGATAGCACCGGCAGTTCTACCGCGCTTCCCAATAACTTTTCCAATATCATTTTTAGCAGCTCTTAATTCATAAATGGTAATCTTGTCTCCAACCACCTCAGTAATATTAATTGAGGAAGGATCATCAACTAGAGCTTTAACAATAAATTCAATGAGTTCTTTCATTTTCAACTCCTACTTCTTAGGCTTTATCAGGTTTAACTTCCTTCTTTTCGATTACCTTTTTTTTCTCTACTTTCTTCTCGACGGTTTTCTTAAGTTTTTCATTTTTTTTAGCAGTTTCTTTTTTAACTGTTTTTTTTTCAGTATTTACGGTTTTAGATCTGGTCAAATTCGGATCAACTTTAACAGCTGGTTTTTTAGCTGTTTTTGCAGCTGTTTTTGTAGTTTTTTTTGCAGCTGGTTTTGTAGTTTTTTTTGCTGCTGGTTTAGTTACTTTCTTAGTAGTTTTTTTCTTTTTTTCTTTTGGTTCTTCGGTTTTTTCCTCGAATTTGAGTTTATGCCATTTTTCCATTACTCCAGCTTTTCTCAGTAATGATTTTACTGTATCTGAGGGTTGAGCACCAACACCAAGCCAATATAAAGATCTTTCAATATTTACTTTTAGTGTAAGAGGATCAGTTTTAGGATCATAATATCCTACAGATTCAAGGTATGCACCGTCTCTTTTCTTGCGTGAATCTACAGCAACAATTCTATAGAATGGTTTATCTATTGCACCCATTCTTCTAAGCCTGAGCTTAACCATTTTTTCTCCTTTATATTTACCATTATACTTACATAGAATAAGGATTAATTTTTTTTTGCACTTTTGTCGTCAAGCATTTTTTAGAAAGATGCTCAGTCAAATAACTCATTTAGAATCAAAAAGTTATATTAAAATCTAATCCTCTTTCTTTAAAAAGTTAACAACCCTTCTTTCATAGATTTGGGGTCATTAAATTTTTTCATCATTTTTTTCATTTGCTCAAACTGTTTGAGTAATCTGTTTACCTGTTGTATGGAAGTACCGCTTCCCTGAGCTATGCGATGTCGCCGGCTGCCATTTATTACAGAGGGCTGTTCTCTTTCCTGTGGCGTCATTGAATAGATGATAGCTTCTATGTGTTTCAAATCTTTTTCATCTACCTGCATACCTTTCAACGCAGATGTATTTATGCTCGGCAACATTCCTACGATCTGATCTAAGGGTCCCATTTTTTGCAGTTGTTGAAGCTGGGAAAGGAAATCACTAAAGGTGAACTGGTTCTTTTTCAGTTTCTTCATCAGCTTTTCAGCTTCTTCGGAATCGATAGCAGCTTCGGCTTTTTCTATCAGGCTTAGAACATCGCCCATTCCCAATATTCTGTTTGCCATACGATCGGGATAGAATTCTTCAAGATCGGAAATTTTCTCACCAGTTCCCACGTAGATAATGGGTTTATCTGTAACTGCTTTAATAGAAAGAGCTGCTCCACCACGAGCATCACTATCCATTTTGGTTAGAATTACTCCATCAAACTCAAGTTGGTCATTAAATTCTTTTGCTACATTAACGGCGTCCTGTCCGGTCATTGCATCAGCAACGAAAAAGATATAATCGGGATTCAGAAATTTTTTCAGATCTCTGAGTTCTTTCATCATTTTTTCGTCGATGTGCAATCGTCCAGCCGTATCAAAAACCAGTAGATTCGTTTCAGAATTTTCTGTATCTTTTACTGCCATCCTGGCAATTTTCAAAACATTTTTCTGTTTTTCATCTGAAATCACGGGGATATCTAATTGCTTTCCCAACACATTAAGCTGATGAATGGCTGCCGGACGATAAATGTCGCAGGCAACCAGTGTTATATTCAAACTCTTTTTGCGGAAATTACTTGCAAGTTTTGCACAAGTAGTTGTTTTACCGGAACCTTGCAAACCCACCAGCATTATCTTGTTCATACGGTTATCAGGCAGTTTTACTTTGAAGTTGTCAGTTCCCATTAATGCTGTTAATTGGTTATGGACGATTTTTACAACCTGATGACCGGGAGTAATGCTTTTCATAACTTCTGTTCCTACTGCTTTTTTACTGACCTCATCAATGAAATTCTTTACGATCTTGAAATTTACGTCAGCCTCCAGCAGTGCACGGCGAACTTCACGCATAGAATCCTTAATGTTCTGCTCTGTGAGTTTTCCCTTTCCTTTGAGTTTTTTGAAGATCGCGTCGAATCGTTCGGTAAGATTATTAAACATTATTTCTCATTCACTGTTTTTAAGCTCTTAATCTGTTTTTGATAATCAGTTTGTCCGAAAATGTAAGATCCCGCAACTAAAATATCAGCGCCAGCTTCTATAAGTTTAGGGGCTATAATATTATTTATTCCACCGTCTACTTCAATAAGCAGGGCGGGATTTTTTTCATCGGCTATCTTGCGCAGTTTTCTTATCTTTTCATATGCAGATGTCAGGAATTTCTGCCCTCCGAATCCAGGATTTACGCTCATTATCAGCACAAAATCCAGATCCGGGATCAGATCGTAAATAGTTTCTACAGGGGTAGCAGGATTCAATGCGATGCCTGCTTTTACGTTCTTTTCTTTAAGTACATGAACCTGTCGGTGAAGATGAAAAACAGTTTCCTGGTGAAAAGAAACATAATCGATCTTCCAATCACCCAGAATCTCAAGGTAGTTCTGAGGATTAGTTACCATCAAGTGAACATCTACGGGGATTTTTGCCACAGATTGAATTTGTTTGATTATAGGTAATCCAAAAGTGAGATTGGGAACAAAATGTCCATCCATAATATCGAGATGCAGAATATCGGCACCTGCATCCTGAACTTTAGAAATTTCGCTTTCCAGGTTTGTAAAATCTGCTGAAAGCAGGGAAGGAGCTATTTTAATCATTTTTCTTCCTACGTTTTTTTCGTTTAATATTGCCATCTTTTAAAAAGAATACAATATCTTTTAATTCTATACCAAGAACTGATTGTATGTCCGACATAAGCTGGAATTTTCTCAGGACAAGCTCCTGCATCCAAACGTTGTTCGACACGGAAACAAAAAGCACGTTTTTTTCAATTTTGTGAATTGTTGCTCTTTCTGCCAGCAATTCACCGACTATTCTTTTCCAGCCAAAAACTATGGATACAAAATCTTTATATTCTTCACCAGCAATAGTGTGAACAAGTTTATGCAAAACATTTCCGGTTCGGATGAAATCCATGGGAAATTAACTTATTATTTACCTGGTATAATTCTATTCTTTTTTAAAATAGAGAGAAAATCCCCACCAAGAAAAAATAGCCACAGATACAACTGTCCAATATGCTGTTCCCAACGCATTATACGTATTTGGAAAATACTGATCCAGGTAAGTGGTGGCAAAAAGTGCAGGAACAGCAGAAAGAATAACCAGAATAATGTAACCAAGAATTTTCTTTGTTTTCTCGCTATTGATCATAGTAATTGCAAATACTCCAGCGGCAATCAGCACAGCAGTAGCAATGAAAATTAACAGATTCGGCAGGAAGGGAAGATGGATCTTACCTAAGGCAATAGCCGGACTAAAAACTGCAACCAGCAGTAATATGAGCCCCAATATCTTATGTAGTAAAATCATCTTCTGGGGGTCAATTTCCGTTCTACGATGATGTTTCTTGATATACCAATATACAAGACCGAAAATAATTGCAAAGATAACAAGATATAAGAAAAAACCAAATAGCTTATTGTCTGCATTAAGTCCCAAAGCGGCAAAAGCCAACAAGAGAACTATCCAACCGAGGATATTAATTATTTTTTTCAAGAGTACCTCCCTTTATTCTAAATTAGTTTCCTTTTCCACATTAACCTTAAGATTCGCTTTGATCTCGCTAGTAAATTCGATCTCAACATCGAACGTTCCCAATTCTTTTAAATGCTTATCCATAATTACGTTAGTTCTATGGACAATAATTTCTTTTTCTGCCAGGGCTTTGATGATATCATTTTCGGAGACAGAACCGAAAAGATGGTCGTTTTCATCTGCTTTACGGCAAAATGTGAGCTGTTTTACTTTTGTTATTTTGTTAGCCAAAGCAAGATATTCACTATGCATTGCCAGTTTTTCTTCCTCTGCTTTCTTCTTGATATCTTCGATTTTATTGATATTTTTAGAAGTAGCAGAAATGGCCATATTTTGCGGGAACAGGTAATTTCGAGCATAGCCATTGGCAACTTTAACAATACTCCCTGCTTCACCTAATTTCTTTATATCTTTAGCTAAGATTACTTTCATTCATCTCCTCCATTATGTTAATTTTTCTAAAATTAAACCAAATATCCAGTAAACCCATAAGGGCTACCAGAGTTAAAATAAAATAATTTATCACCATAGAAAGAATCAATAAAAAAAGTAAAAATTTTGATTTTTTAAAGAAATTTCCCCAATAATAGTCCAGGATGGATATTCCCTGGATGAGGAATAATGGTGATATCATCAATAAACTATTTATACCTATGTTTTTTGTTCCGGGCATAAGAAATAATACCAAACCGACTATCAGAAAATAGATCAAATAAAATGGCATTCTAATTGTTCTATGTTTCCATTTCATAGTGTTTTTCCTGGAGAAAAGTAGCGAACCGAAATATAGTGCCAGAACAACCGTTAAAACCCAGATACCTGCATAAAATGTTGTAAAAATTTCTTTAAAGTTTTCCGTGATCTCCAAGGCTAAATTCATTTGCTCCACAGAATTCTGGAAAGCGGAAGTAATAAATTCCTTATATTGTTCGATTGCCTTATTCACATTCTCAATAAAAGCTTTTCCGAAGATCAATTGCCGTACAACTGAATAGGCAATGCTAAAGAAAAAGGCTATTATCATGCTTCGAATGTAATTAAATGATTTGAACAAACTCCAGAAAAACAAAAAAGAAGTTACAGCAACGCCCACAATAAGATCAGATAGCGTGATGATATCAATGATGGAAATTATACTGAGAATTACAACAATACCGGAAAAAACAGCGAAGAAAATATATCTTCTTTCCTGGTATTTTCCACCAGATGCTAATATAAAGATCAATCCCCAAAAAGGAGATATGGTAGCAATTATTGCCGCCAGAATTGCTGTAAGGAACACTATATTATTTATGTTTATCTGTAAAATGAATAAGAGCCATCTGACGTGCTTTTTTTATCTCTGTTGCTAATTTTCTCTGGTGTTTAGCACAAGTTCCTGTGAATCTACGGGGAGATATCTTGCCACTTTCTGAAATGAACCTTTTCATCAAAGACACATCTTTATAATCGATTACAGCATCTTTGTTCTTGCAGAAATAACAAACCTTCTTTTTATAAAAGAAATTTTTCCTTGCATAACTTGGTTTAGACGGTCTGGATGAAGATTGTTTGTAAGGACGTTTCTTGATATCTGGAGAAACAGTTTTCTGGCTTGGTTTAGATTCAACTTGTTCTTTTTTTTCTATTTTTTCTTCCATTATTTTTCTCCTATGAATTCTTTAAAATGGAACATCGTCATCTGTTACATTTGCTGCCGGTGCTTTTGTTTCGGTGTTTGAAGGTTCTTCAATTTTTTCTGTACTGAGATCAGATTTTTCTAGGAAAGATATTCTCTGGGCAATGATCTCGGTGATTTTTCGATTTTGATTATTATTGTCTACATAGGAACGTGTTTTGAGATATCCTTCTAAAAGAACAGGACTACCCTTATGTAAATATTCTGCACATTGTTCACCACGCTTGCTCCAGACAACTATGTCAATATAACTGGTTTCCTGTTGCCACTCACCATCTTTTTGATAACTTCTATCGAAGGCAATAGGCAATTTTGCTACTGGTGTGCCATTTGGCAGATATCGTAAATCTACGTCACGAGTAAGCCTGCCGCTAATAATAATTGTATTGATCTTGGGAAATCTTAATTCACTTGCCATTATATCTCTCCTGTTCTATTTAGTTTGAATATTGTAGCGTATGACATTTTCATTAAGTTTGTAAATTCTTTCCAATTTGGATACTTTAGTAGTATCAAAATTGAAATAGTTCACGAAGTAATAACCTTCATTGAAATCATTAATCTTATAAGCAAGACGCTTCTTTCCCAAATCATCGGTATTGAGTACTTCGCCACCATTCTTTTTAATAAAAGAATTGATCTTTTCAAGTTCTTGTTTAGAGTCTTCTTCGGTAAGTGTAGGCGCGATAATGATCATGCTTTCATACTTTTTCAGCATTTTTCCTCCTTTGGTCTTTTATGCAGCCGGTAAAACCAGCTATTTTTGATCCTGAGAATTTTTGATTTTCTCAGAATAGGATATTTTAAGTTTGCTATATTTTTCGACCATACTATCGAAATCATTACTTAGATAATTTTCCAGCAATATCTCATAAAATTCAAATACAACATCCAGAATTTCCTCTTCCTGTGAAGAAAAATCGGAAAGAACATATTCAGAGAGTTCCCCTGTTTCCGGAGCACCAACACCAATGCGAAATCGATTAAATTTATCTGTACCCAAAGCAGCTCCGATGGACTTCAAGCCGTTGTGACCACCGTAACCGCCCTCTTTTCTTAATCTAATTTCACCCAGTGGAAGATTAATATCATCTACTATCACCATGATGTTATCAACACGGTGTTTTGTGATGATCGATGTGACAGCATTACCACTTCTATTCATATAAGTTTTGGGCTTGATAAAAATTATCTCGTCTGCAATTGTGATATCATATTTAATTTTCTTTTTAAATTTGATATCTCTTTTTGCAGTATATTTATCCAGAAGTAAAAATCCAGCATTATGTCTGTTGAACTTATATTCTACTCCAGGATTACCAAGTCCTACAACTAATTTCATTTTTCAGGAGCTTGATCAGAAGATTCTTCAGTAGCTTCTTCTTTTGTTTCTTCACCTTCTTCTGCAGCTTCTTCACCTTCTATCTCTTCTTCCTCTACTTCTATAACTTCTTCTTTTCTAGGTGCACGAACAGCTACAAGAGTAGTAATTTCTGACATATTAGTTTCGATATTTTCGGGTATGGTAATATCAGCAAAATGGATAGAATCACCTATTTCAAGTTCAGAAACATCAATGCTGATTTCTTCGGGAATGTCTTTTGGTAGGCAAGAAATTTCTAATTCTCTGTGAAGAATTTCCACCAGACCACCTTCTTGAGTACCTTTAGCTTCTCCAATGTATCTGAAAGGAATTTGAAGGGTGATTTTTTTTCCTTTATGAAATTCCATAAAATCGATATGCACAAATTCCCTGCTTACAGGATGGATCTGCTTTTCTTTTATGAATGTATTGAATTCCTTTCCATCAACATGAATGTTGAAGAAAGAAACTTTTCCTATGGTTCCTTTATAATCTTTAAGAAATTGAATTTTTGGAATGAGTATTTTCAATCCTTCATTCCCTTCTCCATAGATAATTCCTGGTATAAGATCTTTATTTCGGTAATTTTTCAGGACAGATTTTTTTCCTATTTCACGTAATTTCGCTTCGACTTTTACGTTCATTATTCCTCCGTTGAAATCCCACTATGTGGGTAAGTATTTTATCTGAATAAGTTACTAAGAGATTCCTCGATATGAATCTTTTTTATAGCTATAGCCAGCATTTCAGCTATTGATAGTTGGATAATCTTTTTACATTTTTTCTTTTCCGGTGAAAGTGGAATAGAATTCGTAATGTACAATTTCTCGATGGGAGATTCTTCCAGGTTTTTAATGGCATTTCCAGAAAGAACACCATGCGCACAAGCAGCATAAACTTTTTTTGCTCCGCGATCCATCAGGGCTTTGGACATTTTGGCTAAACTACCTCCTGTATCGATAATATCATCGTATAGGATGGCAGTTTTGTTTTCCACATCACCTATGATATTTAAGACCTCTGCTTTGTCATCATTCCCTAATCTGCGTTTATCTCCGATCGCCAGAGAACAATTCAATCTTTTTGCTAATGCTCTGGCTCTAGCGGTTCCGCCGGTATCGGGTGAAACCACAACAGCGTCTGACAGATCGTGATTGGCTGTGAGATAACGTACAAAAATAGGTGTAGAATATAGATGGTCCACCGGAATATTGAAAAATCCCTGAATTTGATCTGAGTGCAGATCCATTGCTATAACCCGGCTAGCACCAGCTGTAGTAAGCAAATCAGCTACAAGTTTTGCCGTAATGGGTACTCTGGGTTGATCTTTTTTATCGGATCTGGCATAACCGAATGAAGGAATAACACAATTTATATTTCGGGCAGATGCTCTTTTAAGTGCATCTATCATAATCAACAGCTCCATCAGGTTATCGTTCACAGGATAACAAGTAGGCTGTAAGATAAATGTGTCGGCTCCGCGGACATTTTCATTGATCTTAACGAAAATATTATCGTTGGAGAACTTAAATACGTCAGCATCTCCCAGGGGGATGCCGGCATATTTTGCTACTTCATTCGCTAATTCTATGTTAGCGTTGCCTGTAAATATTTTAAGCCTAGAAAACATAGATTAATTATTCAGCTGGTTTTTCCTCAAGCTCTTCTTCTGGTTTTTCCTCAAGTTTTTCTTCAGGTTTTTCCTCTGATTTTTCTTCTAATTTTTCCTCTAGTTTTTCCTCTAGTTTTTCCTCTGGCTTTTTCTCTGACTTTTTCTCTGGCTTTTCTTCTTCAGTGTGTTCAGCTGCAGATAAAGCATCTTGTAAAACTTCTTTGTATTTTTCAATGATAATGCGCTCTACCATGTTCCTGGTTTCTGTGTTAATAGGATGAGCGATATCGCGATATTCACCAGAACTAACTCGACGGCTTGGCATGGCTACGAAAAGACCATTTTCACCTTCGATAACCTTGATGTTTCTGATAATAAATGCGTCATCAATGACGATATTAACAAAAGCCTTTAATTGGTTGCTTTCTCTCAGGAAAACTTTTACATCAGTAATGTTCATTTTGTACTCCTTTTTGTTTTTGTAATGCAATTCCAATATCTTTTTTTGGAATAGTATTTTGTAAAATTATCTGCTATCTTTTTATCGGGACAGAAGCCAATGATAGTTGCACCGCTACCCGACAGCATTGCTTTCTTTGCTCCATTATTTTCTAAATGTTCTATTATGAATTTAATTTCAGGATATTTCCTGCAGATGCCTTCTTCGAGTTTATTGTAGCAGTAGGAAGCATCATGAGTTGATATCAATTTTTGCCATTGTGTATTTTCATTAGAAATATGCACTGCTTGATAGGCTTCTTTGCTGGAAATTCTAAAGCCAGGATTAACCAGAAAAATATTATCAATATTTATTTGTTCGAGTGGGATTATCTTATCACCTCGTCCCTCACCCAGAGCACATCCACCTTTTAGAAAAAAATTAATATCACTTCCCAAATTTCTGGCAATGTTGTGCATTTCCGAATCACTTAAATTCAAATTCCATAGTTCCGAGAGTGCTGAAATGGTGAAAGCAGCATTACTACTACCACCTCCCAATCCAGCTGCAATTGGTATGTTCTTTTCAAGCTCTATATCTACTCCATCTTCCACTTTATATTTATCTTTTATAAAGACCGCAACTCTATAAATAATATTTTCTTCTATACTTATAAAGTCTGTGCCTGTCAAAATCCTAATGGGACTATTTTTTGTCAAAATAAAATTTAAATTGTCGTAAAGCTCTATTTCAGAGAAGATTGTCCTTATATTATGGTAACCGTCACCACGTCTTCCAAGAACATCAAGAAACAGGTTTATTTTTGCGGAAGAACTTCGCTGAAGCCTTTTTATCTTCTTCTTTTCCATAATAGTAATAATAGTAGTAATTATATTCGTAACTGCTATAGTATTTATGTGGATTAATTCCGTTTATGATTGCTCCAGCTATTTTAACATCAATATTATCCAATAGTTCCTTTGCTCTTCTTATCACATTTTTATCAGCGCTATTAATACGCACAACCAGAGTTAACAGATCCACTTTCCTTGCCATTACCATGGAATCTGTAACAGCAATTACAGGTGGTGAATCCAATAATACATAATCATAGCTTTTTTTAAGCAGTACAAGCAATTCATCCATTCTGGGAGAAGCAAGAAGTTCAGATGGATTTGGTGGTATATAGCCACTGGAAATTATATCAAGGTTATGAACAGGGGTCTTTTTAATGAGATTTTCAATATTGCTGGATTTATCAATCAGGAAATCACTGATGCCATTTTCCTTTTCGAAATCGAATATTGTGTGAACCATAGGACGTCTGAGATCAACATCCACAAGAATGACTTTTGCATCCATTTGAGCCAGAGCAGTTGCAAGGTTGGCATGAATTGTAGATTTACCTTCTCTTGGTCCGGAACTTGTTATCAGGATTGATAATGAATCGGTGTTTTTCTTCCTGGCTATTATGTTAGTTCTCAATATTCTAAAAGCTTCAGCAGCAGATGATTTTGGTGAATAATCCGTAATCAGTTTTGTTTCCATGTGATGTTTTAATGTAAGTAATTCTTCCTTCTCTTTATCTTTACTTCTGCGTATCATATTCTCGATTTGATCGAGATCGGAATCATAGATATGAATATATGGAATAGTGCCAAGAAGTGGTAAGGCTACGTTCTTTTTCACATCATCGAAAGTTCTTATCTTAGAATCCAGAGAATGAAGCAATAATGCCGCTCCAATACCTAATCCAAGACCAAGAACAATTGAGATCATCAGGTTCATTTTCTTATTTGGCTTAATGGGTTTTACAGGTACTCGTGCTTCTTCTACAATGCGAACATTACCTATTTTCGATCTTTCAGCGATCTTTGCATCTTCAAATTTTTCGATAAGCATAGTGTATATTTTTTCATTGATCAGATAACTACGTTCCAAACGGGCAAGTTCAACCTCTGTATCAGGAAGTATAGACATTTTCCTGTTATAATTTTCAACAGCTTTTTGCAGACTTACCACTTTTGACTCTTTTAAATTCTGATCGATCTGAGCTGTGGAAATTTGTTCAATAAGATTGGAACGATAGATCAGGGGATCTGAAGAACCGGACTTGACCGAGATGATCTTCTGTATCTCTTCATTCAATCTTACTTTGGCGCTTTCAATGGACTTATTCAAAGATTTCAGTTCAGGATGATCTGGAGAGTAATCTGATCTGGTAAGGAAATTCACATATTGTGTTTGATTTTCTACGATCTCTTTTTTCAATTGATCCAGAAGTGGTGAAGAGAGAACGAAATTAATATCGGAAAGTAATGTATCTTGAACGCAGAGTTCACCTTGCAGGAATTTTAGGTGCTTATTTGCTACTTCCAGTTCTGTTTCTGCTGCGGAAAGCATGGCAGAAAGCTCTGAAGATTGTTTAATTAGTTCCTGGGTTTCTTCCGAGAGCATTGAAATACCATGCTCGATCTTATATGTTCGCAATTCTTCTTCCGAATTACGCAGCCGGCGATCATTTTCTTCCAACTGATTTGCCAGGAATTCTCGAGTATTCCTGAACTCGATACGAGCATAATCCGTATCTTGCTGGATAAGAGCGTAAGCAGCTGCATTGGCTACTTCTTTTGCTTCCAGGGGGCTGGTAGATTCAAAATTGATGATCAATATATCGGTTTCGCGTTCCGTATCAATAGACAACCCTTCTTTTAGATAACCCTCCGGATTACTTTCAATTTTACTGATAGGTAGAGAAGTAAAATTGGGTTTCTTTCTCAGTATCTGATAAGCGATTTTCATTACCGGATAACTTGTTAATATTTGAATATTGTTATTTATTGATGAGGCTTTGTTGCTGAATGAGGAAAAAAGAAGATCACTTGCCATCCTGTCTTCCAAAAGTACTTTTGAAGTGGCTTTGTAAATTCTGGATGCTTTTGCAGTGTAAATGCTGAAAGCTATGAATACAGCCAGGAAGATAAAAGCAACCAGCCATTTGTAACGAATTATTATGTTTATATAATCTTTTAATTGAATTTCCTGTTCTTCTACATTTTCGTTAAATTGATTAAATTGACTCTGCATAATTCCTCGATCAGTTAATATTTGATATTGCTACATACACACTTAAAATAATAGCAATTTGTGCTAACCAGTCCACCGCTTTTGTAAAAGCGTAATAAGTAGAACCGGATACAACAACGGTATCACCTGGTTTTAAGACTGGAATCAATTCGGGATCCCCTGTTTCTAAATATTTTTTCATATTTACCCAGATAACCTTATCACCCTCTTCTGTTGTTCGAATAATTCTTATTTTAGAAAGCTTGGCGTTCTCTGTAGGTCCTCCGGCAGAAGATATAAGTGTAAGAAGATCTGTATTATCGGGTACAATATATAGTCCTGGTTTTTTTACCTGACCCCAGATATAAGTCTTTATTTTCAACTGCTCTGTACCAGCCAGAGTACCAGAATAAAGATATATAGATGCCGGATTATAAGCGGAAGTTACTCCTTCGATCTGAGCTAACATAATCGAAGAGAACATTAGAAAAATTAGTAATAGTATTATTTTTTTCATTTATGCTCCTTGAATTTTCCAAATATTTATTTGATATTACTGAGTCAAGGAATTCCTTATTCAGTAATATATATATATCTTTCCTCTGATTCTGCTCCTGAATCGATGTAATAATCATTTCCTTCGATTGTATGTAGAACCCCGGATTGCCCGAATACATCCACACGCCAGATTAAAGTATCCGGTGGAATGATTGCAGGTCCCAGATATTGTGTTTCAAGCGAGTCGAAATCAAGTGGCGTCCATTGCCAGAGAGGGTTCCGGTCTATATCAAAAACTAGTAAACGATACAATAAACCGGTATCGCCAAACCATTTGAACGTTATATTATAAACATTTGGGAAAGATTCACCATATGAGGGTTGTATAAGAGAAGGTTTATGTATCAGTTTATATCCCACAGTATCGGAAGGTGTGGAATTACCAGCTTCATCTACTGCTTTTATAAAGTAGAATAGATTATAATCTACAGGTGCAGTCACATCCTGATAGATAGATTGATTATCGTAATCAACCGAATCTATTTTTTCAATAAAATGCAAACTATCATTAAAATAATCTGTTGCACTGAATCTGAAAATTTCCAGGTAATCGATATCGGAATCTGTAATATTGAGCCATTGGATCTGCATCTGGTTACCTCCGGGAACAGCATCGATACCGTTATTTTCAAGCTCCGGATCATTCGTATTGTAATAATTTGCTCCAAATATAAACTCATCACCATCATCGCCTGTATCACCCAGGTGAGGTATTAATTCCGGAGGTTCGGGAGGAGTAGAATCCACACCCAGACTTTCTTTTCCTGTACAACTCATAAGTAAGATCACAATTATCGGTAGTAAAAATATCTTTTTCATAATTTCCTCGCTTAGAAATTAAATCTTAATCCAATACGATTTGTATTGGCAAGCACACTGGTGATGAATGCATAATCTAAAGTAAAATCGTATAGTTTCAAACTAAGTCCGGTAGAAAAATCTGTATCGTTATATCCCAACCTGAAACCAAGCAGTTCTTTGTAACTATATTCAAATCCATAATGATATATAATATCATAAATATAATCAATATCTCTTGAGAGCACGAATGAAGAATTTATGAAATCCAACGGTTGGTGAAAAGCCATTCCCAGCTTGCTGTTCATCATAACCTCGTCAGTATGATCTGAATTATCATCTTCTACATTCCAGGTAATGGAAGTACCACCTACATCCTGGAAGTTAACCCCAAAGGAAAAATCTCCCAGCCAATCCTGTTCGAAAAGTACAGAAAGTTTTGTTCTGGAAATAAAGGAAAAATCAAAACCTGTTCCATTTCCAATACTTGTATCAATTTTTCTTTTAATATATTTGATGTTACCACCCAGGTAGATATCAAAAGGGATCTCGAAAAAGAGCCAACCCAGATTCAAATTATATTGCGCATGTTTGGCAAAAGCAAATTGATAAAGATCGTCTGTACTGGATATTTTTCCATCCGGAATTGCCGATAGATTATATTCGTGATAAGATGAGCGGTAATCTACATTATAAACCAGGTGCTCTTCCAGGAAAACGGGAATATCATCGATAGAAAGTCGAGTCCAATTGAAACCGATAGTAACTTCATTTGGCAGTGGCTGGCAATATGTAAAGTTGTCATAAGTTGCCAGATCTTTGTATAAAAATGCTCTCATCACACCAATTTCCGATTTTCTCATTTGTGCTATTCCCGATGCATTCCAATATATTGCAGAACCATCATCTGCAATGGCAGAAAACGCTCCTCCCATTCCGGAAGAACGAACACCTGCTCCTATCACCATGAAATCACCTGCATACCTGTCGGCAAATGCATAGACCGATGAGATGATCAAACAGGTTATCAAAATTATTTTCTTGATCATATAAACCTACTTTAAAATAGCCATTTTCTGTATTATTTCTACTTTTTTACTACCCTTTTTGGCAACGATTCGATAGAAATAAACTCCATTAGCCAAGAAGTAACCATCTTTATCCCGGCAATCCCAGCCCAGAACGCTGCGTGGATATTCATGGTAACCTACAGAGGTTGGGAGATCCTTAAAAGTCTGTATTAATCTACCGCTTACAGTGTATATCTTCAATGTTACCTTGTCCGCATCATCAGTAAGCACATAAGTGAATCTGGTCCTGGCAGAATTCTCATAACTAGTTGTGATGGTTTTAACCGGGTTGGGATAGTTTGCTACATTGATGATGTCAAATTGAGTGCTTACATCAAATTCAATACCCATGCTACGCGGATTTCCGTTAACATCGTAACAATCCAATGTAAGATAATAAGTTCCCTTTTCCAGATTATCCAGTTGGTATTTCATGGGAACCTGAATCAGGTTTCCTATTCCCAGTGTAATCGCATATTCACTACGCTCAATTTCATTGATATTTACTCCATCCGATAAATAGATATATATATTTCTATTAAATACATCAATTCCGTTAGAATCTAAAAGCAGGAATGAGATTGTTCCATTCCTGGAAATATAACCGCCATGGGTAAATTCCTGTCCCTGGGTTGTAGCCTGTCCCTGGGTAAATTCCTGTCCTTCTACATTTGCTTCTATGTAAGGTGCAGTCTGGTCATTATTCTGCAGGATGGTATATGTTCCGATCCTGTTTGTTTCATAGATTACGGTGTTATTCTCATGGTCCATTTCACCACCGCTGTAAACCCATTTCCGATAAGTATCTTCCCAGCGATAAACAAAGAAATTGTTTTCCAGTTCCATGATCTGAGTAAGAGAATCTACGTTACTGTAATAAAATGTCAGAGTTATTTTTTTGTTATCTGGAAAATGACCCAGCGAGTCTGCCAGCAGACTTTGATTTAAAACTCCAATTTCATAAATGGCAGAAAAGATGCTGTCATTCAAGCAGATTGTGTTAATATCCGGCTGGTTGAGAGGTTCTTCAAAATTACTGGAATTGATATAGAAGACAGTATTAGATGATAGTAAATCAGCAGGGAATTCACACTCCAGATTACCATCCAGGCTTTGGGCAATCACGGTCATTGTACCTGCTTCGAACATATTGATTTCGTACAAATCAGAATGGATAGTGTTATTTAAAATATTCAATTCGGAAAAAGATTCTCCATTTTCATTAACAACAGTTTTGAATTGTATCAATGAATTTAATAATGGCAATTCAATATATTCCCAACGTGATTCAAGTACTTCCAAAGGTTCGATCTGTTTCGTAGCCATTAAAGTGGGAATATGCGGTGTTGCAGTATTATCGAATAATTTCAAATTACAGGTAAGGGAAGGTATTGATCCTGAATTTTGAACCAGAACTTTCACAGCAGGCAGGAAATTATATTCTGTAAGTTCAAAATGTTGTAACATAAGATCTGGTCCGGCTATGGTAATTATCTGTGGACTTGTTATTGTGGAATCGCCTATTGCATCAAATATTCTGAAATGAAAACTGATATTGGTACCCGTATTATGAGGTGGGATTGCCTGAGATAATTGATATCTTGAATTTTCTACATTGATCATTTGAATATCATAATCGATACGACAAAGAATGCTATCGATGCCATCCTCGTCGAAAAAATCTGCACTGATATATATGGAATCATTTTCGGTGGGTTGTGGGGGAGTGATCTGCAAGTTTACCACTGCAGCCTGACCTACAGCGTAATTTGTCATTCCGGTAATTTCCCTGTCATCTCCATATGCAAAAACCTTAACTTTCCGGGAATAGATAGTATTCAAACTGGCTGGAATAATAAAGTCGGATGAAGTTAATGTATCGTTAATTGCTGGGAAAACAATTGGATAGTATTCATCTAAGGGAAGTTGTGCATCATCATCATCAAAAATAACAAATTTCCCCTCTTCAATATAAGGACCTACATCCGAAGTCATAACAAGTGTATCGCCTTCGGTGAAGTTATATTTATTCAAATTTACCTGTTTGCGATCCTGCGGTAAGATAAGGTGTATCATTGGGTCACCCAAAAGAGCACAGCCATGAATAAGGGCATTCTCTTGAGGGTCATTATAATAAGCAGCATAAATTTTGGCTTTTGTAAAATCAATTATCTCGCCTATAGTTCCTATCTGTTTATCGAAAATTCCTTCCGTAAGGCATTTACCAAAATATTCATCAGCCGTTTTATAACCATAACCTGTAAAACCTACATGAGCGATCGCTCCTTTTCCTGGTATAAGAATTAATTCTTGGCCAATACATGAACTCTGCGGATTATTGAAAGCAGAAGCATAACAGGATAAACTGGCAACAAACGGGTAATTCTCATTGTTGAAGGTGGTTATATCTGCCTGGTTCAATAAATTGTAATCAGCCCAAACTTGACCACCACCATGTCCCATAAATTGCAGGTATATCGTACCGTCATTAATATTACTGATCAAAGTTGTGGTATTTCCAGCATAGGACCCAGGCATTCCTTCAGTATTGCAGTAAACCCGTGATACATTATAATCTTGAGGGATCCAGGCATTCCTGATCCGTTCGCTTTGTTTGGCAAAGTCTGACCCATCACTGGGATTACCACCTGCTGCCAGCGTAACATGACTATGCCAGAGGTCTTCAAAGTTTGGGTTTTCTATATAATAAACTGTTTTTTCCACCACATCGGCAATCTGTTCTTCTTCCCAGATACTTATTCTGCTGATACTGATATCGGCAACAGAATCATCTCCCACAATGCATGCCATCCAGTTATCACTGGCTATTGCTCCCCTTTCATGAGCCCATACATTTCTGAAAGGAATAAGATTATATGGTCTGTTAGGGCTGTTATCCCGCTCATCTGTGATACCATCACCTAATAATAGCACATGTGACAACTCAGGATACGACCAATTATTATAAGCATAACTCAGGAATTCTTTTATTGCATCAGCAGATCGTATGCCATGATTGAATTCATCAAAAATATCCTGCAGGCTAACTATCATCACAGAGTTTCCCTGACTTTCCCAGGTTTGTTCAAGTTGCAGTACTGCTTCGTTCTCAACAAATTCCTGCACAGTAATTATTATATAATTTATGGCATTGAAGGGATCCATCAAATTAGATGGAATATTTGGTCTGATCGTTTTAGGAAGCAGTTTTTGATCTTCTGTTAAAGCAATATATTCGGTAGTGTGAGAAAATAAGCTGTCCTGAAAAGCTGCCTGGAAAGGTGCACCTCCAGCCATAGAAAATGGTTTTATTTGAACATTTTCTATATAGCTGGTTCCAATTTTATAAACAGAGATCTGTTCGTTAGAAAAATTATCAATTTCAAATTGGAAGAGTCCCAGTGGTTTATTTTGCGGTTTAGTGAACCTGATATAATCCGTATCGGTTTTGTATTCGCGCCAGTATGTAACTTCGAAATAATCGAGCATTACGGTTTCGTATAGTATATTTGGCAGTCCGGGCAGGTTAATATAAAGGTTATTATTGCCATGAGCCAGATAATCATTTGGAAGAGGATTATCGATATTCTCAAAAATAACTTCTGTTTGCCCATACCATTCCTGTTGATCGATGAGTGAGGAGTTTATATTCACCTGGGCGCTGTGATTGATCTGAGTATAATTATCCTTGTTGAAAGTGGAACTGAACAAGCAAATTCTGGAGGTAAAAGGTTTGATCGAAGTTTGATGCGGAAATTGCAATTCGAATGGGAACAACTCTAAACTGGGAGCGTATATTTTATCCCAGAACCAGATGTCTTCCCTGTAAAAATCTGTTGAATTATGAGTGTATTGTGCTCCTAAATAATCGATAGAATTCTGCTCTTCAAAATGAACTATATGCTGATACGATTCCGGGATGGTAAATTGATTCGCATTAATATTGCCCAGTCCACCATTCTCTACTGCCATCCTGCTGCCGGGATAGCTTGTTAAAGAAAGTGAATACACATTTTCTGAAGTGTAATCATCATAATAACTATTTTCACCATAATGCTTTTCTCCAAAGAATTCAAAGTAATCTCCGGGATCGAAAGAATTGTCATTTTCTCCTACAAAGTGAATGGGAACTGGTCCGTTCTCATCAGAAAGCTCCAGGTAATGCGGGTCGATCTCATCCCAATCGAAAGCCATTTCAAATTCATATGGAAATTCCGGGTCTGCCAGTGTCTCAATTAAATATTCATAGGAGATTTTATATATGCCTTCCTTATCTACAATGAATTGGATTTCATTTACAAGATCACTCTCACGAGGAGGGTAATAATTTGCTTTTTCTTTTTCTTTCCGCCACTTGCGTGAAAATTCATTATTCAGGAAAAATGAATCTCCTATTTTATCGATGAAATTACTGCTGGTAAGATAATTTCTACTGGCGGTTTTATTACCATAGATGATTATGCGAAATGTAATTTCTTTTGTGATTAACAACTCTTTTGAAGCAGCTTTATATTGGAACGGGTTTACGCGGAAACCGGTAAAATTTCTATCTCTCAGGAAGGCCTTTTTTCCTTTTTCCAATAATTTAGCAGGATAATTCTTAGATGAATTGTATGCTTTTTTATTTTTATAGAATTTGTAGTGCACGTTTTTATCATTTTCGATAAGTTTTTCAACCGGATATATGTTTATATTCTTATCTGATTGCTGTTGTTTCTCTATAATCTGGATATCGATATTTCCATCCACCGGAAGTCCCACGATCTCTGTAAAAAAAGGAAGCTGAGGATATCCTGCCCGCGTTAATGTTATAGCACCTTCACAAACAATTTGATGATAACTTCCATTTTTGCTCTTAATATTTTGCAGTTCGAATTCGGGCAAAGTGAATTTAACAATAAGCTCATCTTCATTCTGGCTTAGAACCTGAAATGTTTCCGCACCTAAAAAAACAGGTAGCAAAACAATAATAAGTACTAAAAACTTACTCGACATTTAATTCTCCATATTATTTGCAAACAAACTTATTAAAGATAATGATATTTTGACAAGTATTATAAATTTTCCACCAGCATTTTCAAAGCATTAACTGCTGCTTTTTTTCGGATGATCTCCCTGTTACCTGAAAAAATGTATTTATGATGGATCACTTTTTTTTTACTGTACACTGCTATATGAACTGTTCCTACTGGTTTTTCTTTAGTTCCACCATCTGGTCCGGCAATACCGGTGATGGCGCAGGCACAATTAGATTGGAACATAGTCTGAATCCCTTTTACCATCGCAATGACGGTTTCTTTGCTGACAGAACCATGTTTTTCCAGTGTCTTTTCTGAAACATTCAGGATGTATTGCTTGATTTGGTTGGCGTAGGCTACTACACCTCCCAGAAAATAAGCGGAAGCTCCTGGATGTGATGTGATAACCTGCTGGATCATTCCACCTGTACAGGATTCGGCAAGAGAAAGAGAATATTTTCTCTGCTGGATTTTTTCATGAAGTTGTTTGGATATCTCCACAATATCAGAATTTAATTCCTGCTCGATATGCAGCGGTTTCGTTTCCCATTTGTTCACTTTGCCATGTCGCACAAGTTCTGTGGTTGTCTCTTCTTGTTTGTCCCGCAGATTTCTATCTGCCACAATGATGTGATGTTTCTGATATCGTACCACATCCCCGATTTTTATTTCCATCCGGGATTTATAAACATATTCGTCGTTCACAGAGACGAATCCACGGCTTACTTTATGCTCGATATCTCTGTAGTTTTCTATTGCTTTAGCTCCCTTCAGAAGCTGGTAAAGGTAGATGGTAGTTCCCTCTTCAATCCAGAATTTCATCAATAAGCCTTTGCAAATAAAACTCGTTTATCGCTATCCTTTTCACAGTAAATACACTTTCCTTTTTCATTCTTTACATCCAGAGGAATGCAGCGAATGGTTACTTTCAAATCGTTCTTAATTTTTTCTTCACATTCTGTACTACCGCACCAATGACTGTTTACGAACCCCCCATGGATCTCGGGATTTTTCTTATTTTTGGGAGTAAAGAAATTGTAGAATTTATCCTTATCATCTATTTTTATGGTGTTTTCTTTTTGGAAATTTAAAGCTTTTTTAAATATGTTATTTTGAATTTCATCCAGTATCGATGTGATATTATTCAGGAATTCATCGGTGTTCATACTTTGCTTTTCGTTGGGCTGTTTATCTCTTCTTCCCAAAAAGACAGAATTGCTTTCGATATCACGTGGACCGACCTCCAAACGAATGGGAACACCTTTCTTAATCCATTCCCACAGTTTTTCTCCACCCCGCATATCACGATCATCCACTTTTACGCGGATTTTATTATCATCGAAACGAAGCGGTTTTATTCTTTCTGTAAACTGATCGATAAAACCCATCACTTCTTTGTGTTCATTTTTATCACGGTAAATAGGAACAATAATCACATGTAACGGTGCGATCTTGGGAGGAAGAACTAATCCGTTATCATCGCTATGTGCCATGATAAGTGCACCGATAAGCCTGGTGGAAACACCCCAGGAGGTAGTCCATGCATATTCTTCACATCCTTCTTTATTCTGGAATTTTATATTTGAAGCTCTGGCAAAGTTCAATCCTAAGAAATGTGATGTGCCAGATTGAAGAGCTTTTTTATCCTGCATCATTGCTTCAATGGAGAAGGTGCTTACAGCGCCTGGGAATCTTTCACATTCGGTTTTTTCACCTTTTATTACCGGCATAGCGAGGAATTTTTCTGCGAACTCTGCATAAACATTCAACATCTTGAAAGTTTCTTCCAATGCGTCTTTCTTGGTTTCGTGAACTGTATGCCCTTCTTGCCAGAGGAATTCAGTTGTTCGCAGGAAAAGCCGTGTTCTCATTTCCCAGCGAACTACATTTGCCCATTGATTTATCAGAAGGGGTAAATCGCGATAAGAATTCACCCACTTGCTAAATGATGCACCGATAATAGTTTCACTGGTAGGACGCACAATCAATTCTTCTGTTAATTTCCCTGCAGGTTTCAATCCGCCTTTCCCATCGTCTTCCAGTCTGGAATGAGTAACTACAGCGCATTCTTTGGCAAAGCCTTCCACGTGTTCAGCTTCTTTTTCGAAGAAACTTTTAGGGATAAATAAAGGGAAATAAGCATTTTCGTGTCCTGTATCCTTGAACATCACATCGAGATTTTTTTGAATATTTTCCCAGATCGTGTATCCCCAGGGCTTGATAACCATACAACCACGAACTTCGCTATTCTCTGCCATATCGGCAGCTTTTATCACCTGCTGATACCACAGAGGGTAATTCTCTTCCCGCGTAGGAGAAATCGCTGTTTTTACCTTTTTCGTCACAAATTAACTCCAATAATAAGAAATTTTTTTCTAAACTTTTATTATCTACTACTTTGTCAAATTAAAAAGTAGGGAATTTTCTAACTACTTGACATCGGATAGAATAAATTGGATTTAGTAATCGAAATTATGATTAAATATGATATAATAATTGTTGGTGCCGGACATGCCGGTATTGAAGCAGCTTTAGCTTCAGCCAGAATGGGCGCAAAAACACTTATTTTTGTCATTAAGATCGAGACGATCGGCAGGATGAGTTGTAATCCTTCGGTAGGTGGACCTGCTAAGGGTCATTTGGCCAGAGAACTGGATGCTATCGGTGGTGAGATCGGTAGAGCTGCAGATATTTCGGGTATTCAATTCAGGATGCTGAATAAGAAAAAGGGACCTGCAGTATGGGCACCACGTTCGCAAAATGACCGCTCTTATTACGGTGTTGTAATGCATCATACACTGGAAAGTCAAAGCAACCTGGATATCAAAGAAGCCACCATTGATGATATTCTTCTTTCCAAAGATGGAAAGAGCGTTATCGGGGTGCGTTCCAAATTGGGTGAATCTTATTTTGCGCCCAGAGTTATCCTGGCAAATGGGACTTTTCTGCGTGGTAAAGTGCATGTTGGCAATGTAAGTTACAGTTCCGGCAGAGCAGGTGAACCAGCGTCGGTAAAGCTTTCCGAATCACTCTTGAAAGCAGGCTTGAAGCTGGAAAGATTTAAAACAGGAACTCCACCTCGAATCGATCTGCGAACGGTGAACATGAACAAAGTAGAAGAGCAACCCGGTGATGAAGATCCACAGGGATTCTCTTTTTACCGCGATATTAAACTGAAAAACGATGTGAGTTGTTATCTCACTTTTACCACGCCGAAAACTCACGAGATCATTCGTTCAAACCTCAATAGATCTGCGCTTTATGGAGGATATATCAGCGGGATTGGACCTCGCTACTGTCCTTCTATCGAAGATAAAGTTGTTAAATTTCATACAAAAGATCGACATCATGTTTTTATCGAACCGGAGGGTGCTGAAACTTTTGAAGCGTATGCAAATGGTATTTCAAACAGCCTGCCACCCGATGTGCAGGCAAAGCTTGTGCATTCAATTCCCGGCTTGGAGAAAGCTACCATAATCCGTTATGGTTACGCTATCGAATACGATTATATTCCACCTGATAATATCAAAGCAACTATGGAGACAAAAGGCATTTCAGGACTCTACCTGGCAGGACAGATCAATGGAACTTCCGGCTATGAAGAAGCAGGAGCTCAAGGGTTGGCTGCCGGGATCAATGCTGTGCTTTCTCTCGCTAAAAAAGAGCCTGTTATTTTCGATCGTTCCCGATCCTATCTTGGTGTTTTGTTGGATGACCTGGTTACAAAAGGCACCACAGAACCTTATCGCCTTTTTACTTCTCGCGCAGAATACAGACTCTATTTACGGCAGGATAATGCTGATGAAAGATTGATGCCGCTGGGCTATAAACTTGGTTTGGTAGATGATGTGCGTTGGCAGAAATTCCAAAAGATGAAACAAATCCACGACCGGGAATTACACTTCCTTAAAATACATAAAACAAAAAAAGTGAAAGGTTTGAAAGAGCCGACAAAATTGGTGAATATTTTAAAAAGACCGGAGATAAATTTTAATGATCTGCAAAATTATGGTTATAAAATTCCGAAAGATGTTACGGAAGATATAAAAAACAGAATTACTCTGGAAATAAAATATGAAGGATATCTAAAACGCCAGTTGGCAGAGATAGACAAATTCGAGAAAATGGAGCATGCACACATCCCTACAGATATCGATTATATGAAAATCGACTCTATTGCCTATGAAGCCAGGGAAAAATTGAATAAAATAAAACCGACATCACTGGGACAAGCTTCCAGGATTTCAGGTGTGAATCATACAGATGTAACATCTCTGATGGTGTATTTGAAGAAAAATAAAATATCCAGGAAAAATGGAGAGAGGAAATGAATAGATCGTTGTTGGTAATTGCGTTACTTATCTTGTTGGGATGCGCTTCGCAAATAGAATTTGAAGAAGTAAAAATGATCCATAAAATAGAATATCCGTCCTTGCCCGGCTGGGTATACGAACTTCCTGCTGGAGATTATGTCATCGGGGTAGCCAGGAAAAGCTTCGATGAAGATGAAATGAAAGATGCAGCCAGACAAATGGCAGCGGTTATAAAAAGCAGGAATGAAGCTTCCTATTCCATCGAAAAATTTGCTTCCACTACTACTGAAGATCTATTGCGTGACGGAAAAGCAGAATTTTACTTGAATGTAAGTGCCTCTCCGGAAACTACTCGCAGAATCTATGAATCTTTGCAGGTGGTCGATGAGGAGTTCTTTTTTGATTATTACCTCGCTCTCTTTTCCCTTCAAAATGATAATGTTGCTGAAAAATATAAGAAAAGATTTGTAATTAATTTTCCAGACTGGTATGAAAGGGATAAGATTGCTGTAGAAAATGCACATATTATCAGTTATGCATCAGGCAGCTCTTCCAACCTGATTAATGCCTGGGAAAGTGCAGCAGAAATTGCCCGGCTGGAAATTGCAAAATACCTGGAAAAAGATGTACAATCTGCACTGATAAGCATAGATGAAGAGATGGAAAAATCATTAGCTTTGGAAACCACAAAGAAGCTTATAAAAATGAAAATCAAAAGGTGTTTTATCTCTTCGGAGCTGCACGACAATCTTCGAAGTTACAAAGTATTCATGGAAATGGTAATTAAAAAATAAATAGATGCGGGGTAGAGAGGTTTGATAATGAAAGCGATTGCTATAATTCCTGCCAGGTACGAATCAACCAGATTCCCTGGAAAACCTCTGGCGAAACTTGGCACAAAATGTATCATTCAGCATGTTTATGAGCGGGTGCTAAGTAGTGGTTTATTTGCTGAAGTTGTGGTGGGAACAGATGACCAGCGTATCTTTGAAGCTGTCGAAAGCTTTGGTGGGAAAGTAGTTCTCACCAGTAAAAAACACGAAAGCGGCACTGACCGTATTGCGGAAGTCTGCCGGAAATTACCTTCTTGCAGTGATGCTGATGTAATGATAAATGTTCAAGGTGATGAACCATTCATTTCCAGAGAACCACTTACAAAACTGATAGCTGCTTTTGATGACCCTGCTGTTCGTGTGGCTTCTTTGATGCATCGGATGAAGAAGAGCTTTGATGATCCAAATTCTGTGAAAGTAGTGTGTGATAAAAACAATTATGCTCTTTATTTTTCTCGTTCGATAATTCCTTTTAAACAGGATAATGAGTTAGAACGAAAACCTGATTATTTCAGACATATTGGAATATATGCTTTTAGACGGGAAATGCTTTTCCGTTTTGTAGAAATGCAGCATGGAAAATTGGAACAGATAGAAAAACTGGAACAACTCCGCCTGCTGGAAAATGGTATCAGGATAAAAATGATAGAAACAGATTATGAAGGAATTGGCATAGACACACCACAAGATCTGGAAAAAGCTGAGAAGATAATAGCTACGAAAAGGAACAGATAATTATAAACATTATCTCCTTCTGAAACTTCCGTTAAAAGCCGGACACTGTCTGCTTCGGAAGGTATTGTTTTAATCTTGCACAACATTTTTAGGAGAAAGAATATAACCCCTCTGTCCAGCACCTATTTATTTGTTTCAAATAAATTCTTCTAAATAGGTGCGGAGTTCTCCCCTTATAAAGGGGAGTAAATAAGTCACAAGATCTTTTAAATCTCCTTCTTAATCCGGCAACTGCAGGATGGGAAAGAAATGAATCTGAAGCTTTTGCTTCATTCTGAAAACTTTTTCTGACTGCCCGGTTTACCCCGTGAAATACAGCTTTGCTGTAAATTTCAACAGGGAGAATCATCCCTATCTCGGACAGAACAATTTTCTGTCCCCACTATTTTCTCTTTCTATTTATGAATTTATCCAAATCGTATCTTCTCGATTTTCTATCCGGCTGATAAGCATCTTGTGAATCAGAATATTTAGACCTGGTTGTTTCTGTGCTTGCTTTTACATAATAGAATTTCTTCACTTCCATTATTGAAGTGCTCCAACTTTCTCCAGCAAATGAACCGGAGGTTTCTTCTATAAAACCTGTGTATGGATCATCTGAAGAATAAACCTTATACGAATTTGCACCCGTTACTACATCCCAACTGATGTGAACATCCGTTCCGATGATTTCGATCGTTATATTTTGTGGTGGATCAGGAGGTATTATCTGGTGAAAATAATAAGCTCCCATATCCACTATTGTGCTATCCGGATCTAGTGGCGATGCAGGATCTCCGGCATCTATACATGGTGATCCTGGCTGCAGGTGGTAATCTCCGTTACCGGGATTTACAAATAACGGGGCACTATCAATATTACCAGTCCCGGCCCATCCACCTTCAATATCCGAATAGGTTGCTGTAATAACAGAACCTTGAACTATATAGATCTCTTCGGGTGAGTCATTCCACATAATGGAATTAATTAAACTTGGATTGGAACCACTACCATAACAATAAATTCCACCACCAATTTGGGAAGAATTACCTGATATTGTTACATTGTATAAATTTGGACTGGAATAATTTTCACAGTAAATCCCGCCCCCATCAACATAAGCCGTATTACCTGATATTGTTACATTCTGTAGAATCGGGTTGGAATTTCCAGAACAATATATCCCTCCACCATAAACAGCAGAATTACCTGATATTGTTACATTCTGTAAACTCGGGTTGGAACTATAAGTACAGTAAATACCACCACCAAATCCTTCAATCCCGGAAGCAGAATTACCTGATATTGTTACATTCTGTAGACTCGGGCTGGAATTATAAAAATAAATTCCACAACCATATTTAGCTAAATTATTAGTTATTGACAGGTACTTCAAACCTGGACTAGAATAACTACAAAAAATCCCTCCACCATATTCATTCAAACCATTCGTTATTGTTAAACCACATAAAACTGCTGTTGAATCTTCACTATTTTCAAATGTTATGACACTTCCTAAAGTATCTCCATCAATTATTGTTTGTGAAATATAAGAAGTATCCTGGGTTGTTAAAAATAAAGAGCCAATGGTTATGAGTTTCCCATTATAATTGATATTCTCCACATAAGTTCCGGGCTGCACCAGCACAGTGTCTGTATTGGAAGAAGTATTAATTCCATGTTGAATGGTAGCAAATGGATATTGAATTGATCCGTTTCCAAATGCATCCCAACCGGTTGTTGAGACATGCCATACAGTACCATCATAAGCAGGAGGAGTTACCTTAATGTAATCTACCTTTGTTTCCATACTTGTTGAATCAAGATCATTAGTTACTGTAAGTGAAACTGTATAATATCCCAATAAAGGATATTCATGAGTTGGATTCTGCGAAGAAGAATTATTTCCATCACCAAAGTCCCAATACCATTCATCAATTACACCTGTACCCGGCGTAGAAAGGTCAGTAAAATTAACCGTTAAAGGAACATATCCAATTGTTGTGTCCACTGCAAAATCTGAAATAATAAACTGAGGAAAAAAACAAGCCCCCATTTCTACTAACGTGCCATCCGGGTCTAACGGTGATACAGGATCACCGGCATCTATACACGGGGAAGTTGATTGTAGATTGTAATCACTATTATTAAAATCCACAAATAACGGATCGCAATCCTAATTGCCTGTTTGAAATTATTCGGGGTCTTTAAGTTGATTGGATTATAAGGAATTTTTAAACATATGATAATTGGACAGCTCGGAGAGCTAACCCTACACATCTAAATTTTCCTTCCTAAGCTTCCGCTTGGGAAGGTAATATATTAGACTTACCCAAATCCAGTAGCTGCCGGATGGGATGAGAACAATACTCTTTTATAACAGTTCTCGACTCATCCCAAAAATTTTGAGACGAGTCAAGTCTTGCAGATTTACGGTTGATCGCTAACAACTATTTTGAAAAATTTCTTATCTTCAATTTCTCTTTAACATCTTCCCATTTCATTTTAGTATGTGAATTATTTAAGCTTAACAGGTATTTTGTTTCTTCTCTGCTTAAAGCAGCAATAGCGATAACGTGATAGAACATTTGGGTACTATATTGAGCAACAAATTCATGTATATAAATTGTTTCTATTGTAAAGGCTAAGAAATAAAAATATTCATCTCCTGAATAACCAGTCTCATTATATCGAACAACATATCCGTCAATTAAAGCAGGATCACCAATAATAGTCGTATCTACAGCACTCCAAGAGATTATTGCATCCGGGTAAATAATATCTACTTCTACATCTGTTGGTGGTGCTGGTGGATCACTACTGTAAACAGTTATATAATCCGTTTTAGTTTCAGTATCTGTGGAATCGTTAATATTGGTTACCGCAAGTGAAATTGTGTAATATCCAGTTAATAAGTATTCATTGGAAGGATTCTGCAATGAAGAATTATTACCATCACCAAAATCCCAATACCACTCATCAATTACTCCAGAACCTTGCGCAGAAAGGTCTGTAAAACTAACAGTTAAGGGAACATAGCCATTGCTAATGTCCGTTGTAAAATCTGCATGTATGGGTTGAGGGAAAGAATAAGCTCCCATATCTGTTATCGTACCATCAGGATCTAATGGTGAAGTAGGATCTCCTGCATCGATGCACGGAGAGGTTGGTTGTAAATGGTAATCTCCGATTGCCGGATTCACAAATAATGGATCGCTATCAATATTACCTGTTTCTGTATAACCACCTCCAATATCCGAAAATGTTGCTGTAACAGAACCATAAATCCCATTATAAGAATTTGGTCATAAAATGAAATTTTTTAAATATGCATTGGACCCATATCCACAGTAAATATTATAACCTGTGGTGCCAGAATTGCCTGATATGGTTGCATTCTCCAAACTCACAGCGGCATACAGACAATAAATTCCACCTCCTTCATTATATGAAAAATTACTCGTAATTATTACATTATTTAAACTTAGGAATGAAAAACTTTCACAGTAAATTCCACCACCACTTTCGAAACAAACATTACCTGATATTGTTACATTATTTAAACTTAGACTGGAAACATAACAATAAATCCCACCACCCTTAGAATCAGCAGAATTATCTGATATGGTTATGTTCTCTAAACCCGGATTAGAATTCCAGCAGTAGATACCACCACCATGACCGGTAGAAATATTATTTTCAACAGATAAATTATTAAGGCTTGGATTGGAAGAATTTTCACAGTGAATTCCTCCTCCATTGCCACTAGATCCATTCGTAATAGTGAAACCAGATAAAATTGCTGTTGAATCTTCTCCACTTTCAAAAGTTACAACACTGCTACTACTGTTCCCATCAATAATAGTTGATGAAATATAAGATGTATCCTGGGTTGTTAAAAATAAAGAACCAATGGTAATGTTTTTTCCAATATAATTAATATTTTCTACATAAGTTCCAAGATGTACAAGCACAGTATCTGCATCAGTCGAAAAATCAATTCCATGCTGTATAGTGTAAAATGGATATTGTTCCGTACCAACTCCTGATTCGTCAGAACCGGTTTTGGATATGTGCCAGATTGGTCCATTATATTGGTTAAAGTAATACGCTCCCATATCTGCATTTGTGCCATCCGGGTCTAAGGGTGATGCCGGATCTCCAGCATCTATACAGGGAGAAGTTGCTTGTAAATGGTAATTTCCACTACTGGGATTTACAAATAATGGGTCGCTATCAATATTACCTGTTCCTGTCCAACTGCCTTCTATATCTGAATATGTTGCTGTTACTGAACCGGACAACCAAATATAGATCTCCTGTGGTGAGTTATTCCACATAATAGAATTGATTAAACTCGGACTGGAACCATAACAATAAATACCACCACCAGGATAATTGGAAGTATTACCTGATATTGTTACATTCATTAAACTCGGACTGGAACCTTGACAGTAAATTCCACCACCATTCTGAGAAGCAGAATTACCTGATATTGTTACATTCTGTAGACTCGGACTGTAATAATGACTGTAAATCCCACCACCCTGAGAATTAGCAGAATTAAATGATATTATGACATTCTCTAAATTAGGACTGGAAGTATGACAGTAAATTCCACCACCATTATAAGTAGTACTATTATTTGTTATTGTTACATTTTGTAGGTTCGGACTGGAACTATTACAAAAAATCCCACCTCCATAAAAATTTGGATTTATTCCACCACCTAGACCATTAGTAATTGTAAAGCCACATAAAATAGCAGTAATATCCTCACCACTTTCAAAAGTAACAACACTGCCACTACTGTTCCCATCGATAATGGTTGAAGAAACATAGCTTGTATCCTGGGTTGTTAAAAATAATGAAGCAACTGTAATGAGTTTTCCATTGTAGTTAATGTTTTCCACATAAGTTCCGGGTTGTACAAGAACAATGTCACCATTGGCAGCAGCGTCAATGCCGGCTTGTATTGTTGCATAAGGTGTTGGCACATTAATAATTGTGGCATACAGAAATGAATATAAAAAAATAAAAATAAAAAATAAGGTTTTCCCTGACAGACGGGATTTCACAAGGTTCAACATAATTCCTCCTGGTTTGGTTTGTTTACATATCAATTCTCCCTGGCAAAATGAATTTAATTAACACTTTAATTAACTAAACAAGAAAGTGTTTATTGTTTTTATATGTCAAATTGTTTTTCTTATGTTACTTTTTTGTCCGAGAGAAGGTGAGCAGCTTTGCTGCTTGGATGAGGTAAATAAACGTTGAAAAGCATACCATACGACATGCCAGGGGTTCAGGGTTCGGTGTTCAGGATTCTTTATTCATCAATTCTCGACTCACACTTCAGTCTTCATTTTATTATGCCCGGACAGGTCGTTGCGAGTCAAGTCTTGCTATAAACTTTTTTGTAACTCGACCTTTTGTTGCCCTCATTCTTTCCGAAGCTTCCAAAAACGTATTTCTCCCTACTGAGATTCGGAAAGTTCTAGCTCAAAATATGCAAACTCATTTAACCTTCCGAATCTTCTTTCATCAGAAAAATTGAAAGAAAGCTTCGGAAGGTGTTTCAATGTAACTCGACCTGCCAGGTCGAGAGAGCGACCAAGCTGGTCGCTTTACGAATTTCAACCCCCTCTATTTGAGCAAAGCGTTAAAGAGAGGGACACGCCTTCGATAAAACTACGGCGGTGCAGGCAGCAGGGTGAGTTAGAGCGCAAAAGAGGAGTTTTGCATATAACCTTCATTCTCATCCGGCAGTCGCCGGATGAGAACGAGAGGAACGATCTCCTCATGAGGAGAGTATGTTCGGCGAATGAACCGGATGTATCTTCTACAAAACCGATGTATGGATCATCAAAAAAAAATTAATTTGACATTATTTAATAATTTTGTACAAATTGTTCTTTGGAAGAAATGATGGTAGTTGTTTTTAATGTCGAAATGCAGAGTCAATTGACAATAAACTTTCGAAAGTATGGTTATGAAAAGCATGTAGAACCAGGAAAATTAAATGTGGAAAAACTAAAAAATATGATAACTATTATGAAAACTGAAAAATCTTAGGTTGGATGTGAATTTTTAATGGAAAAATACCAAAGAAATTGTTTATGTAAAAAGATTTAATTAGGAGGATCTTATGAAAAAAGTAATTTTTATATTTATTGTATTATTATTTATAAGTATGATCACAATAGTAAATGCACAAAACCGAGGCCAGGACCAAGAAACAAATGTAAATAAAGAAAAACTGTTAAAACTAGCTGATGAATTTCATCATAAATTTCTAATTAAAAGAGCTGAAGTTGAACGAGTGGCAAAAGAAAAAGGCTGGATGATCAGGGAAGAAACTGATCAGGGGGTTAGAGAAATTCAATACATTGACATCTACGGTATGCCGCAATATTATCAAACCACTAACCTGAATGCAGCACGCACAACCAATACCGATGACCTATGGGTTGGTGGTTCTTCAGGATTGAATCTTTCAGGGGATGGCTATTTAATAGGCGAGTGGGATGGCGGTGGTGTTTTAACTACTCACCAGGAATTTGATAATGGAGGAGGTACTCGTGTAACCCAAATGGATTCTCCAGGGTCTACACATTATCACTCCACCCATGTTGCAGGTACAATCATCGCTGAAGGACAGTCACCTAATGCTCATGGTATGGCACCAGAAGCGCTTCTAAATGCATATGAATGGACAGATGCTGAAACTGAGATGTCAACGGCAGCAGCTAACGGATTAACTTTATCAAACCACTCATATGGATGGAGTCGGGGATGGGTTTACAATAGCAGTAATGGTTATTGGTATTGGTATGGTAATATATCTATTAGTACAACTGAAGATTATCTTTTTGGATTTTATGATGGATCTTCAGAAGACTGGGATCAGATTGCAAATAATGCACCTCATTATCTAATAGTAAAGTCATCAGGAAATGATCGTAATGATGATTATTCCGGAAATCATTTAGTCTGGAATGGAACCTCATGGGTTTGGAGCACAGCATCACGAGATCCTGATGGTGGAACCGATGGTTATGACTGTATTGGACAACAAGGTGTTGCTAAAAATATACTTACAGTTGGTGCGGTAAATGATATTACAGGAGGGTGGACTTCTCCATCAGATGTCGTTATGACCAGTTTCAGTAGTTGGGGTCCAACGGATGATGGACGTATTAAACCGGATATCGTTGCAAATGGATGGAATCTTTATTCCTGCAGTAATTCCGGCAATTCATCTTATATGACTCTTCCAGGCACCTCAATGTCAGCCCCAAATGTTACAGGAACTTTGGCAGTTTTACAAGATTATTATGAAGATCTAAGGGGAGGAACAATGAGTGCGGCAGCCATTAAAGGACTGGTAATTAACACTGCCAATGAAGCAGGTCCCGCAGATGGCCCGGATTATATGTTCGGATGGGGTTTATTAAATGCAACCGGTGCTGCTGATTTAATAATCATGGATAATACTGAAGGAGGATTGATTGTTGAAGGCATCCTGGAAAACGGACAAACAATTGACTATACATATTACTGTGATGGTACTACGGATATTAATGTAACATTGTGCTGGACAGACCCAGCAGCCACACCATTAAGCCCTCAGTTAAACCCTACAACTTCGATGCTTGTAAATGAACTAGACCTGAAAATTTATGATGAAGCAGCAGCTACTTATTATGCCTGGAAACTAAATCCCTACAGCCCGTCCGCTGCTGCTACACATTCAGCTGAGAATTGGCGGGACAATGTTGAAGTTGTAAATATCCAAAGCCCGTCAGCAGGATATTATACATTACGCGTTGACCATGATGGCAGCTTATCTGGTGGCCAACAGGCTTATGCCTTGATTGTTACCGGACTGACCACTCCTCCAATAGAAACTTATTGCGATGCAAGAGCAACTAATGAATGGGAATATATCCAGAATGTTACAATGGGTGATATTGATAATACTTCTGACCTAGCCCCCGGAGGTTATGCAAACTATACCGGCATGGTAACCGAGGTTTCAAAAGGTAGTAACTATACCATAACTGCTACCCTCGGGAACGCTTACACAGGAGATGATGTATATGCATGGGTTGATTGGAACCATGATGGCGATTTTACCGATACCGGTGAAGATTACATTCTCGGAATTAGCTCGGCACCATATTCAACAACTATCAGTATTCCTTCAACTGCCACCTTAGGATATACTACTATGAGAGTCCGTATGGTTTACTCATACAGTCAGAATCCCTGCGGTACAAGTTCTTATGGCGAAACAGAGGATTACACACTTAGAGTACTAGGAACGCCAGGATTATGGATAGGTACCATTAGTGATGACTGGAACAATCCGTTAAACTGGGATGATGTAGCTGTACCAACTTCAACTGTCGATGTTACCATTCCTGCTGGTACTCCATATTCACCGGTTATCAGCTCTGGCTCTGCTGTTTGTGATAACCTGGATCTTGATTCAGGTGCCACCCTCAGTATAAATGGCATGACTCTAGTTGTAAATGGAGATATGTATATCTCTGGAGAGATTGGTATGTTGCAGGATGATGCCAATATAAATATAATGGGAGATGTTGCATGGAATTCCGGTTCATCCCTTAATGTTACAGCTTATAGTTCTTATATTAACGTATATGGAGACTGGAATTTTAATAGTGGAGCTAATGTCAACCCAACGCTTGGATTTGTTGATTTTGAAGGATCTTCCAGTAGTTGGATAAGATGTTACAGTGACAACTGTAGTTTTAATAATCTAAGGGTTTACAAATCAGGAGGAGCTATGGCACAAGTTAGTAATCTTTGTACTGAAGACCTGGTCATAAACGCTTTAACTTTTATTTCTTCCGACGGTATTTTTAACAGTCGGTCAGACAATGACATTATAATGAGAGGCTATTTTAACTACTATGGTACATTTGACTTTACACTAAGCGCCAATACAGGTTCGGTAATTTTTGATGGAAACTCCCAATCCATGAATAAATACAGTACAAATGACGGCATATTTAATAACGTTGTTTTTAGCTCATCAACAGGAATGACCATTGCTAATGGTGGTCTTACAGCTATGGGTAATGTTACAATCAATCAGGGATTTTTTAATCCCGGAGTTGACCCGGTTTATGTAGGTGGAAACTGGACTAACTATATTGGAGCTTCAGGATTTGTAGAGGGTACAGGCAGAGTTATATTTAATGGAAGTAGCGGTCATCAATACTGCTCCAGTGAAACATTTAACGAGCTTGAAGTAGATAAATCATCCGATGCATTACTTATGGATGGAACAAATGTTGTTTGTGCAGCCTACGACTGGACAGCCGGCGCTGTGGATGTTTTATCAGGAAGTTTTACAGCTAATGACCTTTTAGATAATGCAATACAGGGCGGCTTTTATTTAAATTCCGGAGGAACGATCGATCTTACTAACTCCGGTACCGGTACTTATGTTGACCTTAAAGGTGACCTACATATTTTCGGAGGTACAATGACAGTTGCAGGTTCTTTTTGTGTATGGCCATACCAGGAAGATGCATCTATTGAAATGAGTGGTGGTATTCTTGATATTACCTCTTGCGGAATTAGTTTATCTTCATCAAATACACTTACAGAAAGTATCACAGGTGGAACGATAAGAACTGCTTATGGGTTCACAGGAACTCGTACTGATTTTAATCCAACAGGTGGAACAATTGAACTATATGGTTCTACAGATGCAATTATGAGTATGGGTGCAGGCAGTAACTTCTATAATGTTAACATAAATAAAGCGGCAACTGATAGGATAGAAGTAGATTCGAAAAATAAGAAAAGAATAATCCAGGACAGAGATGGATCTGTGATTGAACTTACTCGATCATATACGGTTAATGCAACCAGTGAATTGGATATTAACGGTGATTTATTGATCGATGCTGGGACATTTAATCTTAATGGAAATACCGTTAATGTTGGTGATGATGTATTAAACTACGGAGAGTTGACAGTTGACGGTATATTGGAAATTAGCGACGATTTTTATTTATATTCAGGTTCGATTGTTGATCTTTCCGGAACAATTCATTTAGGAACTTTAACTGGAATGCATGGAAGTGCAATTCATTATTCAGGCAGCACTTTCAATCAAACGGATGGGAATTATTATGTTGAGAGTATTCATCTTTACAATGGAAGTCAATTCAACGGAACAGGTGGAACGACACACATATATGTTGATGGGCATGTAGTTAATAATAATGTTGATATCGATGATCCTGATAGTTATTTTTATAATTTTTATGTGGACTCCGGAGCTAATGCTGCTCTTTCTGGCTGTTCCTATGATCTGGAGGTAAACTACTCTACTAATTTGTATGGTCTTCTTGATATCAATTCATATACAATAAACACATTATATTCCAATGTTTATGGTGAACTCATTATCGATTCCGGAGGAACTGTAAATGTTACGGGTAATGGACCATATTTCTCTTCTGGTGGTTCCTTAACTATGATTTCCGGCAGTGAACTAAATAGTGAACAAAATATCCGTTTCTATACAGGAACAACAGAAAATGTATCCGGAGGAGAGATATTCTTAGCTGGAAGTTTTAGCGATTATAATGAAATCTTTTCTCCCACCGGTGGTTCTGTCACATTTGATGGAAGTTCTGCTTCAGACATTATCGGACCAACTGCATTTTATGATTTGAATATCGATAAAACAGGTGCAACCGTAACTGCGAATTCTTCCTTTTCTGTTTCAAACAACCTTGATATAACTTCAGGGGCACTGACACTGAATGGATATACAGTTGATGTTGCTAATGATGTAGATGTTTACGGCACACTAAATGTGACCAATCCAGCAGATATTCTGAATGTTGGAAATGCAGCTTATGACAATCTTGCTTTCCGAAGTGGTTCATTCGGAAACTTAACGGCTGGAGTTGTGAATCTTTCTTCCTGGTTATGGGTAGACGTTGGAGGTTTGATGACTGCCACAACCGGGAACACCATTAATTTTAGTGGTCCGGGTATTACAGGTATTCAGGTTGATGCTGCCGGGTCTGTTTTCGGAAATATAAATATTATTTCCGTAAATCCATTTAGATTATATTCTCTCTCAAGTCAACTGATCCAAGTTGATGGAAATTTTGACTTACAGGCAGGTAATACCATGGAGTTTATGAATAATTCAATGATTGTTCATGGTAATTTCACTGATGATCCAACCAGTACAGTTTATGTTTATGATGGTCCTGTGGATGGAGGAAACACAAATCTGTTCTCTGCAAATGGAAATAGAGAAAATCAAAATGACATTAGTATAACCAAGAATCCAAAGAACTCGAAGGATTCCAGGTCAAGAGGAGGTAATTTTGAAATCGATACCGATTTCACTCTGAATGGCCTTCTGGATGTGGGTGATGGAGATGTACTAGTTCATGGAGAATTTGAACTTGCAACTACAGGCACATTGACAATAAATGGTGGTAGCTTTATAAATGACGAATCTGCTAGAGATAGGGCATGGAGGTTTCTCCAAGGTACTTTCAACTTAAGTGATGGACTTTTTGAAATAACCAATAACAGCACTTATTTCGCTTCTACTGCGACCACAAATATCAGTGGAGGCACCATCAGAACAGGTGGAGCTTTTTATGGAGTTTACACCGGAACATTCCAGCCAACAGGAGGTATTGTAGAGATCATAGGTGGTGGTGCTGATAATGCAGTTTACTGTTCGAACGGCAATTACTTTTATGATTTAGTTATAAACCGTAACCCTGGTATTTTTGCTGCTTTAATGCAGGAAATCCATGTTCAGAATGACCTTTCCATAAATAGTGGAATACTAAGTTGTAATTTTACTAATGATGATCTCTATGTTGGTGGAAACTGGACAAATAATGTAGGCTCCGGTGGATTTGTGCCTTCTACAAATACTGTTATTTTTGACGGTACAGGTGATGTAAGTATTACCCCGGGAGAAACATTCTATAACCTTACATTAGATAAAGTGTCTTCAGCTGATCATCTGGATTTATTTGGCCCGGTAACTGTTGGAAACGACCTGACAATTAATCCCGGAGCTCTTTATTCAAATGATAATACAATCTCCGTCAGTGGTAACGTAACTGTCAATAGTGGAGGTGTATTATACATGGAAGCCAATAGCACACTTGAAATTGGTGCTGCAAAAAGTTTAAATGTGTACAACGGTGGAACGCTGGAAGTGCTGGGTGCTCCTGGCAACTTAGCCACCATTACCCACCTTACATCAGGAAATTACTACTTTAATGTTTACTCGGGAGGTACGATTGGTGCGGAATATGGTTTATTTGAATACATGACAGAAAATGGTGTCTTTGTTTGGGATGGCGGAATTGTTGACCCAACATACCCCTTTAATTATTCCATTTTCCAAAATGGTTTTGTGGGTTTTGCTACCCTTTTACTTATCGATAATTTCGATGACGTGACAATAACCGGTGCCAACTTCCCGGATGCATCATCCAGTGATTTTAACGTAGCTAAAACTATTGATCAGGGTACGATTACATTGATAAGTGCAACCGGTGACTTCGCTGGTCCTGACTACGAATATGATCTTCACGATCTTATCCACTGGGATGGTTATAACCCTGACCTGGATATTACAAATGTTATATGGACAGATACGAATCCTTATGTTTGTGATATGATTACAGCATCAGTAACAGTTTATAACAATGGTAATGTCAGTATTTCGGGTGGTACCGGATTCTATCTTGACCTTTACCATAATCCTGGTTCTCCTCCAGCTCCTTTTGAAACTGGTGATCAATCTGAATATATAACTTCTGGAATTCCTGCAGGAGATTTTATAGTTGTTGATTTTGATGTTGTCAATGATGTTGTAGAATCATGGAACTCCTATATTCAGGTTGATACTTATGAAGATATCACAGAATTAGAGGAAGGGAACAACGTCTGGGGACCTGATGCGATTACCTGGAATCCTTTTCCTGTAATTGATGATCTGACAATTCAATATAATGCAGGAACTAATGAGGTAGAACTAAACTGGACATATCCTATCACAGTAGATCAATATAAGATCTATCGTTCAACAGATCCGTATGATTTTGCTGGAGCAGATATATTTACATCTTCTACTGAAAGCTATTCTGAAATTGCTACGGGTATAAAATATTTCTATCAGGTAACTGCTGAGAGAACCTGCACAGCTTCTGATAATATCAACACGAAAAAAAACCAAAGGTTCAGGAGAAGGTAAAATCAATAAAATAGAGTCACATCAACATATTGGTGTGACTCATACTGTTGACAAAGCCCTGCAAAGCGGGGCTTTGTTTTTTATTAAGTAGCATTCAAATAACTGCAGTGAATTAATTTTTCATGTAATTTTCACTTAAGTTATGAAAGATACTTGAAATTTATTTTTTATTTCTTCAATAACTCTATTTGTCCTTTTGCTAAATTTATTCCAATCTGGAACGAAGAGGCTTCAAACAATGCTAATGCCTTTCTTAACTTTTGTTTTGCTTCAGCAGGATTTTTTCTTTCTATTTCCAGCATTGCCCAATTGAAGAAAGCTTTTCCTTCTCCTTCTTTATCACCAACTTCAGCTAAGGTTTTCTGTTGTTCTACAAAATATTTTTCTGCTTCATTAAATTGTTTGGCAGCTTTTGCACAATTACCCAGGTTTCCGTAAGTATGCGCAATACCCTCAATGTCATTCAGTTTTTTTTGAAGTTTCAGATTATTAGTGTACATTTCCTTTGCTTTTTTAAACTTATTCATTCTAAAAAGAATATCTCCAATTATATCATTCGCAAAAGTAATCCCAACCAGGTCCTGTATTTTTTCACACATATTTTTTGAACAATAAAGATAATCAAGTGCTTGTGTAAATTTTTCCAAACGGTAATAGGCATCTCCAAGATTATATAAAATCAAACCCTCCTGAGTTTTATTCCCAATAGTTCTGGCAAGATCTAATCCCTTTTTATAATGGTCGATAGCTTTCTCTACATTTCCTTCTGAAGTATGTACCATTGCAATATCTGACAGCAATTTACTGGCAGCATATTTACTTCCGATTTCCTCTGCGATATTGAGAGCCTTTTGATAAAATTCCATTGCTTTTTTCCTATCTCCAAGACGAGAATGCACAATTCCAATGTTATGAATAGCAGCCTGGATCAAAGTTTTATTTTTTCCCTTTTTAACAATTTCATAATTTCTTTGGAAATACGTCATTGCGTTACTATATTGTGCTTTTTTTAAATAAAAAATTCCCATTGTGTTTGAGAGTCTACCTTCAAAAAATAGTTCGTTTTTTGATTTCAAAATATTCAGTAATTTGTAAGCTCGGCTTTCAAATTCTTCAGCTTCATTTAAGTATCTCAAAGCTTCCAGAAGATAGATCTCTACAAAATATTTATAATAATCTGTTTTTAATTTTTTAATAATTTGCTGAATATATTTTTTCAACTCGATGAAGTTTTCCATCACCATAAATCTGCGTGCAGATAAATAGAAATACCTGTCTCTTTGCTCGATTTTTTTTATTGATTCAGGATTCAATTTTCCTATTTCTACTTTTGCAGGTTCGGTATCACCAACCAAAAGCAGCAACTCTATTTTATTGAGAATTATTTTAAATTTTAATTTATTATTTATGTCTTTTTGAGAATTTATTATATTAATTAATCTTTCGTAGTATTCAATTGCAACCAAATTATGATATAGATTTTTTTCATGATCTCCAGCTTTTTCTAAGTAATAGATAGCTTTTTTGAATATTTCTGCTTTATCATAATTATAAGCGAGATCAGCATAATAATTTTCAATTCCACTTTTATAAATATTCTCGATCGATTTAGCAGCAAGCTTATGAAAGTTTCGTAAATCTTTTTTCAATATCAGCTCGTAAATACTTTCCCTGATAAAAACATTTTTGAAAACATGGTTGATCTTGTTTTCAGAAAACCAGATATTCTCTTTTTCTCCGTCTTTAATATATTTATCAATTTCCACGTTCTTTAACATTGAACTTAATATTTTTTTAGTGAAATTATTTCCAAGAACTGAAGCTGTTTTTGTGAAATCTTTTAATTCAGGATTCAATTTATCGATCCTTGCAACGATTATCGAATTTATATTTGCAGGTATTTCAAAATCTTTCCCGGTTATGGAAAGATCATCAGCCAGGATGTTTTTTTCTTTCAAATATAAAATGATCTGTTCAATGAAAAACGGATTTCCCTGACTCTTTTTCCAAACCATGTTGAAAGTTATATCCGGTATTTCCTGGGGTATCAGTGCATCTTTGTTTAAGCTCTCTTCAATCAAGAGTTTTGCAGGATTTTTATCAAGAGGACGGAGTGTTATCCTGCTTTCCTTTACATCCTGTAAATTTAAACTGAAAGATGATTCATCATCATTAAAACGACAGGAAGCAATTATTACTATCGGAAAATTCTCTATGTTTGGTGTTAAGATTTCCATAAAACTTAATGTATCATTATCTATCCAGTTTGCATCTTCAAATTCAATAATTACATGTTTTTTCAAAGAAAGAAGTTTTACCAAGTTCGTTAAAGCATACAGGGTGTTCAAATACCTCGATTTTGGGTCCAATTGGCTGTATAAAGAATCTTCCCAAAAAAGACTTATTAACGCTCCCAGAAAGGATTTTGTCCTGTTGAGTTCTTTTTGTATTTTTTTATCTTGTGTGAGAAAAGAAAGCGTACTGATTTTTTCCTCGAAGTTGATTTTATTAATTTCCGGGGTGTTTTGTTCTGACTGGATAAAGAAATTAGATAAAAAGGATTTTACCGGATTAAAACTTTTTCTCAAAATTGCATCACAGGGCATATAAATCCAGTGATATTCATTTGAAGGATATGATTGTTTTATTTCATGAATCAGTCTGCTTTTTCCAATTCCTGCAGCACCTTCATTATAAATGATACCACTGAGTTTATTTGTATTTATTTTGTTTATCAGGCTTTTGATTTTTTTCAATTCTGTTTCTCTACCAAAAAGTTTTCCTTCAAAACCTGCTGTTTTCACGAGTTTAATTTTTTTATTCAATTTATAGGTTGAAATTTTTTGTGTAAATCCTTTTAACTTGAAATTACCTATAAATGAAACATCAAAATTCTCTTTCACTTTTTCAAAAATAAAACTATCAATGAAAATCTCCTTCCATCGAGCTTTCATCATAAGTCTTGAAGCAAGATTAACCGACATTCCAAGAGAAGTATATTCCTCGCGCTTTTTACTTCCAACAAATCCTGCGAAAGCAACTCCATAGCTTAAACCAATTCTACAAATAAAATTTTCAATCTCCATAACTGATAAGGTAAAACTGCAGGCACGGATTTCCATCTGCTCTTTAGTAATGGGAGCACCAAACAAAACCAGAACTACACCACCTTTATCACTAAAATCAATTTTATTGAAATAACCTCCATAATCTTCAGCAAGAGAAATGATTTCTGCCAAGCCTTTATGAAATTCTTCCTTTTCCTCAAAAGATATAAAACATGAGATCACACTCCTGAATTCTCCTTTTGAAGATAATGTTAAGATAGATTTGGAAATGAACGGATTCAAATCATAATTTGTTTCCGATTGCTTTTTAATTTGGGTATGGATCTTTTTTGGAAATGGATTTACCAGAAAAAAATTAGCTGATTTCTTTAGAACAGGAAAACCGGTAGCTTTTTTTAGAGAATTATCAATAATAATCTCACCTGCCTTACATCGGCTTTCACTTCTGGCAGCATTGTCTATTACTTTACCACGAAAAAAATAACTATTCTTTTCATTGGAAGTTACAATTCGCCATTCAACTTTCCCAATGGAAAGACCGATTTTAACTTTTAAGTTGTATGTTCCGAATTTTGTATTTTGCTTTCCGATTTTTTTAAAAATATTCTGAATTTCAATAGCGGAAAATACGGCATTATCAGGCGAGCTTCTATCAATAGGGAAAATCGAGGTAAAAGCATCACCTGCAAAAGTTGAAACAAAACCGTTATTTTGATAGATTTTATCGATGGAGGGAGTGAAAATTTTATTAATGATTTCTGTCAGGATCTCTGCACCTTCCTTGTCGTTTTTCATGAGCGATTGCGTCATTGCTGTGAATCCGGAAATATCAATGAACATAGTAACAGCTGACAAAGATCCATGCAATTTTTTCTTTTGAAAATTCTCTAAAATTAATACAGGAACCAGGTTTTTCATTCTACCTCTCAAAATAATAGAATTAACTTTGATTTGATAAATAGAGATCAACTTTGAATGTCAAATGTTTTGTTGGTTAAACCCAGATTGTGCAGTAGGATTTTGATGTAGAGTGCTAGATTCTTTTAGGTTGATGAGTTGGAAAATTTTAGTGCATATCTGAAGATATTCAGGGACAATTTTGCAACTCACTCAGACAGAATAATATAGTGCTATCCGCGAAATACTATTGCATTATCTGGGTTAAAATGAGTTATTGATAAAAAGAAGCGAAAATTTGAATTTTCGCTTCTAGATAATAAATTATCCCTGGAGATTCAGCTGAAAGAATTATTTATTCCAAATTCAAATAATCTTTCCTCTTATGTGATTTCAAAAGTGCATCTGAATTTGTGCTATTATAAGCTTTAACAAAATAAAACCTCTTTTCACCAGAAACAATCTCGCTCCAGGATAAAGCTCTTACATTGAAATCATACAAACTCCATCCGGAATATGGATTAGAAGATGTATAGATATTATATCCAATAGCTCCTGAAACCAAATCCCAGCTTAAATTAATGGAACCCTCATCGATATCCATATATAGATTTTGGGGTATGTTAAGATAGTCAGGCTGGTCAAAGTAGTATAATCCAATATCATTAAATGTTCCATCAGGATCAAAAGGAGTAGTAGGATCTCCACTATCGATACAAGGTGAATTCCATTCAATATTAAAATCTTCTGCTACCACATCAACAAACATTGGATTTGAATTTATATTACCTGTTCCCGGATACAGTACTCCACCTGGTCGGGAAATATCGTTATATATACCTGTTAAAAAATATGGATCAATAGTTACAGGTTCTACTGTTGGACTATCATTCCAGAAAATATTATTGAAGAAATTAATAAATGCATCATCTGATATTATTCCATATTCATACTGATAAACAGTATTGTCATTTATAGTTAGATCACCGCTTTCATAGGCATAAATTGCCACGCTATTTACCAAAATATCAGTAAGGTATATAAGATTATATTGGATTAATGCTGCAGTATCGATCCCAATAATTACAATTGCAGAGTCACAATCAACAAATTCATTATACTCGACCGTTCCATTTACATCTCCAGACAATCTTAATCCAACAAAAATGTTTCTTGAACTCTGAGGACTGTTTCTAACTCGATTATTTGTGAGAACAGGAGTACTGTGTTCTCTACCTGTATTTGAATTACAAATTTCAATAGCGGTTTCGTAATCTTCGATATCACAATCATCAATTATGATCGTTGTTAATGAATCAATAAAAATTCCATTCAATAAAGAAGTTCGGGAACTTTGCGGACTACTACGAACACGGTTATTTGTTAAAACCGGAGTTTCTCTAACTGGGAAAGTATCACCTGTACCAATGTATTGAATCCCATGATCATAATCCTCAATATCACAATTGTCTACAGTTGCAGCCACATAACCTGAAATTTTTAATCCAACTGCTTCCTGTCTTGAGCTTTGAGGACTATTTCTGACCCTGTTATTTGTAAGAACAGGTGTAGAAAGTGTCCCGGTGGAAGGATCATTACAAATTTCAATACCGGTAAGATATTCGTAGACTTCACAACTATCAATTTCAACATTTATCAGATTTTCCAGGTATATTCCTATGAAAAGAGAATCGTTTCTTGAGCTTTGGGGGCTGCTGCGAACTCGGTTATTAGTCAAGGTTGGAGTATCCCTTGTAGCAGTTCCATTCCCTATATAATAAATTCCATAATTGTAATCTTCGATCTCACAACTATCTATATGAGCTTCAACAAAACCCGATAAACGAATTCCATACATATCTTCTCTTGAACTTTGAGGACTGCTTCGTACTCTATTATTAGTTAGAACCGGTGTAGTTAGCTCTCTTATGCTTTCATTATAGACATCTATTCCTATTGTGTAACCAGAAATTTCGCATCCTGTTATAAGTGTGTTTGAACCCTCACCAATAATAATACCGGTTCCAGGACTGGGTCTTGAGCTGCTTTCTTCATATATGATTTTTGTGTTGTTCAAAGATGCAGTAACAAAACCTAAATATACACCATTTTCAGCATTTTCGATAATAATATTATTAAACGTGGAGCCATCTAAGGCATCAGCACCAAAAATAAATCCCTGCCATGAATCTGTTATGTTTGTACCACCGTAAGCAGAGATATCGGATGTAATGAATACAGTATCACTACGAGCAGCTCCAACGTTTATTTGTCCATATACATTAAATGAAAGGCTACCGTTGAGAATTATAACAGTTCTCGGTTCAATTTGAAGGTAACCATCAAACGGAACAATTGGAGAGATATTGAAAATGTAAATATAATCAGGTAGGTATATAGTAGTACCTGACGGAATATTTGGATTGGCGATCTGAGCAGAAAAAGCAGCTTGTGAAGTACCCCCATAAGCTCCCATATTTATTCGATCACCATTTGGCATTGGTTCGCTGCCAACAGGATCATCAGGATCACCCGCATCCACACATGGATTTTGGGCAGTTCCATCAGGAGTCAAAATGGACAATTTGTAATTTGTGTTATCTAAGAAGTTTGGATCAACATTAAGATTTCCAGTACCTGGCCAACTTCCCTGAACATTAGTATAACTTACATCAATTTGACCGCTTTGAACGGAAATTTCTGGAGCAGTGTCATTCCAGAGAATACTGTTTTTTAGGAGAGGATTAGAATTTACAGCAAAGATTGCTCCGCCCCCCAATGCGAGGTTATTACTTGAGGTGATGTTTCTTATATCAGGATTAGATGATCCGCAGTAAATTGCCCCTCCATTATTTATTGCTGTATTTTGAACAATAAGAGCATTTGAAATATTTGGGTTGGAGTTATTTAAACAGCCAATCCCTGCACCATTATCAGCAGAATTTTCTAAGATTTTTAAATTCTCTAAACTTGGACTGGAACTATTACAGTGAATCCCACCACCATAATTTTCCGGATAAATTCCTGATGCTAAACCATTTGTAATAGTGAAACCGTATAAAATAGCAGTAGAATCCTCTCCACTTTCAAAAGTAACTACACTACCACTGCTATTCCCATCGATAATGGTTGAAGAAATATAAGATGTATTCTGGGTTGTTAAAAATAAAGAACCAACTGTAATGAGTTTTCCAATAAAGTTAATGTTCTCAACATAAGTTCCGGTATGCACAAGAACAGTGTCTGAATCAGCTGCTGCATCTATCCCGGCTTGTATTGTTGTATAGTCTGCTGGTACATTAATAATTGTAGAATACAGAAAAGAAGATAAAAGAAAAAATATAAAAATAAAAAATAGTTTTTTCATAACTCCTCCGGAAAAAGTTTATCTACACATTAATTCTCCTTAACGTAATAAATTTCAATAACACTTCAATGAACAAAACAAGTAAGTGTTTTTTGTTTTTGAGTGTCAAATTATTTTTTTACTTCAACAATATTTATACTTCGTAGTTTCCACCTATCCGTAAAAAATAGAAGTTCGTTCAATCGTCTCGATTGAATGAAACAGTAAGAATGACCGTCTCGGTCATAATAATAGCTATACTCGTTCCCAAGCCCCAGCTTGGGAATGAGAAACCAGTTACCAAGCTGGGGCTTGGTAACCAGGATGTATAGGCAGGCAGGAGCTGTCCTTACCTAATTCAAATCTCCTTTTTGAACTTCTGTTTTAGAAAATATTATTTAAACCCCTCTACCCCGATAAATCGGGGCTTTCTCCCCTTACCAAGGGGAGTAGATTGGTTGCTAGCTCGACCGGCTTCCGGCTGATCGCTAACCACGACCTTAAAGAACTTCTTTTCTTCTCCTGTTAGAGGATAATCATAATTCAGATCTGTAACTGTTTCTATTAGATGAGCTTCATCACAAATAAAATCAGGTGAGTCTCCGGCATAGATCTTGTACCAGATACCATTTACTTCCGGATAGGAATTCCCCTGGAAAGTTCCATATTCCACTTCATCCCAACTAAGACCGATATTACTTCCATTTTGGGCAATGTAAGCACGTGTTTCATCCGGGGCAATGTTATCTATCGAATAACCAGAATCGGGAAGCGAAGGATAATAGATTAAAGTTACATCCGTATGAGCAAAAACTTTGAAAACAGAATAATTAATTGAAACAACACTCGAATCTATAAGAGTTGGAGCAACAACAGAATATTGAGCAAATCCCATTGCCGGAAGTTGAGTTATGAATGTTAATATTTCATCATCTCTCTGCCAGTAATAATTCTTGTCATTGTCCTTTGCTGCTTTTTCAAATATTTCCCGGGGATCCTCATATATTTCAAATATTCCCCTATCACCAAATATATCATCATATCTCCACACTGAATATGATTCTATAATAACAGGTGAACCGGGTGCATCATAAGGACTTCTGTTCCATATAACCTGAACATATCTTCCCTGATCATCCGGCACATCCGTAACAGCCGTAATTACAGGAGCTCCTGGAGATCTATCAAAATAGTAAGCTCCCATATCTGCAATTGTAGCATCCGGGTCTAAAGGTGAAGCCGGATCTCCGGCATCTATGCAGGGAGACATTGTAGCATCCGGGACTGGGAAATTAGCCCAGGTTAAATGGTAATCTCCATTACCAGGATCTGCAAATAACGGATCGCTATCAATATTGCCAGTTCCCGTAAAACCGCCCTGAATATCCGAATATGATGCTGTAACAGAACCGGAATTAATATAGATCTCTTGTGGCGAGTTATTCCAAAGAATAGAATTTATTAAACTCGGACTGGAATCATAACAGTAAATCCCACCAGGTACGTTAACAGCAGAATTATCTGATATAGTTACATTCTCTAAACTCGGATTGGATCCATAACAGGAAATCCCCCCACCATAATCAGTAGAATTACCTGTTATTGTTACATTCTCTAAACTCGGACTGGAAAATTCACAATAAATTCCACCACCAGTATTAGAAGCAGAATTACCTGATATTGTTATATTATCTAAACTCGGATTGGAAGCACCACAGTAAATCCCACCACCACCATAATCAACAGAATTACCTGTTATTGTTATATTATCTAAACTCGGACTGGAATGAGCACAGTAAATTCCACCACCATTAGTAGCAGAACCATTTGTAATAGTAAATCCACATAGAACTGCAGTAGAGTCCTCTCCATTATCAAAGGTTATAACACTACCACTGCTGTTACCATCAATTATTGTTGTAGAAATATAGCTTGTATCCTGGGTGGTTAAGAATAAAGAACCAACTGTAATCAGTTTTCCATTAAAATTAATATTTTCCACATAAGTTCCAATCTGTACAAGCACAGTATCTGTATTGGAAGTTGTATTAATTCCATGCTGTATAGTGGCAAATGGATATTGCGTTGATCCGTTTCCCCATACATCCGAACCGGTTGTAGATATATGCCAGACAGGACCACTATAAGGCAGAGCATGTACAATGATGTAATCCACCTTTGTTTCCGTATCTGTGGAATCATTAACATCTGTAACTGTAAGTGAAACTGTATAAATTCCCGGCAACTGGAATTCATTAGATGGATCTTGCAGAGAAGAATTATTACCATCCCCGAATTCCCAATACCATTCATCTATTACTCCCGAACCTTGGGCAGAAAGGTCTGTAAAATTAACCGTTAAAGGGACCTCTCCGTTTGTTATGTCCGCTGTAAAATCTGCATCCGGTGGATTTAAATGATAAAAATAATACGCTCCCATATCTGCAATAGTATTGTCCGGGTCTAAGGGTGAGGATGGATCTCCGGTATCTATACAGGGAGACATTGTAGCATCCGGGACTGGGAAATTAGCCCAGGTTAAATGGTAATCTCCATTACCAGGATCTGCAAATAACGGATCGCTATCAATATTGCCAGTTCCCGTAAAACCGCCCTGAATATCCGAATATGATGCTGTAACAGAACCGGAATTAATATAGATCTCTTGTGGCGAGTTATTCCAAAGAATAGAATTTATTAAACTCGGACTGGAATCATAACAGTAAATCCCACCAGGTACGTTAACAGCAGAATTATCTGATATAGTTACATTCTCTAAACTCGGATTGGATCCATAACAGGAAATCCCCCCACCATAATCAGTAGAATTACCTGTTATTGTTACATTCTCTAAACTCGGACTGGAAAATTCACAATAAATTCCACCACCAGTATTAGAAGCAGAATTACCTGATATTGTTATATTATCTAAACTCGGATTGGAAGCACCACAGTAAATCCCACCACCACCATAATCAACAGAATTACCTGTTATTGTTATATTATCTAAACTCGGACTGGAATGAGCACAGTAAATTCCACCACCATTAGTAGCAGAACCATTTGTAATAGTAAATCCACATAGAACTGCAGTAGAGTCCTCTCCATTATCAAAGGTTATAACACTACCACTGCTGTTACCATCAATTATTGTTGTAGAAATATAGCTTGTATCCTGGGTTGTCAAAAATAAAGAGCCAACTGTAATGAGTTTCCCATTGTAATTGATATTTTCAAAATAAGTATCTTGCTGTACAAGCACAGTGTCAGTGTTTGCTGCTGCATCTATACCGGCTTGTATTGTAGCATAGGGTGTCGGTACATTAATAATGGTGGCATACAGAAAAGAAAATAAAAAAATAAAGATGAAAAATAAGGTTTTCCCCGAAAAGCGGGATTTCGCAATGCTAAACATAACTCCTCCTGGTTTGGTTTGTTTACATATCAATTCTCCCTGGCAAAATGAATTTAATTAACACTTTAATTAACTAAACAAGAAAGTGTTTTTTGTTTTTGAGTGTCAAATTATTTTTGATAAAGAGATTTCAGCTTGTTTTTCTTTTTTTCACTAATTCAACTTAACTCAAGACCCTCCGGGCTTAAGTCAAGTTTCAAACTATTATAATTTTTTTTTTTTGATTAATTAATTGCTGTAACATAGTAAAACTTCTTTTCATTTATTATTGATGTACTCCAACTTTCTCCAGCAAATGAACCGGAGGTATCTTCAATAAAGCCGGTGTATGGATCTTCTGAAGAATAAACCTTATATGAATTCGCTCCCGTTACTGCATCCCAGTTGAGCTGGACATAACCGCTATATATCTGGATCTGAACATTTACTGGAGTTGGGAGTTGATTCGATACATTAAAAATATGAGGATCGAAAGCACCAATAAACGGATGATTAGCACTTTGACCGGATTGATCAGCAGCATGAATGTAATAAGCGATTTCGCTTCCACCAGCTTGTTCCGGAATAATTCCCTGGTAATTATTTCCACCCGTCGAAATCATCGAAACAGATGTATAAACTCCGCCATCAACCCTGTAGTAAACGAGTAGAGAATCATTATAAACGGGTTGTTCGCTGTAAGGAACAATGGTTGCATTAATTTCGTAATTTGCCCTGTTTGAGACAGTTCCTGAAATTGGGATGTGATTTATATATAACATTTCTCTATTGGCAGTTTCTCTTAAACGGCAATGAATTGCATCGGTTGATTGCCAGCTTGAATCATAATATCCAAGAACTTCATAACCTGGCATGGCAGATTCATAAAGAGCAAGCGCATCATCATCCCAGGATGAACTCATAGTTGGCACGAATACTTTATCATTCAGGATAAATGAATTTGTATAGGGCTCATCATTTGGAGTATAAACACGATAAATTTCATAAGGAGTTCCATAAGAAGAAGTTTGAACTTCGAAGTAATCTACAGTTGCTTCTATTTCATCATATTGAGAATGACTTGCTGGAACTTCCCTGATCAATATCTTATCAACATCGAGGAATTTTCCCCAGCAATCGATATGATCGATATATGTTCCATTCGGGTCGGGAACAACATGATAAGTTTGGATTCCGAGGTAATCATTCATTATTTGATCGATTTGTGCATGAGTTAGAGAAATATTTTCATCCCAGACTAAATCTGTTGAAACAGCAATTCCCATACCATCTGTCATATAATTTCCACCGGTATGTTCCAAACCCATTAAATAAAGATTTTCGCTCAGGAAATTTGCCATTTCACCGGGAATAGCATTATCGTTAGGACGAGGGCGATTGTAAGTGTAATCTGTAATCGCAACATCGTCAGAGCCATCTTCAACCCACCAGGGACCATAATCCCTGATCCAATATGTATTTGTTGGAGAATATTCGAAATTACAGTTTGCCATGTTTACACCATTGGAACTATATGTACTGGTTACAGTAGCTTCTTCACCAGCATTAGCAACGATGGTTGTAACCATCACATCTTCCGATATTTCAGCGATCAATGAAACAGGAACTCCGAATGGATAACGTACAAGAACACCTTCCATAGATTCGAATTCCGCGATTGCTCGAGGATTAACAGGTGTTGTTCCTCCAGTTGTTTCCACATCGAGAGTAACATACACATATTCATCTGCTCCGGCATTATTACTGATCGTGATCGTTGCTGAATATGTTCCTTCTGTCATTCCCGCAGAATTGAAATCACAAGTGATAGGATCTGTCTCATTATAATTACAATTTCCAGATATAGGAGTAACATCCAACCATGTTTCATCTCTAAAACCTGTATTTTGATAAAGTCTTTCCCATTCGTAATCTGGCATATCATCTGGTTGTTGAGGTGTTTCCATACTTCTTGCAGTTGTATATTCCCAGATAATGTTATAAGTCAGGGTTGTTCCGGGATCACCATTATTCGTAATATCAAATGTTTGAGAATCAGACTGATCTGGTTCTAATTCTTGATTTATTTCTGTTACGCTGATATTGATTTCCGGTTCCGGAACTCCACCGGAATCGACCGTTAAAGTAACCGGAACTGTAATTGGAGATTCGTCGGGATCATTGCTGGTAATTTGGATATTTGCAGTATGAACACCATCTGTCAGGTCTGTAGAATCAAATCCAACGATGATAACATCATCACCTGCTCCAACTGCAATCGAACTGTTGACTTCTAAACCACCATCCAGAGTTATCCATTCAGGTCCACTGGACACAACATTAACGGAATAATCTTCGACTTCACCGTAAGTATGAGTTCCACAAGCAGTTGGAATTGTATTATAGGTAAGTCTTGCTCTCATTCTTGTTTGACCTGTAAATGCATCTTCAGGAGGTGTGATCATAATGGAATAAGGTCCGGTTCCAGACCAGCTTATTGTAATTTCTTCACCTGCATCCTCAAAATCTTCATCCTGATTCCAATCGATCCAAAGTCCACCAGTATCATAAGTGTATGGATTTCCGATTGTCAGAATAAAACTATATCCTGTTCCAATTGTCATATCAGTCGAGATCGAAGTATAATCTGCATAACCGGAACAAGTTGAAGAATTATCAATATCGCCAACCTGAATTCTGCTGATGTATTCATCACAACCACCTGTTGCAGAACAATAAGCTCTGGAAGTGTACGGATAGATAATTCCTGAAGGAATTTTTAATGTTTCATCTCCGGGAATAATATTTTTTGAATTATTTATCATGTCTCTGAATAATGGACTTCTTGTAGTTTCAATTATTTGTGCTGTATAATCGAGAGCTGCACCACCGGTATTTCCAATATTCAAATTATCGGAAGATGTTTCATCAGGTTGCAGGGTTTCATTAAACTGCATCGGATTAACAGTAATATCAGGTGGATTTGATGCTGTTAAATTAATTCCCGAATTCCAGGAATCTTCATCACAATTGATCACAGCATCAAAATGGATCGGATGATTATCCGGAATTGAAGATGAAACCGTGAAAGTATATGCATTAGTTCTGATAACGCTTCCACCTGCAGAAATAGAATCATACAATTCATAATTGTCTGTTAAAGTAATATAAGAATCGGATTCGGATAAAGTCATGCTTGTATTGGTTGCAGTTTCAGTTCCATTATTTAGTAGGGTAACTGTTAAGTAAGCAGTTTCACCTGCTTCGATAACATCGTCTCCTCCGGAACTTACGGTGTAACTATCGATAACAACATAAGGTCCGTCATTGGCAATAACAGGAATTGTTTCTACACTTGTTGTTTTATTAAAAGCGGTAATTGTAAGAGTTAAATTTCCGGGAGCTGTTGGTGCAGGATCGAGAGCTAATGTTACATTCCCTGAAGCATTTGTAAAACCGGATCCAACAATATTTGCTGCATCATACAAACAGGTAAGAGCGCCATGAGTTCCAGTGGAAACATCAAAAGAAGCCTGTCCAACCAAAATGCTGGTATCATGTGAGATAGTCATAGTTGATGGTGTATCGGTTCTGACCTGAAGAGAAACATCACCAAAAATAGTCCAGGTTAGAAACATATCTTCACCACCGGAACCATATTCGTCCATCATCAGACAAGAGCCATTATACATTAAACCACCAATCGAATTCTTTTGATTTCCGGTACCTGCATAAGGACCTGTGCCGCATAATAAATCTGCAACTTCATCTTGAGCAGACATTGGTGGTGCCCAGGATTGATTAATGGTGGAAGCATAAATTGTAATCGCTCCGGTTGGATTACTTCCATTGGTCGCTCTTAACCAGGCTTCGGCAAAACAGGTCAAACCGGTGAAATTCCCATTTACACAGGCTACATCGCAAATAAACGGCAGCATATTATCATTGGTTAAGGCATCGATATGAGTAGTACTGAATCCTGTTGTTGACCAGGAAGTATTTGAACCGTGACCGCAATAATTGCCAAAACTGCGACCGTTATTCAAAGCAGTTGTCACAGCGGAAGCAGAAGCTCCCGGATCATATATCTCATCGACTTCCGTGTAAGTATATCCCAATAAATCAGTTCTAATATTGCCGATATGAACATAATCCGCTTCTCCGTCATCTCCGATACCAGCCCCTTCGCTTGAACCGATTCCGAAACCTTTGTGCAACCAATCTCCACTGCTGATATCTCTTTCATATTCAATGGATCTTTCAACTTGAGTATCGACTTGAGATGTTGTTTCTGCGGAAAATCTGCCAATAAATATTTCAGGATAATTATCACTTCCTTCGAGAAGAGCATATTTTGGGTCGGCTGCATCTGTGCCGTTAGAACAGGAATGAGTAAAATATGGAATTTCATCATCATCACCGACAAGCTGAACGAAAGTTAAACCATTATCTTCATCATATTCGGACTGGATGAAATTCATAATATCAGTTGCTGTTGAACCTATACTTGATAGATCATGCAATTCAGTATCGATCCCTTTCTGGTTTTTCCAATCTACATAAGGTTGGATATTTGTTATAAAAGAATCATAACAGATAACAATCATTCTGCCTTGTTCATCAACGGAAGTGTATCTGTCCCTTGAAAAATTGATAAAATGATTTTGATAAATTTCAGAAAAATATTTGTTGAGATTATCTGAAGGTCGAATTTTAATATTTTCAGTATCAGTACCAATATTGTTAACTTCCAAAACCAAATGATGATAAACTCGTAAAGTTTGAGTTACAGGATTGTAAACGAATGGATAAGCGTGAACTGCTAACCCTCTAAAATCTCTTAAAATATAAGGAGAATTTGAATCTGCGAGATTTTCAGGATAGAATTCATCTGTTCTATAAGTTTCTGAAAATTCGTAGGAAATGTCTTCAGGATTAATTTCTCTGGAAAGAATTCCTTTAGAAGGAATGATTTTCATACGATAGTCAACATAATCGCTTTTAATAACATTTAGTTTCATTTTAGCATCATCAGGAATTATAATACTTCTGGTGATCTTTGGAACTTCAGGAGAACCTTTTTCATAAGTTTTACTTTCTTTTTCCAAACTTAATTGATAATAAGTTTCACCATCTATCTCAACAGGAATTCTTTCAAATCTACCGAAATTATATTCGATGACAGTTTGATTATCATTTGAAGAAATCACATTTACATTAAAGTTGTTTTTATTAATGATAATTTCTTCTGAAAAAGAAAGTGCTGTAATTAGCAAACAAATGGATAAAAATAACAGCTTTTTCATAAAATCATCCAAAGTTTAATTATTTGATGCAGTTACTCGATAGAATTTCATCTCACCTGTCAAAGCTTCACTCCAACTTGTGCTTGAACCAGTCCATTCGATTGTAGAAAAAGTTCCATAAGGATCTGAATCGCTATAAATAGTATATGAGGTTGCTCCACTAACTGCACTCCAGCTTATAGTCAAATCAGAACCGCTAATGGATATCGTAACATTTATTGGTACGTTAGGAATGGTTATTGTTGATTCGCCAGAAACTACAAAATCATCAATATTCCAACCGCTATATTGCCAGGAACCATCTGTAGAACCAATACAAAACCTGATCCTCATAACAGTGTTTCCGTCGGCATAAGTAGAAATATCAATACTTTGTTCACCCCAAGAAGATTCTTCGATTCCTGTTGAATTTGTCCAGATCTGCTGCCAGGTAGAGCCATCATAAATATCAATATATGCATGATCATAAGTAGGCTGTTCCACATTCAGATATCTCCAGAAAGTCATTTGTACATTTGTATAACTGCTACAATCTATAATAGGTGAAGTAGCTGTGTATGCTCTATTGCCTAAATTTATTTCATAATCACCATTATAAGTACCAAGACCTGTCAGATCAACTCCAAGAATATACGAACCTCCGTGAGCAGATGCTGGATCAGGATTTCCATGTTCTCCTCCAAGTCCTCCTGGTGCTCCTCTCTGGAATTCTGTGATTAACGTCCAACCTTTATTTGTCTCAAAATCGTCCTCAAATATATTAACAGTCGGATTTGCCACTCGAACTGTTATAATATGATCAGTTTCATTCAATTCGTCATCGGTAGCCGTAGCTTTGATCGTATGATAATCGATTGTTTCTCCTGTTGTATTCCAGATATATTCGTATGGAGAGGAATAATCAGTTATTTTTAGAACATCATCAATATAAATTTTTACATTAGAAACAGAACGAGAGGGGTCAGATGCATCTACCGTGATAGTTACGATAGAGCCGATTTCTATGACCTCATTGTTGGAAGGATTGATAATATTGCAGGCTGGAAATCCGGAACCGGGAACAGCACCTACAGCAGCATCGGCATTTACCATTCCATATCCAGTGTATCTATCCCAACCGGGAGTTGGTTGTTCATCCATAACATCAGTTGCAGTCGAAGTTAGGTAATATCTAATCTGAGCTGGTGTAAGCAGAGGATTTTTTGATTTGATAAGAGCAGCAACACCAGCTGCATAAGGTGTAGCACAAGATGTCCCATTAAAATCCATTATATAGTCCCCGGTTGAATATCCATTACTTCCGGTTACGTCTGTAGCTGGTAGGATTGTGGGAGCTACAATATCTACTGCATCTCTGGCATCTTGTGTGTTCACTCCGTAATTTGACCCCCACCAACCTTGTCCGTCACATGAACTTGCTGTTTTTCTTTCGGCACATGGAGAAGCTGCTCCGATGGCGATCACATATTCATGATTAGCCGGGAAATGTATATGAGAGTAATCATCATTAGCTGTTGCTGCCAGAAGTGTAACTCCATTACTATAAGCATAAGCAATTGCCGTATCGGTGGACGGACTATCTCCCTGCTGAATATCAGCTCCAAAACTCATACTGGCTATATCTACGTTGTTATCTCCACAGTGAGTTATAGCATTGTCAATATATGAAAACATTAATGATCCACCGCTATCCGCTACTTTCAAGGGCATTATACTACAGCCACCTGCTACACCTGAAACTCCAATAGAATTGTGAATTTCTCCAGCAGCAACTCCGGCACAACACGTTCCGTGACCTTCGTCAGCACTATCATCCATTGGATCGCTATCACCGTCTCCGTAATCCCAGCCGGCAATGCAATTATCGTTCAAATCTACATGATAATAATCTACACCTGTATCTAGGATAGCTAAGATAATGTCAGAACTACCGTAGCCTTGTTCGTCATCCCAGGCTTCTTCAATATGAGAATCGAATCCAACCGTGTGTCCACTTCCTGGTCCGTTTGAGCTTGTGTTGTCATGACCCCAGCAATCATCAAAATATGGATCATTTGGAGTAATAGAAAGATAATATAAATATTCGGGATTTGCAAATTCAACATATTTGTTATTTGATATTTCCATTAAAGATCTTTCAATATCAGTTCCTAGCGGTACAAAAAACAAATACCATCTGTTGAATCCGTTTTTTTGTTCCCAAATTTTATCTTTCACAGGTCTATGTGCTAAGATGATTTTGGAAACACCGATTGATTCTAATAAATTGTCAAAGTAGTCCAATCCTGTTTTTTTAAATTCACCGTTATTATCTAAAACTAATTTAACTTGTTCTGCTGCTAATTCCGATAATTTAACTTTTATTCTATCGGCAGCGTACAATGGTCTTCCCAAACTGTCTTTTCTCACATCTAAAGTAAATGCAGTTTGAAGGAAGAGTAAAACAAATAAAAATAAGATAAAAAACTTCTTCATAATTCTCTCCTTATAAGATAATTTTTTCTAAATTTGTAATACGATTAATAATGTCAAATAAAATTAATAGTCATACTTATAACCAACTTATGCATAATTCTTACTAATTTTTAATTAAATTATTCTTTATTTTCTGTCAAATTATTTTAGCTTATAGTTAAAAAAAAGAGGGTAGCTTCAGCAAGCTACCCTCAAATTACCTCGAATAGAGATATTTATTTCTTTAATTCGTTGCCATCCATTAAGAAAGAATCCTCAATTGAACGAATGAATTTGGATTTGTGAAGTGCAGGAGCAACTTTTATGGATTCACGTTGGAATGTTGCTGTTGTTACCCGGTAGAATCTCTTTTCATCCACACCAACAGGTTCTGTAAATGTACCGCTACCGTCAGTTACGGTGCCAGCCAGAGTACTGAAGCTTCCGTAAGGATCTGAATCACTGTAAACATTATAGTTTCTCCCGTCTTCTGGTGTCCAGCTTACGATAGCATTGGTTCCGGAGATCGATACTACTACATCAGCCGGTGGTAGAAGAGCATTGGTATATAAGGCAAAAGCCAGATCCACTTCATCAAAATCCCATGTGCTACTACCGGAATTGTAAGTTACATTTCCATGATCTCCTATCGGTGATTCACTCCATAAGAACCATGGATCGATAGGTGAACTGACGCTGGTTCCCCGGATGGAAACCCAGCCATCGGTAAGAACAACTGAGGTTGGTAATTCTGCCCGGTATTTATAAACAGGTCCACCACCGAAAGTAACAGTATCAACAGTAGTTCTGCTTAATGGAATTGAAAAAGATGCAACTTCCACATCAGGACTGTATTCCGTAGCATGATCACTATAGAATTTAATCTCAAATGTCATTGGATCTTCCACACCAGATTCAACCCAGTTAGTTCCATCGTGATACCAATTTATTCCCCAGTATTCAACTGCTGTAATTGGCTGTGGAATACTCCAGAAATTTCCGGCAAGTAAATAACCTGGTGCGGCATCTGATGTACCCATACTCCAGCCGTAATCACCCTGATTACCCGTAGGTGGTTGATTAAAAACAGGGGAGCCGGAAGCCCAACTGTTATGAATATATCCCTCACCGTTAATTGGAATAAAGTGATCGGTTCGTGTACTTGTTTCGGATACAGTTATAGTTGCACTATTGGTTTCTACAGCATCCGGTCCATAAGCAACCATGAAATCAATTGATTCATTATTGAAAAGTGTATCCGGATAAGTATTATAATCATAAAGTTCTATTTGTGGATCTCCAGCTATAGATACACTATTTATTACAACTTGACCTCCACCTACATTTTCCAGGGTTACAGTTTGTGTTTTCCACCCACCGATAGCTGTTCTCTGGAAGTCGATCGATACCGGATTTATCACAAGAGTAGGTGGAATAGCAGCAGAATACCATATATGCGCACTCATAAAGAATTGATAATCTCCGCCCCAATCATCAAGCATATAACCCCATGATCCATAATTTTCAACAGAACGATAAGCAATTGAACTTCCATCATCAGAGAGTATATGTACTTCTGTTACACCATAAACACCACCATCCACAGTATATGTAATAAAGAATTCTTCCCCTGATGTGAATGAGAGATTTAATGACCTTAGATCAACTATGGTCCAGGCAGGATATAAATTAATATTTGCAATACTGACTGGATAACTACCTAATTCAACATTGGGAAGTCCGCTGGGGTTAGTTCCATAATCTACATCATATACATGAATTGTGATTCCGGTGGGTGAACCAGTAGTGCTATAGAAACAAACTGATACACTATCTAAATCACAGGCATCGGCAGGTGTATAGCGAACACCAAATTCATAGTCACCATATTGATCCGGGCAATGCCAGAAAAAAGCTGGTGTGCTATTATGATAGGATAATGTAGCAGGAGTTCCTCCCGAGCTTCCTGTGGTAAATGACCAGACAGGACCATCTGTTTCTGCATCTGCAGAATTTTTACAAACAATACGCCAATAGTAGGTTGTATTGTAATCAAGTGATCCTACATCACTTGGATCTATAGTGCTTATAGCCGTGCCGGAATAAATACGTACAGATGCATCTTTGTTTGTTACAAGTGTCTGATTTGAACTGAAATAAACATCTACATCATCTGTATTTGCACCGTTTACCCACGAGATCATTGTATCTATACTGATCCCTGTAGATCCATTTGTAGGATTCGGAGTTGTAGGAATACCCGGAGCACCACTTGCCGGGAATATATCAAAAATCGCAGCTTGATCATTAGTGAAATTATAAGAACCAGGTGTAAGATCATTCAAATAATAATATCCATTATAAGAACCTGACCAACCCCAATTAAAGTGAAAATGACTTATATCTGAATTTTCATAACCATCTAAATTAAACGAATGTCCTCCTGTCCCAGAACCGCGATATTGAAGTGGGTAACCATCATCCAGATTACTCCTGATCATGTTTTCCCATACAGTATTTGTGTAAGAAGATTTATAATCATAATTAGCACTTGTATCATAATCAAAATATGTTTCTAAAGCAGATACCACATCCGAAGTATATGCACCGGAACCTGTGGGTCCATATTGCATATCTACAGAAACACCGCAATGATATAATAATTCTCTGATATCATTATCCGGAGTTGTGTTATTCATAGGAAAATTGTATGTTGTAGCTCCGAAGTTAGCAGATAGCGTTCCATAAGGTGGACAGGAATAACTATGAGAACCAGTTCCTGTAGTTGGATATCCCCAATAATTCATAATCTGTGCCATAGCTACAGCAACACAACCGGCATAAACATAGCCACCCGGACCACTTCCATCAGGAGGACAATATGTATTCCAGCTATAACTTTGATTCCAAAGAGAACTAAGTAATGGATCAAGACGGTTGAAATCTCTATTTCTTTCGAAATTCTCTATTCTCACATTTAACCTTTCCCATTCATCTTGTGCTTCTTGGGAAGCTGAAAGGCTATTCTCTTTAGCATACACTATCTGCTCTTTAAAACTGGCAAGCATAGCATCGAATTGTGGTGGATGATTTTCTAATGTATAATTATGTTCAAAAACATAACCCAGTATCGGGATAGCAGCATCATCTGCCGAAACCATCACAAATCCGGTTTTGTCAAAATTGAAAATGAAGAATATATTTTCTGTATTCTCCTTTTCAATAAAGCTTTCGACAATCTCAAAATCATTTGGAGCCTTATCATTTCTTTCAGAATACCAATTCATAGCAACCTGTTCTGCTGTTGTTCTTGTAACTGTAGCAGAATAGACTATTGAGGGAATAATTAGGACTAAGGCTAAAATTAAAAAAACAATCTTCTTACTCATATTTCCTCCTTTGTTTAAATAGCAGGGAATGTATTTTATCATTTCTTGTCAAATTTATTTAATATTCGTGAATGCTATCCTCAATGAATTCTCTGATAACAAAATCCAGTGGAATCACCGATTCATCACAGAAGCTTTCTATCTGCTGCATAAAGTCATTTACGTTGGTTCTCACTATTCTCAACTCTTTTGTTCAATGCCTTAATTGTATGTAAATTGTTTGATACTGACCAATTCAGGATTTGGAAAGAGCAGAAAAAATAATAATTAAATAAGTACTTTTTTAATGAAATAGTAAGGAGCTATTTCACAAGTATCATTTTCATGATCTTTGAATAACGTTTAGTTCTTAATTTGTAGAGATATATTCCCGAACTATGATCTCGGGCATCCCAGGCATAATAATGTCTACCGGTTTCAAATTCATTTTTTACGATAAGCTGTCCCTTAATATTGTAAATTGAAAGAACTCCCGTTTCATTCTCTTTTATGTAAAATGAGATGAGCGTACTGGGATTGAATGGATTTGGGAAATTCTGATGCAGTTCGGTTACCATGGGAATTTCCGGAATGTCATCCCAATCGAAAGGGATAGTTAATGATACCGGACCAAAACTTTCAGTTTCACCGGAACCGCTTATACTTTCCAGCCAATACCAGTAGGTAAAATTCTCATAAACTTCATATTCATCGGTAAAGGAATAGAATGAAGGTTGGGAAGTTGTTCCGTTCCCGGGAATAGTGTGAAGATTGATAATTTGAGCCTGACCGAAATTTGAAGAGTTTGCCCGATATACATTCCATCCGATATTATCGGATTCAGATTGTGTAACCCAATTAATAATTGGTGAACCATTTTCATATGTTGTAGTGAAAGAAGAAAGAGAAACGGGCAGTGGAGATTCTCCACCATTGTTCACTACAAAATTTTCATTTCCCCTTCCGGTTGAAGTCCATGCAAAAGTCACGAAACCAACTCCAAAAGTTGCATTTGCAAGAGTAGTTATATCTTCCCAAACACTTTCATTCCAATGTAGTAATATATTTGGTATAAATGTTCCACTAAAATTGAATGTTAAAGTTGTTTCGTTATTATTGGGAAGATTGGGAGTAAATGAAGCAGCACAATTCTCAGGATAAGGTAACGGATTGTTGGGTTGATCTTGAACTAATATTGTAATATTAAAATTGGTCTCTGGAGATGAATAAGAGAAATCAATTGTTGGATTTACATTTCCTTCTCCAAGATTAATAGCTGGTAATGAAATTATTGCAGGATCACTACCGGAATATACTTCTTCTGTATAAACAACTTCTGAGGGTACTTCATCCGGATTATCAGGTTCGCTCATCACAATAAATTCCCAAGTTTCCGGGCTAACGAAATTACCATTACCGTTATAAGGAACTACTTTCCAAGAGACAGTTTCGTCCCAGGCAAGACCGGAAAATACGTGTGTGTAAATAATGTCCGAAGTATAAGCAATATCCGCTACTTCTACAGCCCCTTTATACACTTTAAATCCCGTAGGCAATTCAAGTGATATTTTATTGTATTCCCAATCTACAGTAACTTGCCGGGGCAGATCTGTTGCTAGGTGATCAGGGAAAATTTGGGTGGCAGCATTAGGGGGAGCCGGAGTATATTCCAGAAAATCAGGAATCTCGAATGGTTGTCCGTATCTTGGTATAATAACAAAATCAAACTGATCTACTCTCGTATCAAGCTCATGATAGGTTTTCACAGCGGTGAAATAATCGTGTACAGTGTATGAAAGAGCGTGAAGCGAATCATTAAAAGCCGGAGCATTATCCACCGAGGGGGAATTTCTGAATATAAAAAGATTTTCACCGTCCGACATGATGAAATTTGCAACCTTTTTATAAGTCCAACCACCCAAAGAAATACTTTGATAAGCTACAGGATTTTCTAATTGATCTTTGATATCAGTTCCATAAATATTAGTTTGTGTTAAGGCTTCGTGAATTCCTGCTACAATATCTCCATTGTTATCTATTACAAACTTCATAATATAATGAAAAAGGATTTCACTATCGATCATATCATTATCTTCCCAGTTAGATGAATATGTGTTGAACCAGCCTAAATTTAACAAGTAATTATAAATAGGTATTTCTAATTCTGAAGTCAACCAGCCATTATGCATAAAAGTATAAGTTTTATCATCTTCTATAATATTAAATCTAAAAGGATGATTGCCGTGTCCTCCTGATCCTAGTCTTGCATGCGCCAAAACAATTGATGCTTCGGTGTTATAGTCTAATATAACATCACTTGCTGTGTTAAGTTCCCATTGCATATCTTCTGTACCGTCAGTATAAAAAGTATTATAATTTATTTGATACCAAGCTTGATTGTTCGGATCACCTTGCTCATCTTCGCTATGTCCCAAATTCTCAGGATCCAAATAGAAATAACCATAATCTTTGTAGTAAAGGACTCCATAACCGTCATTATTTGGTTTGGGAGTAGAATTTCTTGATCGAAGTTTTAACCACTCAAAGAAGTCATTCGGATCATCGAAATCCCCTGGTTCCGAATTTAACTCTGAAATGTAATGTCCATCTTTAGCAATTCCGGCAAACATATCACATTCTGCAAATGCGATACTAACGCTCAATAACAAAACTGCTATTAAAATAAATCTTATATTCTTCATTTTTCTTCAATGAATAATTATTCACAATTGAAGGAATAGCTGATTTTATGTCAATTTTATTTAATATTCGTAAATGCTACACTCTGTGAATTTTCTTGAAACAGAGTCAGCCGGAACAGGAGTATCATCTCGATATTTACATTGCACAATAACAACTACTATTTTGTTTATGATATGAAAATACAAGTGAATCCTGCTTGCATATTTCACAAACAGGATTCGCTTGCTTATACTTAACCTTATAAATAACTGCTAATTTCCAGCAGTTACACGATAGAATTTTTTAATACCTGCTGTTGAAACAGGGTCGTTCCAGGTTGTTACTGTTATTCCAGTTGCTTCCAGTGTCCATCCACCCGGGAAGGCAGCATACGGATCTGTTGAACTATAAACATTATAGTATGATGCACACAGAACTGGATCCCATTGAAGAGTAATGTTTGTACCAACTTTGGTAATAGTAAAATTCACCGGATTAGACGGATGACAGTCGATATAGAATGCCATATCCATTGAAACATGTTCTTCACCACTTTGATTAAATGGATGTCCGAAAGGATAGATCATTTCAGTCCATGGATCAGTTGGGTAAAAACATTGGTAAACTGCATCATCATTCCAATGATTAACTGAACTCTTCCATCCAAACTGCTCTAAAAGAGGTTCTTCAAAATACGCTCTAACGCTCAACCAATAAATGGTGCCTGCTTCCTGCATGTAAGCTGAAGTATCTGGAATTATGAAGTGATATTCCCATACTATAAAATCACCAGGAAATACGAACTCACCGGTACATGGATCATACCACCATTCTCCGTTGGGAGTATCGTAATAAATAGATTCATTATACTCACCCGGAATGAATTGTTTTTGCCATAAAAGTGTAAGAGGCTCACTCCAGCCAGAAGGTCCAGTTGGATTATCTGACCAAATTCCAAGTTCAAAGGATAGTGGACCAGGTGCATCATTATACCATGATCCCCAGATGTGGATACTGTTTATAGGACCATCTTCAGTGCACAGGAAATCATCTGCTACGATCCTTGTATAATCTAATTCTTCCATTACACAAACATCTACACCAAATTGAGTTGTATCCGGCCATTGATGATAATGCATCTTAAGTCCGTCATGCAGGTTCTCTTCGATTTCAACCCGATAATCTTCAACTTCACCGTCAGAAGCTAATCCTGTAACACCTAACCCGCCGTTTGTGTCAAATCTAAAGCGAGCAAAAGTATTTCCCGGAAGTGCTGATAATGGAACTGAAAAGTTCAAAGAATTCCAACCGGAAATAAGTGATTCATCTGTGAAAATTTGTTCACTTGCATCCCATGAACCGTTAGCATCAAAATCTAACCAACCATTAAAGAATCCACTTACAGATGCATTAACATAGATTGCTCCTTGTTCTCCTGGTATTAATGGACAGACGAATAAGACACCATCTTCATCATCATTTCCATCATTATCGTCACCCATTGCGGCTGCATCAGGTTGACCATCAGGTTCAGCATCCACACTAGAACCTAAGAATGTTACTCCATCAAGAATATGTCTTGCACCAATAGCCAATAGTGTAGGATAAGTTGGATCAGGTGCATCACCAAAGTCTAATTCCTCAAGTTCTTCTTCAACATGAAGCAGGTAATCTTCTGATTCACCTTCATCAAAGACGCCACTTCCATCCCAATCATTTAATCCAATCATTGCGTCTGTGACTGAGAATCGAACCCAGACATAACCAGCATTAGGTCCGATTTGGAAAGTTGATCCTGCAGGTAATAAACCGGAGAGAGTTCCAGAATAACCCGCAGGGATACCCAAATCAAGTACAACATATTCATGTACAACAATACCGGCACACATTGTACTAAAATCATTATGCCATTGTCCATCCTGGTTCCAATCAAAGAGAACATTAATATAACCATCAACAAGCATATTGTTGGTTACATTTATATCAATATCAGTACCCCAGGTTGCATATTGGCAGACATTTCCAAGTGATGAACCTGTACTACCCGAACAATTGACCACAGAACCAGTTGCATCGATTGTGTAAGAATCCGGCATTATAAGACCTGCATCTCCGTCCTGGAAGCATTCATCTACGTCATAAGCAGGGAAACATCCTGGGCAGGATCCTGCATTTCCATCAGTTTCCAGATCAACCATAGGTCCAAACCAAGCCATATTTTCACCAGAACCATGTTGTATATAAGAATTAGCTGAACCTACAGTAATACAAGTTGGGAACATGCCATCTACGCCTAAAGAAGGATAAGCAAGTGCACCAACTCCTTCAGGAGCATCACCGAAGTCATATTCATCTGTAGGTTCTTCTTCTGTAGTTATTTGAAATGCCAGATCAATTGATTGACCTTGATATTCATGACCAAGTGGGTATATTAGTTCATTCCACGGTCCATTATATGGCTCTATAGCATCAACCCAGACCGCATCATCATTCCAATGGTCGAGAGAGGTTTTCCAGCCAAAACGACATGCCGGATCTATATCCATTGGCACGGCTTGAACATCGAGCCAGTAGATGATTGGATCTTGTTCTGTACCTGTCTGATAAAAATAATCTAAAGAATCTAAAATATAATTATATTTAAAACACATAGTGTGATTATCATCTAACCACATTGGTAGAGCTGGATTATACCAGTCTTCCGGACCGAAATCAATCCATTCAACATCATCAGGACCAGGAATCCAGGTATTCATCCATAATACGTCTCCGGGCATACTCCAGGGTGGTTGACCTCCGGCAGGAATATCGGAATGAATACTGAAAGTAAATTGAACAGCCTCCGGTGCTTCAAAAAATGGAATATGATCATCTATCCAGGAACCCCAAATATGAATATCTGTTATATAACCTGTTTCAGTACATAAGAAATCATCCGCTAGAAGTAGAGGTGGGTTTCCAGGGTCGTCAGGTTGCCAGGTGGCATCTACATCCATACCGGTTGATAATGAATCCGGTAATTGTTCCCATTTTACTGTACTTCCAGAAGAAGCCCCGGTTATAATAAAGTTAAATGTATCATCTGCGGTTCCACCAGTATAGGTCGCTCGGATCGTGATATCAATATTTACGTCGGAAGTTACGACAGGAGTTGCTGTGAAAACCAACTCATTATTGGCATTGATATTTAAAGCAAATTCTTCTAAGGAGAGATCTGTTAATACACTATAGATTAGCAATGCAGTAGATCCTTCATAATAATGATCGAGATCAACACCTGTATAATCCATTTGAGATATATCAATTGATACATCCGGTAAAGGTCTCCATTTACGTGGTTCCACTCCAAAAAGTGCTCCTTGATAAAATCTATAATCATAATTGGGAAGAGAAGGTGCTAAAGCGTCTAAGGTGTAGTATCCGTCATAACCAGAAACACCCCATCCAAAGTTGATATGGTAACTATCATTAGATGCGCCCTGGTAACCATCTATTACAAAAGCATGGCCATCACTATAACCGCTGTTATAGCCCTCATACACAAGCGGACGATTGTTATCCAATTCAGTTTTCAGCATTCCATGCCAAACTAAAGGGGTAGCGCTATAGTTATTTCTTTGGTCATAATTTGAATTAGGATCATATTTAAAGTGATTCTGTAAAGCGCTTAATGCTGAAGCAGGAACCGCACCTCCAATCCAGGCTCCTGAACCATATAGTCCGTAATTCATTTCTGCTCCAACTCCTACATGATATAAAAGTGTATGGACAGAAGGAGTTACAACTGTTACATTATTTGGCATAAGTGTCCAGTTATAGGTAGTTGCCCCAAAGTTAGCAGATTGTATTCCATAAGTAGCGTGAGTATAACTATGTGTTCCTTCCCCTGTTGCAGGATGAGCATGATATTTCATTACTTGTGCGGTTGCTGTAGCAGTACATCCAGCCCAGACATGACCATTACCTGGTGTTCCCGGATCAATAGGTACTGAACCCGCATCAGTTGGACAACTCTCGTTGTAAAATTGTCCTTGATTCCAGGTAGTAGATAGTAGTGGTAATACTGCTCGATAGTTCTCTGGTATGAACATATCAGTTGTAACTTTAAATCTATTCCACTTATCTATTATTTCCTGAGATGGTGAAAGATCATTATTTCTGGCATATAGGATTTGTTCCCTGTAACTGGCAAGCATAGCATCAAATTGAGGTGGATGATTTTCTAATGTATAATTGTGTTCAAACACATAACCAAGAATTGGAACTGCGATATCATCCGCCGCCACAATCACAAACCCGGTTTTGTCAAAATTGAAAATGTAGTAAATATTTTCTGCATTTTCCGTTTCAATAAAACTTTCGACAATACTGAAATCCTTTGGAGTCTTATCATTCCTTTCGGAATACAAATTCATGGCAACTTGTTCTGCTGTTATTTGTGTAACTACAGCAGAATAGACCATTGAAGGGATGATTAAGACTAAGGTTAAAATAAAAAAAATAATTGTTTTACTCATATTTCCTCCTCTTTTATTTAATATACAAAAAAAGTATTTTTATTATTTCCTGTCAATTTTATTTAATATTCAAAAATACTTCCCCCGATGAATTCTCTTAAAACAGAATCAACCGGAACCGGTGAATCATCTTTAACAGCTTCCACTCCTTTTAAAAGATTGAATACTCTGGTTGTTCTTATAAATGCATCTTCACGCAGGGGATTTTCTTTATATCTTTTAGTCCACGTTTTAAATTCATCAAATAGCTTTGCTTTGTACAATGCAATCTCGTAAGGCATGGCGCTATTAACAATATAATCGGTTGTATTGATAAATGGAATAATATGCCTGATCTCGCTGGAGCGAACATAATGCCAGTGCTCCAGAGTTTGACGTGGATTGTAAGCCCTGTGTGCAGCATCCCGCAGCATGCGGCGTATCATACGCAGGTCTGTCCAGCGGATGAACCGTCCATCCGTGCCTTTCATTTGCAGAAGAGGTTCTATGTACACTTTGAATTTATATTCATCGGGGATGCTTTCACTCATCTGCGGGAAAAGTCCGTGCAGGCTGTCTATAAGAAGTATCTCGTTCTTTTTTAGCTTCATCACTGTGCGGTTCAGATGACGCGAACCTGTTTTAAAATCGTAAAAGGGAATTTTTATCTTTTCACCATAGCAAAGTCTTTTTATATGCTCGTTGATCATTGCCAGGTCAAGTGCCTGGGGAGTTTCAAAATCGTAATCACCGAATTCGTCAGTCGGATGCATTTTCAGGTCTAAAAAGTAATTATCCACCACAAAAGTTTTGAATTTCAAACCGATCTTATTCAGGTGCTGTTCCAGTTTTATAGTGGTGGTGGTTTTACCGGAAGATGATGGACCGCTCACAAAAACCATTTTCAGTTCTTTGCTGCGCTGGGCAATATTTTCGGCAGCAGTGGTGATATCTTCTTCGTAAGCTGCTTCCGATTCATGCACGATATGAGGGAACTCACCCTTCCTGATGCGTTTGTTCAAAGCTTCCACTGTGTGCAGATCGTGCGCTACAGCCCAATCCAGAATATGCCACATCTTAGACCAGGGAATGTTTTCTGAAGGATGAGAATCTTTCCTGGATTTTTCCCGCCGTTTACGATTATTTTCTTCCCTGTAAAGAATATAGGTTTTTGCAACTTGTGTATGCCCGTTTTTAATCAGCACTTTTTCCACTACATCCTGTATTTCTTCAATGTGCGGATCATGATCGGCTGGAAAAAGTCTTTCCAATTCGCTTTCAACCTGACGGGCAAGTTTTTCGGCAACATCTTTATTCCTGCCACCCACAGCAACTGCAGCTCGATAGATGGCATTGGCAATTCTCTTTTCCTTAAATGGCACAATTGCGCCACTACGTTTCACAGCATGTTTAAACTTACTCATTCATACCTCAGGGTTAATTCTATCTGACCAATTCCACTTTGTATTTCATCATAATATCTTTTTTGAAATCCAGAATAACTTCATCATAATAACGATCTTTACGCTTTTTCACATAGCGTTTGTAAAAATAGTAAGTTTCGGTTGAATCACTGGTCGCTTCTATCCTGGTTGGTTCACCCATATCGATTTTCTGCATTACAGGAAGAACTTCTTCTTTTGGCTTTTTCAGCATTTTCTTACATTCACTGATGAGTTCTCCTTTACGCTGGTTTACATCTCCGATGTTTATTACGCAGGAGAAAATGAAAATGAAAAGCAGGAATAGATAGATATTTCTCATATTAATTCTCCTTTTCACTTCCAAAACGGAATTAAAAGATCATAGTTTTTAGTTATTAATAATCTCCTCTGCCATCAGCCAGCCATGAGCAGTGGCATAGATAATAGATCGCGTAGCACCGGAGCAATCACCGATGAACTTGAGGTTATGGAAATGATCGTTGTACAGTCGGTTCGAATAGAATTTGATCTCGGGTGCATATAGCAGGTTATCGTCATTTGCCACACCAGGTATTACTTCGTTTAGATTTTCAATAAAATCTATGATGCTTTCAGCAATACGGCGCGGATAGGCAAGATTGATATCTCCCAGTATGTAATTATCGTTTTCCAGAGTGGGAGAGACCCGGTAAAGATGTTTGGTTCTCTTTGAGCTTTTGAAGTTATTATAGGTTTGCAGGATCACTTTATTCTCACCTGCCAGCAGGTTTGTGAGTTTGGCAATGTGCGAGCCGAACCCTATGGGGTCGTTAAATGGCTGGGTAAGCTGAACTGTTGTAAGAATAGCAAAGTTAGTATTTTTACTTTTTTCCTTTAGTTTAGAATGCCCGTTCACAGTAACGAAATCACCATAATTTTCGGTAACTACAAAACCGCTGGGGTTGTTACAGAAAGTACGAACCATATAACCTGTCTTACTTTTGTACTTCACTTTGAATTCGTACATTTCCTTGTTCAGTTCTTCTACTATAAGGTCAGGAAGTTCCATGCGAATACCCATATCTACTTTTGTGTTGTCGGATATAAGTTCAGGAAATTTCCCGATGATAGTTTTAACCAGTTTATGACCGCTTCTGCCAACCGCTACAACAACAATATCGAAAGATTCCCGGTTGCTCAAGATCACGGTGTTTGCAATCGGCTCGATATCGGTGATCGTTTCATTAAAATGAAAATGAATATTCTTTAATTTTTTAAAACCTTTATATATGTGATAAAGAACCTGTTTCAACTGATCTGTTCCAATATGATAAAAATCGGAATGAATTGGCTGGAACCCTTTTTCGTAGAATTTATTATAATATTCCTTCTTGGCAAAAGAGCTACCCTTCTCATATTTTTTATCTTCGGTTTTATCGATGTAATAATCTACAAGCTGCTTTTGCAGACTTATATCTAAGTCGATATTTCCACCCATTTCAGTAGATACGAACAGTTTACCGTCTGCCCGTATTCCCGAGATACTCGATGAATAAATATCTTTGCTTTTTTCAAAAATATGGATCTCATTATCTGAATTTTTAATTCGCTCAATAAATCCGATTGCTGCTGCACCAAACCCAATGATCGCTATTTTCATATAAATCCCATTTAAATAAAAAATTATATCTCGAAGATTAGTTTTTATGCAAAAACGTCAAATTCTTTTTAAGAATAAACCGACTTGTTTGAAAAGCATACATTATTAATACATATTTTTTTATTTTCATACTTGACAAAGAGATTTCAAATTCAATTTATTGACATGTTAAAGATTAATTGCAATTAAATATTTAAGGAGGAGAAAAATGAAAAAGTTTATTTTAATTTTAATATTCATTAGTTTAATTTCATTGCAGGTATTTGCATTTCAGGGAAGTGATAATTTGGAGATCATCAAGAAGAAAGCTGCACTTAATTTGGTGAGGGATGACCATTATGATTCAGAGCGTATAAAGATTCCTGATCCTTTCAGGTTTGATCATGAAAAGAGGGAAAAAACAACTGTAAAATCATACCCAATTGAATCCGGCAACAGGGATCCAATGGATGTAAAGATCAACGGAGAAGATCAGGCAACTATCGTTCAGGGTGATGATTTTGTTGTAACCATTTATTTTTCTGATGGCTGCTCGGAAGCAAATATAAGCATGTGGGCAGATATGAATGGTAATGGAACTTGGGAGGATGATGTCGATCTGCTTGTTCCCGATACGGAAGATGAAATAGTGGATAACGATATTGATGATGAAGATCCTGCAGTGGGCATTTACCAGATAACATTTTATGGTAATGAAGACGGACCGAATCGTGTTTCTAATATTGGGTTATTCTTTGTGGCGGAAGATGCTGGCGGTATCGATGATGCATTTCTCTGGATAGATCCGATCATATCAGATTATTCCGTTTCCGGTTTGGTTACTCCGGTAGCTCCAAATGTTATCATTGCAGCTATGTCCAGTGAAGAGAATATGTGGATGACAGCTACAGATGCTTCTGGAAATTATCAAAATTTTGTACCTATAGTAACGGATTATATGGTTATGGCTTTTGACCCACTTGGCGTTCTGGGTGGGGGGATGTTCCCGGATACAGTATATGTTGATGTGAATATCAACAGTCATATTACCGGTTATGATTTCAATTTTATTCCGGGAAATGCTAATATCGAAGGAACGGTTCTGGATGAAAACGGTGCTCCGGTAGTGGGCGTAACAGTTTATGCAGAAGGGCAAATGCCGGGTGGTGTTTCAACTGAAACCAACGGATCTGGATATTACAATCTTACTGTGATCGAAGGCTGGTGGAAAGTAGGATTTGACGAAGACGATCTTATTCCTGATTATCTGGTTGTAGATCATGTGGATGTATATGTAGAAGAAGGTGGCACGGAAACAGTAGATTTCCTGGTATATGAAACTGATTCCACAATAGAAGGTATGGTGTATCTGGATGATGTTCCTACAGCCGGATTTGAGATAGATTGCTGGAGCGATATTGGCTATACAGAAACTGATAGTGAACAGAGCGGCAGCTATATTCTTCACGTAGCAAGTGAAGCAGATATTCTGGGTGGCTATGGTGTTAATGTGGATATTGAGGACGTCCCAGGGGTCTATGTGGTTGAATATTACAATAATATTATGTCCGGTTCCACGGGAATCGATTTCCATATTTATACTGTTACAGGTGGAATTGAGGGACATGTATATGATTCTGTTACGTCAGAACCTGCAGAAAATTGTGGGGTAAATGCCTTCGATGGTACAAACTGGTTTGGAACCGGTACAGATGATGAAGGATATTATCAATTGCCACTTCCAAACGGGATTTATGAAGTTTATGCAGAGGGCGAAATGTATTACCAGCAGATGGTTCCAGATGTTGTGATTGAAGATGATATGATCACCATGGATTTCTATCTCGATCCGATCTCGTTCGATGGTGAACTCTGGGGTATTGTATATGAGACTGGAACAGCAAATCCTATCGAAGGAGTGCAAATCTGGGCGTTCAGTGATCCTTATTGTGGTTATGCCGTCACCAACCAGGATGGCTATTACCACTTTGATCTTCCCAATGGCACCTATGTGCTCGATGCATGGCATGTTAATTATTATGCTATTCATATCGAAGATATTGTTATTAATTACAATATAGTTCAGCAAAATTTTGAGATGGAACCGGTTATTTTTAGTGGTTCACTTTCAGGATATGTTTATGAAGAGGGAACTGCAAATCCAATAATCAATGCAAATATCAGTGTGGGAACTATAAATTATTGGAACTCGACTGTTTCCGATGGCACAGGTTATTATTACTTTGATCTGCCCAACGGGACTTACTCGCTGGATTGCTGGAAAGATGGTTACCTGGGTCTTCACGAAGATGAAATTATTATTAATAATGATAATGTTGTCTTTGATATTTATTTAGTCCCGGATGTCGATGCTGACGATGAGTTAATATTACCTGTAAGCAGCTTATCTCAGAATTATCCCAATCCTTTCAATCCGACCACAACAATTTATTTTTCTGTAGCACAAACGTCCTCGTTTGTAACAATAGAAATCTTCAATATCAAAGGACAACAGGTGTGTACACTGGTAAATGAAGTATTTTCAGCAGGCAGGCATTCTGTGTTATGGGATGGAAGAGATGGTCAGGGTAAACCTGTTTCTTCAGGATTATATTTCTATAAGTTGAAAGCTGGTACTTTCAGTTCCGTTAAGAAAATGATCTTAATAAAATAACTGAGGGTTTAGTAAAAGAAAACGGCTCGGAATTCCCGAGCCGTTTTTTTTTTTTTATGTTTTAAAATCGTTCTAACTCATCATCAATATCGCTGCCGCGCATCCTGTGTACATCATCGAGAGGTAGATTTAATTCCATGGCAATTGCTTCGCTTTCCCATTCTTGTGCTGCAAGTTTTAAAACCATCCTTTTCTGGAATTCATTATCACCAAAACCCTGGGTGGAACGCTGGTTTTTATCTTCAAAATCAGATTTTGGTACCCTCTTCTTAACCACTTTCGAAATGATAATTATTAAAACAATAATAAAAACAATACTCACTGTCAGTATAATTATAACATTTATATTGAGAATATTTTGTATGTTTTCCAAAAATGCTGGGACTTTTAGAGTTTTCATAAATTTTTTCTTTGGTTTCTGGGTTTTTACAGTGCTTTTGTTAACAATTTGTGTTTGTTGTACGGTTTTCATGTTTGAGGCAATAGTATAGTATTCATCGGCTAATTCGGTTTTTCCTATTGTCTTATAAAAATCAGCAAAACTACGAACTTCTTCCAGCGTTTTTGGATTCTTGATGGCAAAAATATCCAGTACAAGTTTAAACAATTCCCCGGAGAGTTCATACAGTTCAACTTTGTAGGGTTCACCGGAAATAAGTTGTTGTGTCTGGTTGATAGTTAGCACAACCATCACCTTGTCTTTGCTAACCAGAAAATCGAACGCTTCTAAAACATTGCTGTTGGGAATTTGAATATTCTGGATAGTAGCATCTTTGCGGCAGTTCATTATGTTTATCTGAATATCATCCTGATGTTTTAGAACTGAATAGTTCGGCTTAGAATCAAAAACCAGTACAGTTCGTAATACGTAACCGTAATCTTTATGATAAACATCTATAAGAAAACTTGCATTTATAAGAGAAACGAATGATAAAAAAAATACCAGAAAAATTATTTTTCTCATTTACGCCCCTGAAAGAATTAATTTTCGTCAGCTATATTTTTATGTTGTGTTTCTTTTGTCAATCTTAGAATTATTATTAGTGCTTTTTTGGTATTTATTTTTTTATCTTTCTTTTTGCTGTTAACAAGTTTTTTTGGAATTTTTCATTCTTCGGATCGTAAGAAATTGCTTTTACAAAATGGCTGTAGGCTTTTTTATAATTCTTCAAGTTCAAGTAAAGAGTTCCAATATTATTAAGGATATTAGGATTCCCCGGAAAGTATTCATTGGCTTTCTGCAGTATTTTGAGTGCTTTTTCGTCGTTCTTGTGCCTTAGTTCTTCTATTGCTTCTTGAAAGAACTCCTTGGATTTGACATATTTTTCTCTGGCAATTACATCTTTAGATATTTCCACATATTTTTTATAAGCTTCGCTGCGAGGATTTATCTGACTTGCTTTTTTGTAGAATTTTATTGCTTCATCCCACTTCTTCTGCATGATTAAGGATTCGGCAAGGGAGAGTGTATTCATTTCATGATCAGGAAAATTTTCTTCGATCTTTCGCAGGTAGCCTTCCGCTTCCGAATATCGTGCCAACGACATCAAAGACAAAGCCAGATTAAAAAGGTTCTCGGTGGAATTATCAATGAAGACGACTTTCTGAAATATCCCATGAGCTTTTTCGATCTTTCCAGAAGTAAGGAATTTCTGCCCCTTTTTTTGCAATCTTTTTGCTTTTGATAATAGCAGAAAGTTCATTATATTTTACTTTGTATCTTTTTGGGTTTCTGTTGTTTTCTGTTCTTCCAGTTGTTTTTCAACAGCTTCATCTTTTGCTTTTGCTTCTGCTTTTTTTTTTGCCCGTACTTCTTTCAGCGGATCAAAAATAGCACTGGTAGGACAAACATCTGCGCATTGACCGCAGTTTATACATTTATCGTAGATAATTACAGCTACGTTATCCTGCATTTCAATAGCTTCAACAGGGCATTTCTTTACACATAAAGAGCAGGCAATACAAGATGTTTTATTTCCACATGCTTTGCGGGAAACCGCACCTTTATCGTGTGAAGAACAGAGTACATGAACACGTTTCTTAATAGAAACAAGTTCAATGAGATTACGCGGACATGCAATAACACAGGCACCACAACCTGTACATTTTTCTTTATCGATTATTCGCATTCCATTCTCATCCAGATGGATAGCATCGAACTGGCAGGTTGCAATACAATCGTTCTGAAAAACACAACCATAATTACAAAGATTGGGACCGCTGGAAACAAGAACAGCAGCTTTGCAAGTAGAAATGCCATGATATTCATAACGGAAGAAAGTGTTGTTTGTTCCTCCACTTTGACAATGAATCACAGCGATCTTTTTATCGGCAGATGTTGCTTCTATCCCCATTATCTTTGCAATATTTGCAATAACATCATCTCCACCGGGTGCGCACAGATTTATATCAGCTCCTTTTTCTACAATTGCTTCTGCATATGCAGAACAGCCCGGATATCCACAGGCTCCACAATTAACACCAGGCAGTAATTCATTTATCTGTTCAATTTTAGGATCGATATCCACGTGAAATTTTTTGGAAGCAAAGGCAAGTCCCAGTCCGTAAATTACACCTAAAATCCCAAGAGTTGCTATTGAATATAATATGATGGACATTTAACTTCCCCCTAAAATTTTAAGCCGGAAAAACCAAGGAACGCAAGTGCCATGCAGCCTGCCACTATCATAGCGATAGGCATGCCACGCATTGTGCGGGGTAATTCCGCTCTCTCCAGTCTTTCCCTGATCCCGGCCATCAGGATGAGTACCAAAGTAAAACCAAGCCCGGCAAACATGCCGTTCAAAATTGCAAAAATAAAAGTGTATTCTTCATTGATATTGAGTATGGCAACACCCAGTACAGCACAGTTTGTAGTTATTAATGGAAGGAAAACACCCAGGGCTTTATAAAGTGCCGGAGCTGTTTTTTGAATGACCATCTCTACCAGTTGAACCAGCGAAGCTATTGTAAGAATAAATGCTATAGTCTGCAGGAATTCAATTTTCAATGGAACCAAAAGATAGGTTTGAATAAGCCAGGTAAAAGTGGAGGCCATGGTCATAACAAAGATCACAGCCATTCCCATTCCCAAAGCCGAATCTATTTTCTTTGAAACACCAATATAAGGGCACAAACCCAGAAAGCGCATCAATACAAAGTTCTGCACGAATATGGCAGCAATAGCCATTGCGAATATTTTTGCTAAAAATTCCATTTATTTGTCTCCTATTTCTTCTTAAGATTCATCAAGCTCATCAAAAGACCCATAACCAGAAAAGCTCCCGGAGCAAGAATCGCTACCAACATTGGTTTGAAGGTTGCAGGAAGCACATTGAATCCCAGAAATTGTCCAGCGCCCAATACTTCCCTTATTGTGGCAATTACTATAAGTGCAAGGGTGAAACCCAGACCCATTCCAAAACCATCTAAAATGGATTTTATTAAATTATTTTTCCCGGCAAAAGCTTCTGCTCTTCCCAAGATAATACAATTTACAACGATGAGTGGAATGAACAGACCCAGATTTTTATGGAGAGCCGGAACATAAGCTTCCATCACCATATCTACAATTGTAACAAACGAAGCTATTACTACAATGTAGGATGGAATACGGATCTTACCTGGAATAAAGCCTTTGATGAGAGAAATAAAAATATTGGAAAAAACCAGTACAAAAGTAGCTGCTGCTCCCATCCCGATAGCGTTTTCTACAGAAGAAGAAACTGCCAATACCGGGCAAAGCCCAAGTGCCATCACAAAAACAGGATTTTCTTTAACGAGACCTTTAGTAAATTCTTTGATAACACTCATTCGGTAACCTCCTCCTGGTGAATTTCTTCAGGTTCTGATTGAACCTCGATATCTTTCAGGAACTTTAAACCAGTCCGTATAGAATTGGCAATTGTTCGGGTAGTTATAGTTGCTCCGGTTATACTAACGATTTCACCACCATCTTTATCAACTGCCATTGTATCAGCTTTTTTCCCTTCAAATTGAGATTGAAATTCAGGTTTTGTGCAGTTTGCACCCAAACCCGGGGTTTCTGTTTGTTCAATTATTTTGATCTTGTTCACTTTGAAGTCCGTGGTTACACCAACCATGGTTTTCACATCGCTGCTATAACCATACAAAGAAGCTACAAATGTATATCCTGCAAGTTGTCCTTCTGAGTTTTTACCGGCATATATTACTTCTTCATTCAAATAGGAAATACTATCGAAAAAAACAGCTTCCGGCAGAACTTCCATTCTGGCTTCTTCTTTTGCTTTACGTTGATTTTCTTTGATAATAGGTTCGGTAAGGCTGTTTATATATGCCAGAATTCCGCTTGCTACGGTAGTTATAACCAATAATACAAATCCAAGTCTTAAAAAATATTTCATTTTCTAACCTCCCCAAATATTCTGGGAATTGTATATCTATCTATCAGCGGAACTGCGATATTCATTAAAAGAATAGAATAAGAAACACCTTCCGGATATCCCCCAACCAGACGGATCACAACGGTCAATATTCCGCAACCCATTCCAAAGATTATCCTTCCCTTCTTTGTAACAGGAGAGGTAACCATATCTGTAGCCATGAAGAACGCTCCTAAAATAAGACCACCCGAAAAAATATGGAAGAAAGGAAGCATGATCGAAGCAGAGAATAATCCGTTTATTCCACCAAAAATGTATGTAAGAATTAATACTGTGGCAATATAACTGATAGGAATACGCCATTCGATTATATGTTTCCAGGCAAGATATGCAGCACCAAGAAGAAGTGCCGCAGCCGATACTTCACCGATCACTCCACCGATATTACCCCAGAAAAGATTCTGGAGTGTGTCCATGCTGGTCAGGTTATTCATAACTGTTTCTGCCATATCAGAACTTATCTGGGTAGTATCACGCAGGGCTTTTACCACTCCCAGTGGAGTAGCAGATGTAACGACGGCTGGTACGTTAGAAGGAAGGTTCATAAGTCCGTTGATAGAACTTTTAAAAAGAGCCATTGGAGTAGTACTTTTCCATCCGGCAGTCATTAACGTAGGCCAGGAAGCAACCAGAAAAGCTCTTCCCAGAAGAGCAGGATTGAAAATATTAAAACCTAATCCACCAAATATCTGTTTACCAATAGCTATAGCAAAAACAGAACCGATAACAGGAAGCCACCAGGGTGCTGCCGAATTAATATTGAAAGCTACCAGAATGCCTGTGACTACTGCGCTGCCATCTGAAATCGTTATGGGTACTTTGCGCAATTTCTGTATAAAAGCTTCTGTAACTACGGCAGCTATCACACCATAGAGTGTGAGTAGAAAAGACTGAATTCCAAAGAAGAAAATTCCCACAAGAAGAGCAGGAGTAAGAGCTAATACAACCTGCCACATTACAGAACTTACTGATATGTTCTGCTTAATATGAGGTGCTGCCGAAACGGCATAAACATCACTCATATATCCTCCATTTATTTCACGATTATTTATTTTTTTTGTAATTCGTTTATTTTAAGTTTTCCAATATCTATCCATTGAATGAGTTTGATATGTGATGGGCAAACGTAAGCACAGCTTCCGCATTTCATGCAATCCATCACACCAAATTTTTCTGCCAAAGTCCAGTCTTCGTGTTTCACATTATGTGCTATCAGGCTGGGCACAAGATCCATGGGACATACATCCACGCATCTACCACAACGAAGGCATACGCTTTCATCTTCTTTATGACCTTCTTTTTTATTGAAGAGTAGAAGTCCTGAACAACCTTTTGCCATCGGTGTTTCCAGAGAGGGAATAGCAAAACCCATCATAGGTCCACCGGAAATAACCTTACCGATCTCCTCTGTGGTTCCATCACAAAATTCCAACAGATCAGAAAATGATGTACCGATCCTTGCCTTAATATTCTTCGGGTTACGCACTATTTTTCCGCTGATGGTAATAACTCTTTCGATAAGCGGTTTTCTAAAGCGCACTGCTTCATAAACAGCAATAGCAGTACCCACATTCTGAACTACAACTCCCACAGCCATGGGCAGGCCACCTTTATTAGGAACCTTTCGTTTTGTAGCAGCGTAGATCAGTTGTTTTTCTGCTCCTTGCGGATATTTGAGGTGAAGTCCTACAACCTTGATATTTTTATCATCCTTCAAGAGGTTTTTGAAAAGTTTGATAGCATCCGGTTTATTTGCTTCAATACCAATGATCCCTTTTTTGGCATTAACTGTTTTCATCAGGATTTTAAGACCGTTGATGATATCATCCGGTTGTTCCATCATGATACGATAATCTGCTGTAAGATACGGTTCGCATTCCACACCGTTCAGAATGATTGTATCGATAGGTTTTTCTGCTGGTGGAGAGAGCTTTACATGAGTGGGAAAACCAGCACCACCCATACCGCAAATACCAGCTTCGGAAATTCGATTTTTCATCTCCTCTGCGGGTAGTTCTAAATAGTTTTTTTCGTCTGTCAATTCGATCTGATTGTCCTGTCCATCGCTGGTTATCTCAATCGCCATTGATACTGTTCCTGCAGGATGGTTGAATTTGTCGATCTTGGTAACTTTACCTGAAATAGAAGCATGCATTGGAATGGAAACAAAACCACCTGGCTCAGCTATTTTTTGTCCTGCAAGCACTTCATCTCCTACCTTCACTATAGGTTTGGATGGAGCGCCGATATGCTGGGAAAGAGGAATTACAACTTTTGAAGGCAGTGATAAAATTTCTACAGGTTTATTTTTGGAATATTTTTTAGAGTCGTGGGGATGTACCCCACCGGGGAATGTTTTTAAACCCATTCTTTCTCCCTTTATTTTTCTATAACTTCTTATAATGATAATATTTTTCGAAAACCACATTTAAAATCTTAATTATAAAAGCAAGATTTTTTTTGAAAAGAGGAATGAAACTAATGAAGCAGATAAAGGTAGACAATTTTCATATATATCAGGAATTTGCTCAAAAAAAATAAGGGAAAAATTGATGCAGTTAAACCACATCGAAAAGAGGACTTTCTTCATCTTGATGTTAGCGGCTTTTTTTAACGGATTTATCATAAGCACGTTTAATTTGCAGGATATTATCGCCAAAAAGGCACTTCATGCTTATGACTGGCAGATAACCATCCTGGTAATGTTATGGCCGATTTCTAATTTGTTCTCCATTTGGTGGGGTAAGATACTGGAACATTCCAAAAGCCTTTCCAAGTTTTTTATACTTACCGGACTCATAGGAAGATTGTGTTTGATATTAATGCTGTGGGTACATAATTTTTATCAATACCTTGTAATTCTTGTAATTCTATTTTCGTTTAATGCTCTCATTAGCCCGGCTCAGAATTCTATTTATCAGCTTAATATTTCACCAAAGAACCGAGGTTTGATCTTTGGCTATGTTTCCAGCCTTATAACTCTGGTAGCTATTTTTTTCAGTTATGCAGCAGGTAAAATGCTTGATATGGATGAAAACTGGTTTCGTTATATTTTCCTGGCTGTTGGAATTTTAGGCTGTCTAAGTTCTTTTCTAATGGCTTTGATCAAGATCAATAAAGAAGGTTTCAAAGAAAAAGCCTTTCTTACTTTAAAACAAGTATTTATAAAACCGGTATTACGAACGATGGAAGTTTTAAAGAACAATAAAGATTTTGCGATCTTCCAAAGAAATTTCTTCCTGTATGGAATAGCATTTATGATGTTGCTACCAGCAATACCCAAATACCTGGTTGAGTATCTGCAAATGGATTATTCGCATACTTTCCTAGCAAAGGGCATCATCGCACAGATCGGCATTCTTTTTCTGGCTCCTTTAGCTGGAAAAGTCCATGACAGAAAAAATCCTGCTTTTTTTACAACTATTGTTTTTGGAATTCTCAGTCTCTATCCTCTCACGCTTCTGATTTCCAGTTTCATGTTGGGTACCAGTTATGTTTATTATGTGGTTTATTTTGCTTTTTTTATTTTCAGTGTTGGTTTGTCTGGTATGATCATTGCCTGGAATATCAGTTCCATATTTTTTGCTGGTAAAGAAGATGTTTCCATGTATCAAAGTGTACATGTAACTTTAACAGGAGTGCGAGGAATATTCGCACCATTTCTGGGATTACTGATAATGAAAACTCTTGGTATCAGATCTGTGTTTATCGGAGCAACTGCTTTGTTCCTGGTGGCGTCTGTTCTGAGTTTCAAACTTTATTTGAAAATGTGTAAAAAAGAGGTGGTATTTGCTATTCCCGCAAAACATATATTATATCACTTCAGAAAGATTTTTCCTTTCAGTTAGGAGGGTAACTTGAGATATAAACTGATTATAATCTTTTTTCTTTTTGTATTGAGCCTTCAGGCAGGAATAACTATCGAATACAAGTCTGGCTTGGCTTCAGAAGTAATCAATACAGAAACGATCAATACAATTGATTATTTTAACGTATATGAATTGAATAAAGCATTTAAAGCAAAAATTATGGAGGATGTTCCCGATCAACGATTGAAAGTGAATATGTTTGGTGAACAACTTATATTTCTTTTGGAATCGTCTTATTTAATGCATAAATCTGAACTCTATAATTTTACATATAACATTATACAAAAGGATGGAAAGTACTTAATTCCGGTTACGCTCTTAAAAAAGATAGTACCGGAGATCTTCCCTGAGAAGATAACAGTTTTGAATGGCAAGATCATTGCTGATAATCCCAGTGATAATTCAATAAAAACAATTGTTCTTGATCCTGGTCACGGTGGAAAGGATCCGGGTGCAGTCGGTTTTTCAAGAAAGAATTTTGAAAAAGATATTGTGCTTGATGTTACCCATAAATTGAAAAAAGTTTTGGAAAAAAACCTGGATGTAAACGTATTATTAACCCGTGATTGTGATGAATTTGTTTCTCTTCAGCAAAGAACCCAATTTGCCAATGGCAACAAGGCAGATCTTTTTATTTCTATCCATTGTAATGCACACAGGAAGGAGAAGATAGACGGCATTGAAGTTTTTTATCTTTCTACTGCTATTACGGACGATGCCCGGGCAGTGGAAGCACTTGAAAATGAAGTGGTATATAAATTTGAAGGCGGGGAAGAGGCTGTAAGGAAATATGATGACCTGGCTTTTATTTTGGCAGATATGGCTCAAAGCGAACACTTGGAGGAAAGCTATCATCTGGGAATGAAATTGCAGAGTTCTCTTGTTGGTTCTACAAACGGTTATGACCGCGGTGTGAAACAGGCTAACTTCTATGTTCTGCGAGGTGCTTTTATGCCGGCGGTTCTTATCGAATTGGGATTTATGAGTAATAAAGTAGAAGAAAAAAAACTTATAAAATCTTCCTATCAGGATAAACTGGTAGATTCCATTTTTCAAGGGATCAGGGATTTCAAATTCAAATACGATAAAATGCAATAAGATATAAATAATATTGTTTTAAGTAAACTTCCTACTGTCTGTTTTGAAGAAAAAATAAAAATGGTTTGACATTAGATAGGCTTAACTTTCTTTGTCCCAAAAAATTATAAAGATGGAGGAATTGATGCCTAATCATATATCTTGTGAAAAGAGACTGAGACAAGAAGAAAAAAGATCGGCACGTAATCATTATGTGAAAATGACCATTAACACACTTGCCAAAAAAATGCACAGTGAAATTACTATTGAAGAAAAAGAAGGACTTCTTTCCGAAGTTTATGGTCAATTGGATAAAGCTGCCAAAAGAAACATCATTCACAAAAGAACCGCTTCCCGCAGGAAAGCCCGGCTTGCTGCATATTTTAACAAAGAAAAAGCATCCCAGGTAGAAGAAGAACCAAAAAAAGATAAAAAATAATCTGAATTTGCATTCAAAGGCAGACAGCAATGTCTGCTTTTTTTGTTAATTGGATTCCTATAATTTAATGGATACAAATATAATTCTCTATATAGTTGCTGGAACGATGGCTCTCGCTATTATTATCTTCTATATATTAGCGGTAAAGAAAAAACATAAACCGTCTTTACGGGTTGAAACAACACAACAAGAAGTTTCCCAAAAGCTCAAAGAAAAGCTGGCAAAAACCAAATACAGTTTCCTGGGTAAATTAGCAGAAGTAATAAAACTTCGTGGTAAAGTAAACGAAGAGCTGATGGAAGATCTGGAAGAAATACTGTTGCAATCAGATGTAGGAGTGCAAACCAGTTGTGATATCATCGATAAACTGCGTGAACAAATAAGATCGAGCCAGATAACAGTACCGGGTGATGTTCAAAAACATCTGGAAGAGATAATACGTGAACTATTACTAAAAGATTATTCTACGGAGATTAACCACTTGCAGCTAAGCAATGAAAAACCTTTCATCATTCTTTTTGCCGGGGTGAATGGAGTAGGGAAAACCACTACTATCGGAAAACTGGCAAAAAGATTTACCGCTCAGGGTAAAACTGTGCTTCTCATAGCTGCTGATACCTTTCGTGCTGCTGCCATCGAACAACTTTCCATCTGGGCAGATCGAGCCGGAGCTTCCATTATGAAACAGCAGAGGGGTGCCGATCCGTCTTCTGTAGTTTATGACGGTATAATGAGTGCAGTGAATAAAAATATAGATATTGTTATGATAGACACAGCCGGACGCCAACACACAAAGATAAACCTGATGAACGAGCTTTCCAAGATAGTTCGTACAATAAAGAAAATAGTGCCGGATGGACCGCATGAAACCCTGCTGGTAGTAGATGCCACTACCGGACAGAATGCAATCTCTCAGGCAGAAATATTTGATAAAGCCACCAACCTGAGCGGACTGGTGCTTGCCAAACTGGATGGTACTGCCAAAGGTGGAATTGTAATAGGTATTAAGCACCAGCTTAATATTCCGGTTAAACTTATCGGTGTAGGTGAATCACTTGCAGACCTGCGCGATTTTGATGTGAATGAATTTGTAAACGCAATATTTGAATAATCAACCGTCATTCCTACGAAAGTGGGAATCATCATTACCTAGTAAGTTTGAAAAAATATTTGACAAACAATTCATTTATTTAAATATTAAAAGCAGTTCATATACGAGCAAAGGAACAGGTAATGAAACACTTGATATTGTTTCTATTGATTATTTATTGCACACAATTATTTTCAACCGATCTCTATTTCGGTCCTGGACAGAAATATACTAATTTTGAAGAAGCTTTTGAAACTGCTATGAACGGAGATCATCTGATCGATTGTACAACCAAGGATATGAAAATACTACCTGGCAACCATTGGAACTGGGTTTCGTTTCCAAAATTGGACAGGGATGATGATGATCCAGATGGAACCCCTTCCGATATTGGGGCAGTACGAGCAATTAACCACAAATTTGACACCATCGAGTTAATTGACATGATCGAAGGCATTAACTGGGTCTGCTTTCCAGTGTTAGATACTGTGTTCGCTGAAGCCGATATTGCTGACAGTGTGCTTTATGAAATAATGTTGCCACCTTATCCCGCTGCCTTGCATTTAGTTGAAACTCAAGATCCTGAAAATAATATATATTATTTTCTTGAGAATTGGCTAAATGCGGACCAGCAATTCACCAGCGTAAAAGGTTATAAATTAATAATGAATGAAGCTGCAACATTAGAAATCACCGGTTTCCTGGAATACTCTGAACAAACAATAAACATAGAAGAAGGTGGAGAGAACTGGATCGGCTATTTCCTGGAAGAAAGCATGAAACCCTTTGATGCCCTGGCAGCAGTGCTTGATAAGATTAACAGGATAACAACAAGAACTTTTACTTATATAAAACTAGAAGACAATACTTGGTTAGGAGTGAACATCTTAGTGAAAAATCCAACCATAAATTATGGTGACCTGGTAATTGTTAATTGTACAGAAACTGGTAGTTTCTTCTGGGGGGAAGATGGTGGTGGTACGGTTCCAAAAGAAACACGCTCAACATCACAGGATTTTACATATACGGAAGAGACAGATTACATTCCTGTGTATGTAGAACTTGATCTAGAAGTTCTGGGTAATCCAACAGAAATAGGTATCTTCGTTGAAAACGAGTGTAAAGGTGCAGAGGTAATTGAAGACTCACTTGTGCAAATACGCGCTTATGTTTATAATGATTCTATGATATTTGATCCAGGTACAGTAGAATTCCTATTTTCTTATGGTTCAAGATCAGAGAATTTGCTGATAGATTCGTACGCTATTAAAGAAAATCTTGATGATGCAGGTAACATAGAAAAACTAGATTTTTCACAAAATCCACAGCGTTTCTACATTATCTCAATAACAGATTCAGGTAATAATTTACCTGGTGTGATCAAGACATCTCTTAAGCAGAATTTTCCCAATCCTTTTAATCCGATTACAACAATAAATTATTCTTTGGCAGAAGAGGGAGATGTTGAACTCATTGTGTACAATATAAAGGGACAAAAAGTGAAAACTCTTGTCGCTGGTAATCAAACAGCAGGTTTATATAATGCAATTTGGGATGGAAAAGATAATGTTGGCAAAACTGTTTCCAGCGGTGTTTATTTATACAGGTTATCGACAGGTAAGAAAACATTGAACAAAAAAATGTTGCTGTTGAAGTAACTTTTTATGAACTCGACTCTGTCCGGCAAATGCCGGATCGAGTCGGGTTCAATATATGTGTTCTCATCCTTAAAGCCCCTCTCTTTGCTTGAAGAGAGGGGTTGGGGGTGAGTTCAAAAAAGGTAATTCTATGAAAAAGTTTTTAATTGTTATTTTCACATTTGTCACTCTGAGCATGTCGAAGGATCTATACTCTACCACATGGATTATCGACCAATCCGGAGGTGGCAACTTCACCATCATCCAGGCAGGTATCGATGCTTCTGTTGATACTGACACAGTTCTGGTTTATCCTGGTACATATTATGAAAACTTGAATATAGATGGTAAGAATATTACCCTATCCAGCCTGGAAATGATCACCGGAGATCCGCAATACATTGCTTCCACGATCATTGATGGTCAATTTCTGAACAGTTGTATCATTTTGCAATATATAGATATTGATGTAACTATCCGTGGTTTTACCATTCAAAATGGTTATGGTATATTTTCAGGTGCATATAATGGTGGTGGAATATATGCTATATACATAGAAAACGGAACAATAATTAACTGTCATCTAAGGAATAACCTTGCTGCTTTAGGTGGCGCATTTTACTCAAGTAGAGTAAATCTCACATTTTCAGGGCTTAGGATTACTGAAAATTCTGCGGGTTTTGGTGGTGCTGCTTTTTGGGATTACGATAGTACGATCAATTTTGATCCGGATAATCGTTGTAATATTTACAATAATAATGCCGGCAAGGGAGCAGATTTATTTGCCAAATATGCAGTTAATGTCCATGTTGCAGTCGATACTTTCTCCGTTTTCAATCCTGATCGTTTTTTTGCTGAGTACATGCAGGAAGCCTCATATACGTTCGACATACAGCACAACTGGATGGAGCTTGTTCCTCACGATCTTTATGTAGCGACTGACGGGGATGATGAGAACAGCGGTTTATACCCAGAAGAGCCACTCAGAAACATCTCCTGGGCGGTACGTAAAATAGAAGCGGATAGTCTTAATCCTCACACCGTGCATGTGGCTGCCGGTACTTATTCCTGGGGGACAAATCAGCAAATTTACCCTATTGGCTGTAAAGAGTATATTTCTATTATTGGTGAAGATATGGAAACTACTATTCTAAAGAATGATTTTACAGATGGTACAATTGTCGGATACAATTTAGCTGGTACTGTTGAAGTATCAAACTTTTCTATTCAAAACAATTTTGATTTTGAAGCATCGTATATCATATATTCTCGGTTTATTGATTATTTAAAAATTTCTAATGTGATAATAGATGGAAATACAAATATAAGAACTATAGTTTTAAATGAGTTTGTGGATAACTTTTATGATAATATTATTGTTACAAATAACATTGCTGAAATAAATGCTGGTTTTAATTTAGCTGAAAATACGGGAATAATGAGAAACTGCATTTTCTTTAATAACTCATTAATCCAATCTCCTGATTTTACTTGTATGTCGTCTTTACTTTTAGATGCTTATGATCATTTTATTATTGAAAATACTATTATTTCAAATTCTAACACATACGATGATGAATCTTATATAGTTGGGATTTCAACAGATTATGGTGAGAATGCAAGTGTAACAATGAATAATTGCCTGATAAATGAAAACAGTAGTAACAGCGATAGGATTATTCACTTTGGAGGTGATGGAAATATAAATATCAATAACTCAACTATCGTAGGTAATAATAGTAATCTTTCAACTATAAATGCTAATTCTAACATTACAATGAAAAACACCATAATGCACAATAATACAGATTATGAAATTTATATGATTGATGATACTCCTTATGGCTATACATATGAACTTAACGTGGATAACTGTAATATCAAAAATGGAGAAGATGGAATCTACAATCAGAACAATGCCAATATCATTAATTGGGGAGAAGGCAATATAGATGAAGACCCAATGTTTGACAGCCTGGGAACACATCCGTTTGCACTTCTTGAAGGTTCTCCTTGCATTGATACCGGTACACCGGATACAACAGGTCTATATTTACCACCCTGGGATTTGCTGCATAACTATCGCATCTGGGATGGAGACGGGAATGGAGTGGCAATCATTGATATGGGTTGCTATGAGTTCGGAGCAGAGCCGTATGTGGGAATTAACAATATCGAATTACCAATATCGAATTACGAATTACGAAATTACCCTAATCCATTCAATCCTGAGACAAAAATTGTATTCAATCTTCCCGAATCCGGCAGAGTAAAACTGGAGATCTACAACATAAAAGGGCAGAAAGTAAAAACCTTATTAGATTGTTACATGAGCCCCGGTCGCAGCGAAATGATCTGGAATGGCAGAGATGATAATGGGAAGCTGGTTGGCTCCGGTGTTTATTTTTATCGATTGCAAACGCCATCTAAATCGTATGTGAAAAAATGTATGTTGTTGAAGTAACACTTTATCGTTACGAAAGAGGACTTTCGTAAAGAGCGGGAGCTTGGATATGAGAGTTCATCGTTCCCACGCAGGAGCATGGGAACGAGACTAAACTGAAACTTGAGTTAAGTTGTCATGCAACTGCTGGATAATCTTGACTTAAGTTGAAAAAGGATGTGTCTCAACTTAACACAAGATCTTTTAGACTTGTGTCAAGTTTAGTAAAAATTGTATCAACATATAACTTATCATTCCATCAAACCATACAGTAACTTAATCTCATCCGCCCAGATATCTGAATTGGGTGTTTCCAAGATCAGTGGAATATTATCAAATCGTTTATCATTTATCAGGAAGCGAAAAGCATCCAATCCGATAAATCCTTTGCCGATGCTTTCGTGTCTGTCTACCCGGGTGTTCAGGTCTTTCTTACTATCGTTCAGGTGCATACCTTTCAGGTAGTGGAATCCGATAATCATTTCAAAAT
>CBDUTJ010000001.1:0-127620 GCA_965370415.1 uncultured bacterium | reverse complement strand
ATGGATATGGACCGGAAACTTTTGCCGTGCCAACAGCAAACGTGGGAATTTATGAAATCGAGATAAACTGCTACTCACTCCATTCGGATGCTTATTCTGATGCTACTGTACAGGTTTTCTTTGAAGGAGAATTGGAAGCAACCTACGGTCCTCACCATTTTATAGTGGATGATGGCAACGGCAGCAATCCGCTTGCCTGGTGGGAGGTATGTACTATTACTGTTACCGGAAGAGGGGAAGCGTCTATTACAAATCAACCATTATCACCTGAAATGCGTGAGAAGATCATGTATGACAAAATGAATCTTCCCAGAAAATAAACATAAAGCTCAAATAAAGAAAAGACCCGGTCGAAAGCCGGGTCTTTTTTTGTTTCATAAAATAAGATGCATTTCCTAACTTGGCTTTGTAAACATTTTTGCAAATCGCAGAGTTTCAAAATGCTAATTATTATAACCATTCTTATTTTCTTAACGATAAAAAAAAATCAATAATATTTGTTCTTGACACTTAACATTATAATATAAATAAATAAAACATTAAATTTCAATAAAACTAGGTGGTATTCCATGAGGGTCTTTAAATTAATTTTAATTTGGTTTTTTATTGGGATATTATTTATCCTGAATGGATGTGACAATGCTGTAGAACCTGATGAATATGCAACTCTTGTAGTTAGTAGCACACCAGAGGGAGCTTTTATAATTCTTGATAGTGATTCCACAGGTTATATTACCCCGGCAACTCTGGAGATCGATCCGGGAGATCATATATGTAAGCTGAAGTTAAATGGATACAATGATTATACTGTTAGTTTTACTGTAGAAAAAGGGGATACTTATACAATTAATGCAATTTTAAATGATTCCAGAACTCTAATTGTGAACAGCACACCGGAGGGAGCATCAATAATTCTGGATGGCGATATGACAGGTTATGTTACTCCAGATACACTGGAGATAAATCCAGGCAACCATGAATTAAGATTAGAATTAACCGGTTATCAAGATTATATTGAAAACTTTTCTATTGAAGCTGGAAGCACATATACTGTAAATGCTGATTTAATTGAAAATGCAATTCTTATAGCCAATAGCACACCAGAAGGAGCAACCATAATTCTGGATGGTAATAATACAGGTTATTTTACACCTGCAACTTTGGAAATCGTTCCGGGTGAGCATGAGTTAAGATTGGAATTAGTTGGATATCAAAGTTATGTTGGAACCTTTTATATAAATGGGGGGGACACCTATACAGTTAATGTGATTCTGGAAGAAATAATAAATACATCTCTTCAGATAAGCAGTATTCCATCCGGTGCTTCCATTTACATTGATGGAACTTATACTGCGTTATTCACTCCAGCTACAATTAATGGGTTAGTACCAGGATATCATTTTGTGAGGCTTTATTTAGATGGTTACAACGAATATAATGAATATTTTAATCTGGTGGAAGGAACACAGTATGTAGTTAATGCGAACCTGGGAATTCCTCAGTCACCTTTGCCGGTATTTGATATATACCATCCTTACAATCAGCAGCATTTCTCTGATAATGTGATATATTTAGAAGTAGAAGTCGAATTGGACAACGGAGATCCTTTTACTGGAAATACAGCAATCATAACTTTAAATGGTTTAGATTACGAGATCGATGTTTACTATGGGTATATTTATGTTGATATTTCTATTACTGCTGGTGAAAATACCATTCAGCTTAGAGCTAACAGCGCAAATGGTGATACAGGTGTTAGCGATTTACTTACAGTGTATGGTGATTTTACAGCACCGGAAATAGAAGTTGTGCTCTGGTGGAATACTCCCACCTCAGACCTCGACCTGCATGCCTGGAATCCTAATGGAGAGCATTGTTACTATGGAAATATGGTCATCTCAGATGGTTCGCTGGATATTGATGATGTAGAAGGCTATGGCCCAGAAACTTTTACCGTGCAAACAGCAAACGTGGGAATTTATGAGATCCAGATAAACTGCTACTCTCTTGATATGGATGATTATTCCGATGCTACTGTGCAGGTTTTCTTTGATGGAGAGTTGGAAGCAACTTTCGGGCCGCACCATTTCATAGTTGATGACGGTAATGGCACTAACCCGCTTGCCTGGTGGGAGGTATGTACTATTACTGTTACCAGTAGAGGGCAAGCTTCTATTACAAATCAACCATTATCGCCTGAAATGCGTGAGAAGATCATGTATGATAAAATGAATCTTCCCAAAAAATAAACATCAAATCTAATAGATAAAAGACCCGGTCGAAAGCCGGGTCTTTTATCTTATAAAATTAGAACTGAACTACCAATTATTTCTTTCGCAGTATTTTTCCCTCTCCCATCACCATTACAGGGAAAGCACTCAAGTCGAGCGGATCATTATTCCAGACAACCAAACTTGCCAATTTACCTTTTTTTATTGTGCCCAGAATATCATCGATACCCAGTATTTTAGCATTCTTGTATGTAATGAGTGAGATCGCATCTTCTTTGTTCATTCCCTGTATCAGGAAGAATTTAAGACTGTCGCGAAGCGAATATGTATGGATAACCGGATGGTCTGTCATCAAGCCAAAGAAAGCTTTTGAATTCATCAGGAGTTTTGCATTCTGATAATAAGCATGCTTTAATTCTACTTTATAACCTAAAGTGCCAAGTGGACCAAAAACAACTGGAATATTATGTTTACCAAGTTCATCAAAAACTTCTTTATGGAAAACATCTCCAGTGTGTTCAGCAGTAACTTTCAGGTTATATTTTTTTGCTAATTTAATCAGGTAATACACATCGTCTTCTTTATGAACGTGAACTTTAGCGGTCATTTTACCGCGCAGCAACAGTAGAAGAGCCTTTTCCTCCGGTAAAAACTCCAGTTCGAATTCTTTATCGGCTATCTTCAATTCTTCTTCAAGCTCTTTTTTGGAGATTTTCTTTTCTTTCAATTTCTTATTGAGTTCCCTGGTTTTTTTCTTCAGGTCTAATTGTTTCTTTTCTCTTTTAATGAGTGTTGCATCCAGTTTTTTCTCTAACAGTGCATAAATTCCCATCCTGGTGTTGGAACGTTCTCCCTTCCATTCCTGGGTAGAACGCGGATTATAACCGAGTGCCATCTTGAAACCATAATCCTTCATAAAAGCTTCTTTCACGTTCCGGGCATAATTCCTGATGATCTTAGCTCTACCGCCAATAAGATTACCGCTACCCGGTACAACACAACTGTAAAGAACTCCAAAATCTACAGCATCTTTGAAAGCACGGTCATCAAAATAGATACTATTCAATGGATCATCGAGCGGGTTGATCTGGTTCACAATATCATTAACTTCGTTTTCCTGCCAGGGTTCGCCATCTCGATCCATCCCAATATGGGAATGGGGATCGATAAAAGCAGGAGTAACAAATCCTTCGAAATCGGCTTTAATTGCTGTTTTTGTTACTTCTACTATCTTTTCATCTTCTATGACAATGAATCTGTTTTTATAGCTTTTCAATCCATCATACAGGACTTTAGCTTTAATCACGATCTTTTTCATAATTCCTCTCTTTCTTTCATTATTTTATTTATCCAAAGCGAATTCTACGGCTGCTTCTGCATGGAGTTGTGTGGTATCGAAGAGTGGGATTCTAACATCTTTCTGTTTGATGAGAAGTGGAATTTCTGTGCATCCCAGAATAATTCCTTCTGCTCCTAGCTCGATCAATTCGTACATGATGCTGTAATATATTCCTCTAGAATATTTCTTAATTCTACCAGTAACCAATTCATTAAAAATAATTTTATGAACCATCTCTCTTTCTTCTTTTGGTGGAATAAGCACATCGATATCGAATTTTTCCTTTAATCTTTTTTGATAGAAATTTTCTTCCATGGTTGTTTTAGTTCCCAGAAGACCCACTTTATGAAAACCTTCTTGCTTAATGGCTTTTCCCAGGGGATCTGCAATATGCAATATTGGAATAGACACAGAATTCTGAACTTCATTGTAAACTTTATGAAGTGTATTTGCACAAATAAGAACGCAGTCAGCTCCTGCTTTTTCCAGCAGGATTGCTTTATTTGTAAGTAACTTGCCTATCTGTTGCCAGTTGGAATCACGTATCACTTGAAAATCCAGGGAATAAAGCAGAATTTTAGCAGAATGAAATTTACCCATCTTTTTCCTGACAGTTTCGTTAATGATCCTGTAGTATTCTTTGGTAGATTCCCAACTGACTCCGCCGATAAGACCTATCGTTTTCATAAGTTAGTTGCCTCCGTGATTTCATCTTTTTTAAGGTTTATTAACATACCTTCGTAGGATTCTATTTCCTTTTTTAATATCCATATTTTCATTGATATGAAAAACAATATGAAAAAAGTTACTATAGCTGAAATAAGAAAGAACTTATTTTTAGTAATAATATTATATTCTAAATACAATAGAAAGGCTAATAAGTTAATACTTGCATTAATTATTCGTGAACCCCAATGTTCAAATTTGCTTGATAATAAATTCAGTAATTCTTTCATATTCGAATTATCTAGTTTTGAATTCTCGTGATTAGAATTGTAATAAAGACCAATTTGAATTGCATGTTTAGCTTTATTGACATCAATCTTTTTTTCCTCCTTTTTTGCCCATTCAATTACTTTTTTAATTGAGCTTTTCATGCAATGAGCAGAGGAATTTAATGAATCATATATTTGATAAATTATCCATCCTACTAAAACAGCTATTAAGACCTCAGGTACAATAAGTTTAAGCAGTTGTTCTCTGCTGCAAATTTTACCAATTCCATACAGAAAAGCATTAAAATGTACAAAAAACATCAAGCCTGTGATTTCATATCTTAAAAAATGTCTTAAATCAGACATAGTAAAATCCTCCAGTTTATTTTATTTCCAGCAACTCAACATCAAAAATCAGGGTCGCTTTGGGTGGAATAACACCCGGATATCCTTTTTCACCGTAAGCTAATTGGTACGGTATAACAAAGCGCATTTTATCGCCAATTTTCATCAGGGCTACGCCTTCATCCCAACCTGCTATTACACGTCTCATCCCTAAAGTGAATTTAAACGGTTGACCACGTTTCACTGATGAATCAAAGATACTGCCGTCTTCAAAATAACCGGTATAATGCACCGTTACTTCATAGCCGGTTGCTGCTTGTTTTCCGGTTCCTTCTTTTACAAGGTAGTATTTCAAACCGGAATCTGTGGTAATACTTGCTTTACCTTCGATATTGAAAGGTTCAATTTTAATAGCCGGTAGAATATCAACAAGTTCAACATCAAATATAAGAGTTGAATTTGCTGGTATTGATCCCATTTCCCTGCTGCCGTAACCCAATTCGGAAGGAATTATTAAAGTGACTTTATCTCCCACATGTAAAAGTGCAATACCTTCATCCCAGCCTTTAATAACCTGTCTTGCTCCCAGTTCAAATGTAAAAGGTTTGTTCCTATCCAGTGAGCTGTCGAATTTAGTTCCATCCTCTAATTTGCCTGTGTAATGAACAACTACACGGTCACCGGTTTTGGGCAATTCTCCGTCTCCATGTTCGGTAATGCGATATTTCAAACCTGAATCGGTTGTTATGAAATCCTTATTTTGAGCAAAACCCGAAACACTGCAAAGTAGCATTACTGTTATCATGATCATTGTCACTTTCATCCTTTTTCTCCTTACTATTAATTCCTCTTGTTCCCATGCTTTTGTAACTTCCTCTTGTTCCCATGCTCCTGCGTGGGAACACACTTTCAAGACTCATGCGTTAAAACCAGTTTGTCTTCACTTCCAACAAACCTTCCATTCCTTCATAATTTTTTGCACTCGAATACCTCCAGTGAATTGCATCATCCACATATCCGTGTATAACAGGATTCTGATGAATATATTCTATTTTTTGACGCATCATTTTATCCCCTTGTATTAACTGTGGATGATTTCCCTCTTGCCATAATTGATACGTCCTATCCTTTTTATGTTTGAGTTTGAAATACTTTAACTGCTTAATAATAAACTGATTGTTTTGATCTTTAAAATAATCAATAATTTTCCGAGCTGAATAAGATTTGAAATCACCCATTTCTTTTGTTAAGTCTTTGGATGATGCTACTAAATGAAGATGATGTTCAATTATTACGTAGGCAAAAATCGTTAGTCGTTTATGTTCCTTCAAAAATTTGAGCGAATTCAAAATAATCTGAGCAATTTCGGGATTACCAAAAATTGGCAACCAATTTACTACAGTACAGGTTAAAAAGTATGGCTGATTATTTTCAAATATTTTATACCGAGTTCTTGCCATTGATTATCCTTTCGTTCCCACGTAGGAGCATGGGAACGAGGGTGTAATTTTCATCCTTTATCTCCTTATTTTTTATATATTATATGTTGTTATAATGAATTTTCCATTGGTAAACTTAATGTCTTCGATCATTAAGCCAATGACCTTATCTTTCAGTAATCGCTCTATATAAAAAATTACTTGTGGATAATCTAACTGGACATAATTATTTTCCGGTAGGGAAGCGAGTCTGAGAACTTTATCTGCAAACCAGGTCGTATGCATTTCTAAAATGATTATCCCCTTTTCGTATTCTACGAAATTTACGAAAGCGTCAATTTCATGGGGAACTATCATTCCGGTATTATATTTAAAATTTATTGTTTCCCCTTGAATATCGATATTTGAGATTTTTTCCGGAATTATCTTATTTGCGATCAAGATATCGATCAATTCTGCAATCGTGATTTCTAATTTAGCCATAATATCTCCTAAACATCCGGATTTAACCGTTTGGTAAAATAGATGATGTCGGTATGTTTTTTATAACCGGCTTTTTGAAATAATTTCATGGATTGCCCATTCCAATCTTCTATAAGACAAGCGATTATTTCTATTCCCTTCTGTATCAAGAAGTTCTCTGCTTCGGCAATAAGTTTTTGAGCAAGTCCATTATTTCTGAATTCCGGAGTAATTACCAGCCGGTTGATCCAACCTTTTCTACCATCATGGGTTGCAAAAATCGAACCGATCATATTTTGTTCATATTCCATCAACAGGATGTTAGTGGTAGGATTTTTTAACTCTTCCATTATTTTGTTCTTTCTATCTCTTCCATTAGGACGATAGGGAAGACCTGCTTTAATCCAAAGTTTGATCAGATCATCATAATCGGTTATATTCATCTTTCTTATTGTTAATTTTGAAAAGTCCATTGATTTTTCCATTAAGAAAGCATTTCACATGCTTCTTTTATTGTAATAACTTCAAAACCATTTTCAAAAACGAATTTCATGATCTTCCTGAAGTCATCGGGTTTGCAGTTCCTGGGATGTCCCATATCATCTTCAAGAATGCGATGGAAACCGATAACAACAATCGATTCATTATATTCTACTGCTTTGATGATACGTGCAATTGCATGTTCTGCTGTGTAGTCTGTGTGAAAAGAGAAATAACCCAAATTTTTTCGATCCAATGGTGCATGCATGCATAAATCTCGGCTGGTACGTACATTCTGATAATACCGCAGAATTATCTCATAATGATCCTCGGTGGCATTACCACTGGGCAGGGCAAAAGTGGAATGGCTTAATCCGTGTTCTTGCAGGTTCAACCAATCCTGATATATTTCGTATTCCACTATCTCAATGGGATTATTCGGTAATGAAATGTGGTGTAAAGTATGACCGGCAGTTTCCCAACCATATTCAAATTCAAGTTCCTCAACTTCCTGCCAGGAAAGTTTGTCTTCTCCGCTGATACACCCTGTGTTAATTACATTAGTTGCACGAAAATCGTATTCATTCATAATGGGTAAAGCTGTAGTGTATATACTTTCATGGGCATCATCAAAGGTAATAATTACGTATGTTTGAGCAGATCTCGGTTCAGTTGCAATATCGCAACCAAGAAGAAAAAGCAGAGGTAACAACTTAATCAATTTCATAGTTAATTTGCACCTGAAATCCTATCAGGTAATAATCCGTTCCAATGGATGGATTGAAATAACTTAGATTTGTTGCTACCGACCACTGGGGAAGAATATTGTAAGAATTAATAATATTCACCTCACGATCGAATCCGATATCCGATTCCCAATACCGATATGATGCGTAATTTGTGAAATTGTTGGATTTGAGTTTCAGGAATGACTGGGATTGCCATTTTTCTTTTGTTTCCCAATCGAAAATTTTATATAAAAAACATGAACCAAAACTTAGTGCATCAGATAGTTGGATAACGAGTTCCGATAGATCAGCAAAACGCTTCCTCGTATTATGAGTGAAATCATAAGCATGCAGGTATTCATAGACTGCTGAATTGTAAATACTCATAAAGCCAAAATCTTGTATGAACTCACAGCCAAAAGCATGCAAGGGCATATTTAACAGTCTGTCCCTTCCGCAATATAAATAATAAAATTCAAAATATCCGTTATCGTTAGAATAATCAACCGAGAGCATTCCCAAACTTGTATTGAAATTATTTCCACCAATCTTTCCAGATATAACTAAGCTGTTTATATTTTTGTTTATCTGCAATCCGTTGAACCTGTAATCTTCTATTACACCTTTATCAAAATATATTCCATACACGTTTCTGTTCAGTATCTCTGAATATCTGCCGATCTCGATCTTATCGAACTTATAAATAAATTCCCAACTTCCCCGGGTTGTGGAGATACCGGTTCTTTCTATAATTATCTTCTTATCGAAGAGATCATTTCTGTAGCTCAAATCCATCCAGAGAGAAGAATTCTGCTGAATTATGTATTTACAGCCAATCTCAAAATTTATCTTCTCCTGATAGCTGAATTCGTTTTCATCACGGTCGGGAAAGTAGTCACTTCCTATATAAGAATTCAGTGTATAATGATAAGAACAGGCATCGAAGTATTCCAGAAAGTTAAAGGCATAGATACGGAGACAAAAGAATAAGCTAATAAAGACCAGAATTTTTTTCATATTGTAATAATTCTATTTCAAATGTTTAGTAGCGATCTTGAAAACTTTATTGAAATTTTTATCTACTTTCTTTTCCAGAGCTTCAGATACCGGGAAGGGGTTAATATGGTCATATTTATATTTAAAATCCATAACTGTAATTTTAATGGAGATATTGCGATTTTCACCATTGAGAGTGTTAATAACTTCTGAGGGAGGGATTACCTGGTCTTTTTTCAGAGCTAATGCTACCACTCTTTTGCTTATCTCTTTCAGGTTCTTCTCACGAAAACTTTTCATTTTATGATAATCGAGCATGCTTTTAAAACAATTTCCCACCGGATGTAATTTACTAAAATAATGAGCCAACCGTTCGTCTTTTTTCATTTCCTGGTCTATATGCTCTATAAAGAAAGAATATACAGCGATATTGGCTTCGCTATCCATAATGAACTTAGAAGTTGGGCACATCCTATTCAGTGTAGGGCCACCGCAGAAGTTAAAAAGTCTGGATTTTGAAAAATAATTGTAGGGATTGGTCATCATAAGAATTAGTGCCAGGAAAGAACCAATTGAATAGGCAAACAGATCGATGCTTTCGTTCTTAGATATAATGGGATGATATCCTGATTTTATTTCTCTAATTAACTGGATTATATCAAAATAGCTCTGTAAACCGGACCATAAAAACCTTTGGGGATAAAATTGGAGTCGGGAGCTGAGCGCCGCATTGGCAAAAGAGCTATATGAAAGGTTAGGGTTCAGCTTCTTTCTTTCTTTATTCACACTGATCATGAATCTGGGATCTAACCACTCTTTGGGTGCACGGTTCATATGAAAAGCTATCGGGAAGAGAATAACCGTTTTATGAGTTGATTCTGTCAATTTTTTTGCCCAGGGGAGATACTTCGTCCAATCCTTTTCATTAAGCCCGTGTAGAAGGATTATCACACCTTTTGATTTTATTTTCTTAGGCTTTTTTCTCTTTGCTTTTTCTTTCTTATCTTTCTTTTTTTCTTTATCCGGTTTGTAACTTTGAAAGATGCTATAATTGAAATTAATGTTCTCTTTTATCTTGGAATCATCAAAATTTAATATTCGGTTCAAATTGGGTGTGTCGGGTTTGCCTTCCAGGTTATAAGAACTCTTAAATGTCCTGTTGTGTTCATTACATCGGTACTCTTCTTCGCCGGGAAGTATATTATAACTGAAAGATTCAAAAGGTAAATTATGAATTTGCATAAAAAGTTCAGCGATATTTATATTTTCCTGATTAATATCGAATTTATCTTTCAGTATATTAAAATCTTTCAAATAGGACACTATTTACTCCAAATACACTTGTTAATTAAAATCCTGCTAGCCATTCCAGCGCTAGATTAGTCACAGATATCAGTAAAGCTGCAATTGCAGAATTAAGACATCCTGCAATCTTAAATTTTGGAATCAGAGCAGAAACGATGATCAAACACAATCCATTTACAAAAAGCAGGAAAATACCCAGTGTGATGATAGTCAATGGAAAAGTTATTAGTACAAGAACAGGTCGAACAATTACGTTGACTAAGGCAAGAACAAGAGCCGTAATGATTGCAGTTAAGAAATCTTCTACAATAAAGAGCTTTGTTATTTTGCCCACCAGGTAAATGGACAAAGCCAGAATTAATAATCTAAGAAAAAAATCTGTCATCAGTTGGAGAATTTACGTAAAAAAGCCGGGATTTCCATCTGCTTGCCGGGAAGTTCATTGGTTTCTGTATCTTGGTTTTTGTCCAGGCTCATGGAACCGGAACTACGAATTCGAAGCAGTGTTTTATTGATATCTTCGCTATCATCTGCTTTTTCACTGATTATGCTTTCCCGTTCGTAAACTGTAGTGCCGGCAGTATCCAGTCCAGTGGCAATCAGGGTAACCTTGATTTTGCCTTCCATGGTTTCATTGAATATAATGCCAGTAATAATGTCACCATCCTCACCAGCTTTTTTTACGATCTCTTGGGTAATAACTTCAAATTCATTCATCCTGAAATCATTACCAGCAGTTATATTAATAAGAATTCCCTTGGCATTCTCTATATGAATATCAGATAAAAGCGGATTATTCATTGCCAGGCTGGCTGCCTTGGCAGCTCTGTCATCTCCATCGCATACACCGGTTCCCATCAAAGCCATACCACGATTTACCATAACTGTTTGCACATCGGCAAAATCAACATTCATATAACCGCTATAATGAATTATCTCCGAAACTGCTTTTGCAGCTTCGTATAATACATTATCTGCCTTTTTAAATGCTTCGATCACGGTCATATCGGGATATATTTCTTTCAATTTCTCATTGGGAACCACAATCAATGTATCTACGTTTTCCCGCAGTTTCTGTATCCCTTTTTCTGCATTTACAGTACGTTTCTTACCTTCGCCAATAAATGGACGGTTAACAATACCGATTGTTAAAATCCCCATTTCTCGAGCCAGAGAAGCAATAATTGGAGTTGCACCGGTTCCGGTACCTCCGCCCATACCAGCAGCAATAAACAGCATATCGGCATCTTTGATGTGGTTCTTGATATCCTCACGGGATTCTTCAGCAGCTTTTCTGCCAATTTCCGGATTAGCTCCAGCACCAAGTCCTTTGGTAGCTTCCTTTCCAAGCTGGAGTTTTATTTTAGCATTGGATCGTTTTAAATCCATAATATTAGTATTTGCAGCAATAAATTCCATTCCGGTAAGACCATAGTCTATCATAGTGTTAATAGCGTTACCGCCAGCTCCACCCACCCCGATGATCTTGATATGTGTCCCGAAGGGTATTTCGTCTTGATTCAAGTCAAGTTCGAGCATCTTCCCCCCTAAATATATTCTTTAAATATTTCTTTGATTTTATTGATGAACTTTGTAAAAGTATTTCCTATTTTTATACTTTGAATTTTGCTTTCTTTGCTTACCAGTTCATTGTAAGCATAATACAGAATTCCTACACTTGTCGCGTATTTCGGGTTTTCTAGCCTTTCTGTTGGTCCTGCAAGATCGGTTAAATTCGGATAACCGATTTTGGTGGACATATTAAAAATCTCTTCGGCTAAGACGTCACTATTTTTTAGCAGGGATGCACCCCCGGTAATTGTAAGACCGGCAGTGATCATTTTCAAATCATATTGTTCGTGTAATATTTTGTATGAACCTTCAAATATCTCACGCATACGGGCCTCTACTATTTCATTTACATACCGCAATTTTTTTTGTTTGGATTCTCTTCCACCAATACCCTCGATGTCAATAAGAGCATCTTCCGGTATCTGTGAAGCAAGTGAGTTGCCCTGATTTATCTTCAGGTCTTCAGCATTTTGTGGAGAAGTATGCAGCCCGATTGCCAGGTCGTTTGTGATGTCTGTTCCACCTAATGGTAACACAAAACTGAACCTGATGCTGTTCTTAAAGAATACAGCGATATCTGTAGTACCACCTCCAATATCGATCAAGATAGAACCAAGTTCTTTTTCAACTTCATTAAGAACTGCATTGGAAGAGGCTATTGGCTCAAGGTATATATCTACTACTTTATAACCTGCCATCTCAATACATTTTTTCACGTTACGCAGCGTATTAATATCAGCCATAACAATATGAACATGAGCAGAGAGATTAAACCCGCTCATGCTAACCGGATTCAAGATACCTTCCTGATCATCTATCTTGTAATATTGATGAATAGCATGGATTATTTCCAGTCTTTCATTACCCTGCTGAATTTTTACATTATTCCTAGAATTTGTGATCACGTTTTCCACGTGTTCCTGAGTGATCTCACAGGGATCTGCACCAGTAGTAAGAGATATTCTGCCAATCGTATTCTGGCTTTTAATATGATTTCCAGCGATACCTACATAAAGGTTCCTGCCCTTTAAACCAGCCATATTCTCCGATTCTACGATAGCATCTTTTATTGATTGCGAAGCTTTCGTAATATCCACTACGACGCCATTAACAAGTCCGTCTGACCTGCTGGTGCCAATACCTTTAATTTCCAGCTTATTTTCTTCATTAAAAGTAGCTATTATAACACAGATCTTGGTTGTTCCAATATCTATGGCGGTAATTATCTGTCCGCTCTTCATTGATCCTCCGACCTTATCACCAGCTGATTCTTGAAACGAAGGTCCACGATAGTACCCTTTTCAAATGTTCTATTCTGTTCCAGGAAAACATATCTTTTTAATTTTTCTTCGACCTCATCTTCACCAAAGATTATTCGGTATCCAACATTTGTTTCAACCGTAATTATATCGTCATCATCCTCGTAAAATTCCGATATGTGGTTGGAAAATCCCGGATCGGTTTTTATCAATCTATCGTAGAACGTAAAGACTCTTTCAACGAAATCGTTTTCGATCTTTTTACCAAAAAGAAAATTATCTGCATGAATATCTGTTTCAATGACAGGAATAATCTCATGTTCATAAAAATTCTTATTATCCAGCACAATACGATTCTTGTCGATAGGGTACAACTCGCCTTCTTTAGATTTCAAATAGAAAATTCCTTTCTTTTCTTTAACCATTATCCTCAGTTCGTCAGGAAAAACTTTTACCACTTTTATATCGTCTATCCTTACTATGTTTTCGTATTTTTGAAGCACATCTTTTTTGGAAACTGCATAAAGATTCTGACCCAGGAAATCCCGGGAAAGGTTTTGCAAAAAATCGGTTTCCAGGTTGATATTCCCGCTTATTTCGATCTTATTAATGTAGAACATATCCATTTTTGCGATTAAACTTTTCACACCAAAATATGCTGTGATAATGATTACCGCGCTGAGTATAAAGTAAAAAAAATATCTGCTGGAACCGGTTTTCTTTCTTACCATCAATTAATCACCTTTATCTCGAGTTCGAGCTGAATGCCCTTTCTTTTTAAAACTTCTTTACGAACAAGCTCGATTAAACTCATCACATCTTTAAAAGTGGCATTTCCTTTATTCAAAATAAAATTCCCATGCTTCTCACTGATCTCAGCATCACCGATTCTTGAGCCTTTCAAACCGCATTCTTCCACCAGTTTTCCGGCAAAATAACCTGGAGGATTTTTGAAAGTACTGCCCAAACTTGGAAAATCATACGGATGTCTTTTCCTGCGTTCTGATAGAATTGATTGAATATCAGATGAAATCTTTTCTCTGGTTTTTTCTTCCAGGTTGAATGCTATCTTTGTGATGAAACCATCAATTGAAGAATGCCTGTAATCAAACTTCAGTGCTTCCCGTTGAATGATTTTTTCCTTACCTTCAGGATCAATAATTTCTACCCAATCCAGGTAGTCTGAGATGTTTTTCCCGAAAGCACCGGCATTCATATTTACCGTTCCACCCAGGTGAGCAGGAATACCAGCCAGGAATTCCAAACCACCAAGTTTGTACTTCATCATTTCGTTTAAGAAACTGTTAATATCGTAATTGGAAGAAACTACAACCTGGTTATTATTTACTTTACATATTTTGGGAAGATCTCTATCCAGAATTACCACCCTATTGCCAACATTTCCAAAGAGGATATTGGAACCTCCGCCTATCGGCAGGAAATCAAGTCCTGCCTTTTTTGTGTCAGCAATTATTAGGACTAAATCACTAACGCTCTGCGGAGTAAAGAGATAAGATGCCTTACCTCCTATCCTTATGTTAGAGCATTCCTTTAAGGAACCATCTGAAAGAAATGAAGTTAGCACTTTATTGTCAAATACTTTTTCTTTTTTTTTCGTGTTTTTCATTTTTCTTCTTCTAAAAATTTCTCACCGAATTTATAAATATTTCCTGCACCCATTGTGATTACAATATCTCCTGGCTTCGCAACTCTTGCTATTTCCTCCACAATATCATCGTTGCTTTCTACATAAAGTGCGTTGTTATGACCGGATTGAATAGCTGCATCTGAGATCAATTTACCCGAAATTCCTGCAATTGGTTTCTCTCTGGCAGGATAGATAGGTGTCACGATCAAAACATCAGATTGATAGAAAGACTTTCCGAATTCGTCGTAGAAGTCACGTGTGCGAGAAAATAAATGAGGTTGAAAAACAGCTATAATGCGGTTGTCAACACTGTCTTTAACGCCTTTTAAAGTTGCTTCGATCTCGGTGGGATGATGAGCATAATCATCATAAACGATTATGCCGTCCTTTTCACCTTTATGCTCGAATCTTCTGAAAACCCCATTATATTTTGCCAATCCCTTTTGAATTGCCGGGAAAGGTATATCCAATTCCAAACCAGTAGCAACTGCTAAAAGTGAATTAAGGATATTATGAATTCCCAAAACGTTCAAATTTATTCTTCCCAATATTTTATCATTATAAAGTGCTGTATAACTTGATTTGAAATCTTTCAATTCGATATCGACAGCACGAATATTTGCCTGTTTGGATAAACCGTAAGTTACTATCTCTTTTTCGATTTGAGGAATAATCGACTGCACACCATGATCATCGATGCAAACAATAGCACTACCGAAAAAAGGAACTTTATTAGCATATTCAATAAATGCTTTTTTCACTCCTTCCAGGTCTGTATAGCAATCCAGGTGGTCAGCTTCAATGTTTGTGATACCAGCAATTATTGGGCTTAAAGTAAGGAAAGAGCGATCAAATTCATCGGCTTCCACCACGATGTATTTTCCGGAACCAAGCAGGTTGTTAGAACCATAATTCTTCACAATTCCACCTACGATAATCGTAGGGTCTAGAGCGGCTTCAGAGAGCACACTTCCAACCATGGACGTGGTGGATGTTTTTCCATGCGTTCCGGCAATACCTATTCCGTAACTCATTCGCATAATCTCCGAAAGCATTTCTGCTCGACGTATCACAGGAATTTTCTGAGCATTTGCAGCTACTATTTCCGGGTTGTCATTCTGTACAGCAGAAGATTTTACAACAACATCTGCATCATTTATGAAATTTGCGCTATGTCCTTTAGTAATCCTGGCACCTTTTTTTACAAGATGCTCGGTAATTTCGGTACAGGCAAGATCGGAGCCGGTTACTTCAAAACCCTGGTTAAGAAGCAATTCCGCAATTCCACTCATGCCGATTCCACCGATTCCTACGAAATGAATTTTTTTTGTTCTTCCCAGCATATGTGCTCCTAGCTATTCATTTTTCTTATGATATAATTTGTTATTGTTTTTACAGCTTCTTGGTGATGAGTTTGGTTGAATTTTTTATGCATATCTTTGAAACTATTTTGCATGGTATTGATAGTGGCTTTCAGCGATTCCGATGTAAGATCTTTCTGCTTAAGAACCATCGCAACACCTTTATCCTTCAATTCCATTGCATTATAATATTGATGATTTTCTGCAGCAGAGGGAAGAGGAATCAGAATCGAGGGAAGTTTTTTTGTTTCAAGTTCTGCCAGAGATATAGCACCTGCACGTGCTATCACAAAATCTACCGAATTATATATCTTTCCAATCTCATCTGTAAAATCGAAACCATAAATGCCTTTTTTATTTTGAATCTTTGGATAAAATTCGTTGAAACTATTTTTTCCTATCTGCCAGATTATTTCTATTCCATTTTCCAGAAGCTCATCTACAATTGGCAGAAAAGTTTTATTCAGAACCACCGAACCCTGGCTTCCGCCCAGGAGAAAGAGCTTTGTGGTATTTTCTTTTAAACCGAATTCTGCAAAATCGATCTTTTCTGTTTCTCCAATTATTCTGTTATTTATCGGATTTCCCGAGAAAACAAGTTTATTGCCGAGCAGATATTTTTCTGCACCTTTGTTTCCCAGAAATATTTTCTCAGCATATTTGCTTAAAATCCTGGTGGTTGCTCCGGGATAACTGTTCTGTTCCTGTAGAAAGATGGGGACTTTCTTCAAATGAGCTGCATATCCCACCGGACCACTGACGAAACCGCCTGTTCCGATAAAAGCATCAGGTTGAAAATTACGAATGATCTTTTTTGAATCATGAATGCTTTTTAGTAATTTAAAAGGAAATTTAAAATGCGCAAGAGTGATCTTCCTGTAGAATTTTTGAACATTAATGCTCTTGAAAGCAATTTCCCTTTTAGCTGTGAGTTCTTGTTCCATGCTGTTTTTGTTTCCCACAAATAGAACATCGATATTATTTTTAATTAGTTCTTCGGCAATGGAGATGGCAGGAATAATATGTCCGCCGGTGCCTCCGGCTGCGATAATGACTTTCTTTTTTGAGTTCTTCATTTAAAACCTTTGTCTTTCTGCACTGATATTCAATAAAAGCCCAACTGTAAACGAATTTATCAGAAGCGAAGTACCACCATAACTTATGAATGGCAATGTAACTCCAGTGGAAGGAATAGCTGCCAATGATACTCCTATGTTTACCATAGCATTGAAGAAAATATTTATTCCCAGTCCAATTCCAGCCAGCTTTAAGAACATGTCCTTCTTATATGAATTAATAATCGTCCTGGCAAAAAGAAATACATACAGGCCCAGAACAAACAACGCACCCAGAAATCCGAATTCCTCTCCGATAATTGAATAGATATAATCTGTTTTTGCTTCGGGCAGGAAATAGTGTTTTCCAGTCCCTTTCCGGGGAGTAGTACCAAATAATCCTCCTCCGGTCAAAGATATCAGGCTTTCTCTTATCTGGTAATCATTTGTACCGTTATATTCAACTTCATTGTTGAATGCTTTGTGAAATAAAGAATATTTTTTATAGATCTGCATTCGTTCACCGCGATATCTGGGACCAAGTTTTATAACTATCATTAAAGCAATTAGTGAAATACAAATTATCAGGAGTATGGTAGAAAACCGGATCTTTGCCAATAATAGCAATGAAATAAGTGTAAAACCGGAAATAATAAGCGGACTGAAATGCTTTTCTGCCAGGATGAGCAAAAATACAATTAATGTCATTACCATAAGAGCATTGAAACGCCTGAGAAATCCTTTAGGCCTGGAATCATCAATAAATTTTTGTTTCTTATCCAAAAAATGAGCAAAATACAAAATGAGCATAATTCGTGCTATCAAGCTGGGTTGAATGTTTATTTTCCAGATACGAAAGCTTCTGATAGCTCCTTTTACGTTTTCCCCGAAGATCAATACTGCAATTAAAAGCAGTATAGTAAGAATAAGAAACATGAAAATGTAGGGACGGATTTTTTCTAATTTAACTACTTTGAAGGCAAACCACAACGAGAAAATAGAAAGTCCGAACCAGATAAATTGTCTGTAAAAAAAAGACATGGAAGTTCGTATGGAACTTATGTTCAACTGCATATACAGCCCGATGAACATGAGCAACATGTACACAAAAAGAATGTAATAATCGTATCCGGCAATATAAGTTTTAGCTTTCATTTTTCAATTTCAATACAGTTTCTTTAAATCTATTTCCGCGTTCTTCAAAATTTTTGAACATGTCATAACTTGTACAGGCAGGAGAAAGTACTACATATTCACCCGTAAATGCATCTTTGAACGCATTTCGTATTGCTTCTTCAAAATCTTCAAATACAGCCAAATCGACTGACCCGCTAAAAGCCTTTTTCATTTCCAGACGGGTTTCACCTGTTAAATAAACTTTCCTAGCATATTTTTTCAAATAAGGAATTAGAATCGAATAATCTTCACCTTTACCACCACCACCCATGATAATGCGGATCGGTTGATCGAAAGATTGAAGCGCATATTTTACGGATTCGGTATTGGTTGCTTTAGAATCATTTACAAATTTAACTCCCCTTACCTCTGCTACGAATTCCAGCCGGTGGGGAAGAGAAGCGAATGTGGAAAGTGATTTTTCTATTGTATTCTTATCAATTCCAAAAGGAGAAACAGCCAGGATAGATGCCATTATATTGGCAATATTATGCGGTCCCTTGATGGTGGAATCATCAATGTTAAGAAGTTCGGAGCCAAATATTATTTGTCTACCGTTAAAATAAATATCTGTTATGGAATTCAGAGAAAAATATTCAGGATCAAGTTTATTTCTGTGTTTCAGACTCATCGCATCATCCAGATTCAAGATTGCAAGATCGGATTTATCCTGGTTTATAAATATGTTGAACTTTGCCAAAGCATAATCATCAAGACTGTTGTATCTATTTAAGTGGTCGGGAGTTATATTCAATATTGCAGCTACATCCGGTTTGAATTTATAAATGAGTTCAAGCTGGAAACTGCTTAATTCCAAAACGATAAAATCGATACCGGGTTTTTCTATTGGGTAGGAACAGAATGCCATACCGATATTACCAGCAAGAACGGAATTGTAACCTGCAGTTTGTAAAATATGATGTATCAGGCTCACTGTTGTACTTTTCCCATTTGAACCTGTGATTGCAATTATTTTGCTTTCGGGATGCTTTACAAGAAATCCGAATTCGATTTCACTTATCAGGTTTATATTATTCTTTTTTGCTTTCTCTAAAATTGGAATATTCAATGAAATCCCCGGACTTACAATTATCGTATCGCACTTTAGAAGTCTTTTTGTATGTCCGCCAAATTCACAATCGAATTCTTTAATAATGTTCTCAGAACCTTCGATTTTATCGGCGGCTTTGAATTCGCTGAGAAAGGGAAATCCACCTAATTCTTTTATCTTATACGCTGCGGCAAGTCCGCTGCGAGCGATCCCCATGATTCCAATTTCATGTTCTTGAACGTTCATATATTATCTCAATTTTAGTGTTGCCAGCCCTATTGCTACCAGCAGTGCAGCAACTATCCAGAAACGGATCACGATCTTCTCTTCGGCATGACCTTTTAGTTCAAAGTGATGATGTATTGGGGCACAAAGAAAAACCCGCTTTCCTTTCCCATATCTAATGCGTGTATATTTAAAATAGTATCTCTGGATAAGTGTGGATAATGCTTCGATAACGAACACACCACCAACAATTGCAAAGAATATCTCTTCCCTTAATAAAATAGCAAGTACAGCCAAAATACCACCCAGTGAAAGCGAGCCGGTGTCTCCCATTATTATCTGAGCCGGTTTTATATTATACCACAGGAAACCAAGTAATGTTCCTATCATAGCAGCAATGAATACCGTTAGTTCACCTGCATTGCTTATGAATTCTAGGTTCAAATATTCGGCAATAACAAAATTTCCCTTAATGTAGGCCATTATACCCAGCGCCAGTGCCGAAAAAGCCACTGTTCCACTTGCCAAACCGTCCAATCCGTCTGTTAAATTCACTGCGTTTGATGTGCCCGTGACCATAAAGACAACAAAAGGAATAAAAAACCACCCCAGTTGGATAGCGGTGTTTTTTAAAAATGGTAAACTTATTTGTGTAATCGAGGATTTATCGGCTGAACCATAATAAAGTGCTGTAGCAATAAGCAATCCCAGTGAAATTTGTGCCATCAATTTATATTTAGCAATAAGACCTTTTTTTATCTTGAGAAAATTCTTGAGATAGTCATCCAGGAAGCCGGTTCCACCCAGCCAGATAGTGGTGATGATCATTATAAGAATGTAACTGTTTACCAGGTTGTTCCAGAGTAGGGATGATATAAGCAGGCTTGAAATAAGAATGAGACCGCCCATAGTGGGAGTACCTTCTTTTTCCTTGTGAGAAATGGGAACGTATTCATTAATTCTTTCTACAGCCTGGTGCTTTTTGAGAAGCTTGATGAATTTAGGACCAAGAAATAGTGAAAAAACCAGAGCAGTGATGAATGCTGCAATCGACCGGAACGTTACATACTGGAACACGTTAAATAAGGTATAACCCATAATTTCCGTATTTGCTAAAGGTGCGAATAGATGATAGAACATATTATATCCTTCCTATAATTTTTTCCAGTGATATTCCATGAGATGCTTTCAGCAGAATTACAGCATTATCGGGAAGATCCGTTAGAATACCGGAAGTTATCAGGTCTTCCACTTTCCCAAAATGCTGATCTGCACCGTAGGAAATGGAATATTCTCCCACGGATATCAACCGGTTATAATTCATACTTTTCAATAACTTCCAAATATTTAAATGCAATTTCTCTGTCAATTTTCCAAGTTCCAGCATATCACCAAGAATAGCAATATGCGGTCTTCTAATTTCAAAATCGCTCCAGAATTCAATAGCTGCCTTCATAGAATCGGGATTTGCGTTATAGCAGTCTATCAGCAACGTTCTATTGTTAGAACTCTTTATTTCCATTCTGAGGGAGATATTCAGAGGTTTATCAAGACCAGCTTGAATTTCTCTGGTTGATATTCCAATTTCTGTAGCTAAAGCAATTGCCATAGCTGCATTCAAAGTGAATTTCTTAAAGGGTGTGGGAATGGAATATTGCTTATCATTCAGGCAGAAACGGGTGGAGTTAGTGTTATTCTTAATTTTTGTTATGTGATAATTGGCAGAATCACTTGAACCGAAAGTTTTCCCTGTAAATTCTTTGAATCTATCGTCATCTGCCGGGAACAATCTCAGCTTCACATTGTGTTTAAGCAAAGCAGATTTCTCTTTGAAAACACCTTCTTCATCGATAAGAAATTCAAGATGGGAAGGACCGATAGCAGTAACTACAGCAATATCCGGATCGGAGATCTCGGTAAGCCGGGCAACTTCACCAAATTGATTGGAACCAAGTTCCAGGATGGCGTATTTATATTCCGGCTTTAACCTGAAAATCGTCTTGGGTAAACCGATCAGGTTGTTTTCGTTAGAAAACGTTTTAAGTGCCTTTGTGGAAAGTATGTTATAGAGATATTCTTTGGTGGTGGTTTTGCCAAAACTACCGGTGATAGCAATGGTGGTTATTTTAAATAACGATTTATATTTTTTTGCCAGGTTGCCAAATGACTGCAAAGTATCTTCAACACGTATTAATCTTTCTGCATTGCTTTGGTAATCTTTTGAAACTACAGCCCAGCAGTTATTCTTTTGTAAAACCCGCTCAACATAATCATGACCATCAAAATTCTCTCCCTGCAAAGCAAAAAAGAGAGAGTTTTTTTCAATCGTACGTGAATCTGTGGAAATATGCTCCAGTACCAGTTCAAAACTATCATCGATCTTATCTTCTAAAATGAATTCAAGCTGAAGAGGATCGATAGGAAATGAGAGTTTATTATTCATATTTTTTTTATGATCAGCATATTTCCCGGCAATTTTACTGTCGTTGAATTCAATTTTACTATTCTTAACTTCCTGGTATTTTTCATGACCTTTTCCTGCCATAAGAACAATATCACCTTTTTGAGCATTGTAAATTGCTGTTCTGATTGCTTGCTCACGGTCTCGAATTATCCAGAAAGCTTTATCATGAGAAGTATTTCCTACAATATTCCTGATAATATCGGAAGGATCTTCATTTCGAGGATTATCATTGGTTATTATTGTCAGGTCAGAAAAATTCAATGCAGTTGACAGCATTTCCGGACGCTTGGTTTTATCCCTCTCGCCTCCTGCGCCAAAAACACAGATCAGCTGTCTCTGTTTTAATTCAGATAACGTTTTAAGTACATTTGTTAGTGCATCGGGAGTATGAGCATAATCCACATAAATTCCAATTCCCCTGCTGTTTTCTACTTTCTCTAACCGACCGTGTACTTCCGGCATATTATTAAAAACCTCTGAAATGAAGCTATCGGTTATTTCAGGGCAGATCTCCTGAATTACCTCGCAAGCCGAAACAATATTAAAAGCATTGTATCTTCCAATCAGATTTGTGTGAATTTTTTTTATTGTTTTTCCAACGGAATAACTGAGTTCAGTTCCTTCCAGGCTGCAATTGCAATCATGAATTGTAATATCACCTTTTTTAAAGGAAAGCGATCTTTTGGAGCAGTTCAGGTTTGCATATAACTTTGCACCGTATTCATCATCTATATTTATAAAGGCAGTTCCATTTTTCTCTGCCAGGTTATCGAATAATTTAAACTTTTCTTTAGCATAATCATTCATGGTTTTATGGAAATCGAGATGTTCATGTGTGAGATTGGTAAAAACAGCAGCATTAAAGTGCAGACCGTAAACCCTATCCAGGGCAAGAGCATGCGAAGAAACTTCCATTACCACGTATTTCACTTCTGATTCTACCATCTGCCAGAATATCTTGTTAAGTTCCACGATGTCGGGAGTTGTACGTTCGGTTTTGAATGTTTTACCGTTTATCATATAGCCGAACGTTCCTACAAATCCGGTAGGCATGCTTTTTTTTCTAAGTATCATTTCGATGAGCGTGGCTATGGTTGTTTTGCCATTTGTGCCGGTTATTCCTACGAGTGTAAATTTGGAAGTAGGATCATTAAAAAATAATTTTGCCAGAAGTGAGGTAGCTTTCCGGGAATCTTTCACAACGATTTGCGGAATATCATTATTCAGTTGTTTTTCCACAATAAGAAGCTTGGCACCGTTTTCTATCGCTTTGCCGGCAAAAAGATGTCCATCTGTTACAAACCCGGAAATGCAGACGAATACATCACCTTTTATTACCTGCCGGGAATCTGTTGCCATACCGGTGTAAGCTGAATGCTTATCTATATCGAAAACTTTCCGAAGCAGGTTGCTTTCCTCTAAGATGTTTAATATTTGTGTGCAATTTATTTTGCTGTTACGCTGCATATTTCCCCGAATTTTATCTTCGAGCCAGGCTTTATCGTCTGCCGAACGATTGTGCCATTACCCTTAACAATAATTTTTATATTATTCTTATTTGCCAAAGCTATTGCCTTTCGCAAAGTAAGCCCGGTAAAATCGGGCATTTTATAATCAAATTCATTCTGTTCTTTTGTAACGCTCACGTTGTCAAGAATTACTATCAGAAATTCGTTTTCAGGGTAGGAAGTACCGGGTTTTGGGAATTGGTTCACTACATCTCCATCGGTACTAAGTTCCTGAATCTGGTATTTTATCTTTTTCTTATTAAGAAATTCAATTGCCTTTTCACGATTCATTCCTATAACATTGGGAGCAGTGATGAACCGCTTGTTCTTTTCTTTAACGCTCACCAGAATTTCGCTCTGTGGCAGATTGATCATATTGGTAACGATATTCCTGAAAGTGGGAACTGCTGAAAGAGTAGCATAATAGGAATAGGATTTGTAATCCGGTTCATCGTACACAATAACGATAACATACTGCGGATCTTTCACCGGGAAGAAACCGGCAAAGGTGGAAGTATATTTTTCTTCGGTATAACCCTTTTTGCCCCGAATTGATTTTTCAGCTGTACCGGTTTTACCGGCTATCTCCAGGAAATCCATCTTTGTACCGGTAGCTGTACCATAATCTACCACACCTTTAAGGAAAACCTTCAAAGTATCCAGGGATCTCTTATTGGAAACAGATCGCAAAACTTTTCGTTCATGAGTGAAAATGATTTTATTCTTCTCATTTATTATTTTCTTAATAATGTATGGCTGTATTACTTTACCACCATTAGCCAGTGCACAATACGCATTGGCTAATTGCAAAGTAGTAACGGAAATTTCCTGCCCGAAAGATATAGAATGAAGAGAAAATCCCTGCCAGTCTTTCAATTTTCGGAAGATGCCGGAAGCTTCACCAGCTAAATTGGAACTGGTCTTATGCCCGAAACCCAGTGCTATCATTCTTTCATAAAGTGTTTCACTTCCGATTTGCTCCACGATCTTACTGATCCCTACATTACTGGAATATGCAATAATATCCTTAAAACTAAGATATTTAAATTTATGATCATCTTTAATTACGCGCTCTTCCGATTTGTAAGTAAGATGATAATTGCGGCAGTCTATTCTGTCCGATGGTTTGTATATCTTCTTTTCAATAGCCAGAAGTGCTGTGATAGGTTTAAGGGTGGAACCGGGTTCGAACATGAACGAAACAGGCAGATTAGACGAAGCTCGCAACATGGAAGCAGATTTTTTTTGGTCGTTTTTATTAATGCCGGACATAGCCAGGATCTCTCCACTGAACGGATCCATAATTATGCCAATGGCATTTTTGGCTTTATATTCTTTCAATCCCTGCTGCAGGTTTTCTTCTAAGATCTCCTGCAGATTTTTATCGATAGTAAGGATCAATGAATTACCGTTGCGGGGATTCTTTTCCTTCAGGAAGAGCAGGGGAATACGTTTGTTATTGGCATCGTGAACCGTTTCCTGCCATCCGTAAACACCGCATAATTCTTTGTCGTAAGTTGCTTCCAGCCCGCATTTACCATATACTTCATAGATAGATTCACTTTTTTGAGGGGGTTCATCTATCATGCCCAGGAAATTTGCACCCAATGCATCGTAGGGATAGGTTCGTTTAATACTGCTGAATGTATAGGTGAGACCGGGGAGTTTCTTTTTTGCAAATTCACTTTTAATGGCCAGCATTTGGGTTTCCGAAATTTTCTGGGAAATAAATACACTGTTGTTAAAAGGTTTTTTATTAATTTTTTTAAGTATTTGTCTTTTTGTTAAATTAGTATTTTGTGAAATGATTTCCGAAATCTGCTGGCAAATATCATCTTTATCGAATTCTCTGTTACGTTTACAATAATTGGAAATTGTTCTGCGGTCGATATCCAGTTGATATAGTTTTAAGGAACTTACCAGCAGGTTATTATTCCTGTCGTAGATATTTCCGCGATTGGGGATAATGAGTTTTTTAGAGGGATTCTGCCTGATCTCTACTGTTGCATTCAGGTGATGGGCATCTAAAATTTGAATAGAAAAAAGATATGCAACCCAGATGATCACAATGATGATGTTCAGGCTGAGAAAAATTATGAGTCTCGATCTCATAAAAAAAAAGCTCATCCTATTTTAGATGAGCAATTTATTACTTGGTTAAAGCCTCGGCAGAGGGAACTATGTAATCTATCAGGCGGAAGCTTTCTTTGCGGGTGTTTATTTTTATATTATGTACATTGGCACCATCTGTTGGGTAGAACATGCCCAGTTCTTCATAAGCCAATTTCTGTATCCGCTCTCTGGAACCGAGTTTACTGTTTGCGGTTATCAGGTTCAAATTGATATCCTGGTTCGATTTGTAAACATCGGTCAATTTGTTACACTGTCGGGCGTAATCGAGAATTTTGTGTTTATTATAATAATGTGAAAAAATGAAAATAAATACAACTAAAATAAATAAAATGGCTTTTTTATTCATACAACCTCCCTCTTTTCGGCGATCCGCAGTTTTGCGCTTCGGGCTCTACTGTTTCTTTCTATCTCATCTGCAGAAGGCAAAATCGGTTTTCTGGTTATTATTTTAAGTGTAGATTTTTTATCGCAAATACATTTAGGAAAATTAACAGGACAGATACAGTCCTTTTCTTCATACTTAAAGAATTTTTTTACCAGCCTGTCTTCCAGGCTGTGATAGGAGATAACAACTATACATCCACCGGGATTAAGCATTTTAACGGAATCTTCCAGGGCTTTTTTCAGCGATTCCATCTCGCCGTTCACATAAATGCGCAAAGCTTGAAAAACCCTGGCTTTGGCTTTTACTTTCTGTTTTGCATTTGTGTTGTGTTCTATAATATCTGCCAATTGCAGGGTGGTTTCTATCCTGGAGTTCGTTCTCTCACGTAATATTGCCCTGGCGATCCTGCCGGATTCTCTTTCTTCGCCATATTCAAATATTATGTTTCTTATCTCTTCATAAGAAAAATCGTTAACCACGTCGCTGGCAGTGAATTCCTGTTCTTCGTTCATACGCATATCCAGCCTGCCTTCCTGCGAAAAACTGAAACCGCGCTCCGCTTCATTTATCTGGTGGGAAGATACTCCCAGATCGAATAAGATACCATCGATATAACGGATGCGTTCCAGGGCAAGGCGGGTACGCAGGTTTTTAAAGTTATCGTGAAAAAGTATTAATTGTTCCGGGTGTTTTTTCTGCAGGATGCTGCCTTCGTTCAAAGCCTGAATATCCTGATCAAAACCGAATATCTTTATTCCGTTACCTTTTTTAAGCATTTCTGCCGTGTGACCGCCGCCACCGAATGTGGCATCCACATAAATTCCCTGCGACTTTATATTAAGTGCTTCGATAGATTCTTTCAATAGCACGGGAACGTGATAATTGCTCATTATTGGTAATCCAGCGAATTAAAGCTCTTTTTGTGTTCTTCCAGTTTTTTGTTGCGATATTCTTTGTAACTTTCCGGGTTCCACACCGAAATAAAGCTGCCTTCACCCTTAATGATTACTTTAGCTTTGATATCGGCGATCTCCAGCAATTCCGTTCCTATCTTGATGCGGCCGTTCGCTTCCATCTTCTGCTCGGTAGAGGCAAAGGTACGCAGGTTATCCAGAAGTTCCTTATCGCGTTGTGTGCCGCTTTCCAGCTTAGCTATCTTCTGGTTCCATTTATCCAGGGGATAGATGGCAATGTTCTGCTGTGGCCCGATGGTTACTACCACTGTCTGCTTTGCCATAGGAGAAAATTTCTTTTTAAAATTAGCCGGAATAGTGACCCATTTGCCTTTGTTCACCGAGTTTGTGTAAGTTCCTATAAATTCTGCTGCCATAAACTTCCTCCCATCTTTTGAGCAACTATGAGATACTTTGAGAAAATCTGAGTCAAATGTGAGATTCTTCCGGGTGCAGTCAAGTTTTTTTTGAGTTATTATGAGTTTTTATTATATTTATATAAAATATATATTTTACTTATTATAGAAAATTAATTTTTATCTTGACTCAAATACCATAAAAACAGCCTTTTAAGACGAGTTAAAAAAAATGCATGATAATATCGCTGATAATGAGAAAAAGTATGGTAATTGTGAACATGAAAAATATTAATACAGCCCTGCCGGGATCGCTGTTTATGATAATCCGGAAGGTGGGGTAGGGGATGACTAAAACGGATCGAAAGAATTTCAAGTGCGGTGATACAGTGACACTAAAATCAGGTGGGCCATTGATGACTGTATCTGAAGTTGAAGACGATGAAGCAAAATGTAAATGGTTTGATAAGCAAGAAAAATACAAAGAACTAAACTTTAAGCAATGTGAACTTATGATAGATAAGATAGCTTGGATGAAAGAATTAGATATTAAAGCTCAAGAAATATCAGAGAAGGTGACGAGAGAAATTAAAGAAAAGGAAGAAAAAGAATAAATCACTGTGTACATGTAATTAACGGTTTAGAGAAATTAAAAGCCGAAACACATTGATGCATCTCCCGGAGATGGCTTCCCGGTACTGATGATGGCAGGCTGGAATAGTTATAAATTGATTGAAATATAATTGAATGTTGATGAGGATATAAATGGATCTAAAAACAAAAATTGAGAATTTCAATAGAAGATGGAATCTAAAGGATGATGAATCATCAGAAGAAAAATTTAGCAAATTTAAAGTCCGGGTCCTTAATGTATTGAAAGATATAGATGAAAGTGTGACAAATTCTAGTATTTCTAAATTTTGCATAGCATTTGGTATTAAAGAAATGCATCAATTTGGTACATTTGGTGGAGTTTATAGCACAAATATAATTTCTGAACTTAAACGTGAAAATGATCGAGTTAAGTTTTTTAGATTGATAGAGACTATTGTAAACCTTGATTTCGTACCTTGTGACGGTAGGAATGGTGCATTTTGGAAGGAAGCGGTCTATGAAAAATTGCAAATGGCTTTTAATTTCTCCCAAATTAATGCTAGAATTGAGAAAATTGAAGGTGAAATTCTTATTCTTCCTGCAGGAGAAAAACTATTAGATGAAGAAGTGATTGATCATGTTTTAAGTTTTTTGGATGGTGATACTTCATCGCATTTTATTGATGCTCTAAAATATTATGAACAGGGATCAAAAAAAAGTAGAGTAAAATCCGTTGATCATCTAAGAAGAGCATTAGAAGAGCAACTTAGATATGAACTTAAAAACAAAAAAGGCTTAAAAACTAATATTCCTATACTTGGTGGAAAATTGAAATCTATATCCGTGAATAACGATATAAAAAATACTGTTATTCAACTTATAAAATCATTAGATAATGTGTTTAATGAAAACAGCAAGCACAATGATGGGATTATTTTTGAACCAGAAAATGAGTATCTAATTTATCAAGTTGCATTATTAATGAGATATATACATAAAATTATGATAGATGAGAGCTGATATCACTTATTAATATGGCTTCCCGGGAGTGATGGTGGGGTGAGAGTGAACAATTGATTATAGTTTGAAACGAATTGGGGTGGATATGAACAAAGAGAAATCAAGTAATATATTTAATTCGGGGATTTGGACATTTGTTGCTATTATTGTATCAATTTTAATAACTTTTTTAGCTACAAGCTTTTCAATTGATAATAGAATTGAAAAATATGTGAATAATCCACAATTTGTAAAAAAATTAGCTTTAGAAACACGTCTTCCATTTATGATTTTCGATGAAAAAGGAATAATTCATTTTGATGGAGGAGCATTTACTTATATTGACACGATTAAAGTAAATACGAATAAGAAACACGAACTTGTATCTATAGACATTTTTCCCAGAGAATTTTTTAATACTCCTCCGATATTAGAATGTTTGGGATTTGAAATTCAGTTCTATGATCCTGTACGTATTGCACCTAATGGTTGGAGATATTCAGAACCTGAAAATGCTGTAGATTTTTTAACTTCATCAGGTACGCAACTTGCAACTAAATTCAAAATAACTTTAATCTTAAATAATTAAAATAGCCGAAACACATTGATGCGTCTCCCGGAAATGGCTTCCCGGGACTGATGATGGCAGGCTGAGATAGTTATATTCATAATTTATGAAAGGAGAAGACTATGATTGATACATTGCATGTAGCAACAAATGCTATACCGGATACATTGAGAATAATCTTGAATTCTGCTGATAAACAAAGTGTTGGGAGCCAATATGCACCACTGATTGTTGCTCTTATAGTTGTTGCAATAAGTTCCTATATACAATGGGTTAATGCCTTTAAACAAAGAAAAATAGAATTACAAAGATTAGATTTAGAGTGGTTTAGGAATGAAGAGTTTCCTTGGCTGGATAAGTTTCAATATTTGATTGAAAAGTACACAACATTTATAACATTAAATTTTAAAGACAATTCGCTATCAATAAAAGATCCGAAATTCTCCAAAATTCAAAATGAATTTATTCTTGTTTATAATAAAATATTATTACATATGGATCCTTCAAAAGAAAAGCAAAAAAAACTAATCGAATTATTAAACAAAGATATTAAATTAATTAATATTAAAGATAAAAGTGTTCAAAAAGAATTAAGCAGCAATCATCTTGACTCAGTTAACGCCATATATCATGAAATAGTTGATGAGTTATATAGTAAAAATTCATAATTAATATTTATTTTGTTTTTTTGAAACTCCGTAGTAACTTGGTATATGATGAGTTGTTGTGATTTGAGTGGGATAATGAAAATCGGCACTCATGGAGCTCGCTCGAATTCTATTTATTAAGTTAAATATGATTAATCTGTGGGTGCTGGTTTGTAAAGATGAATGATTGTTATTTGGGTAGTATGATGGATGTTATGCAGGAAGAATGAGAAAAGCGAATGGGTTTTTTTTCAAATATTTTACTAGTAATTGTTAGTACATTTAATCCATTATTCGGAATAATTGGAAGTGTCATACAATACATAACATCAGATGCAAAGAATGCTGGAAAAACATTTTTGCTACATTTAGCTAGCAGTATTTTGCAACTTCCAGATATTGCATCTAATTTTATCAAGGACATTACAAGTGGTATGATTTCAGATGCTATAGAAGCAAGTTCAACTGATTATGCAGCTAACAAAACTGTACCAATTAATTCACTTGTATTAAAATGTGATATTTGTGATTCATTTACAAACCAATATGTTAAAAGTGATAACTTGATTAGATGCAAAAAATGTTTTGTTAAAAAACTCGATAAAGTAATTAATCATAATGATAAAATATATTTATTAAAAAATGGAATATTTAGATTACATAATGAACTTAGTTCGAAAAAGATAGAATGCAAACTTAACCGTTCCTATACAAATAAGCATTTTAGTAATAAGCAATTTCCTTATATATCTGAAAAATTCAAAAAATTTTAGGAGTGAAATATGGCTGAAACTGTATTAATTAGATGCGCACAAACTGGATGCGGTAAAGAAATTGGTCAGGTCGCATATATTCCCGGTAAACAAATAGTATCTTGTCCTCATTGTGGTTATAAAACAATTGTTGAAATTAATGAAAAAGGAAAACTATATACCACAGCACACTGGCGCTGAAGTTTATATTTAGGCCATAATTGAGGTAAGCTTAGTGAAACATCTCAATCATTAAATATTGAAAAATGAGTGATTCAATAGTTGAGGATATGCCAGAGAAACCGGAACAATAAGTTTACAAATCTGTGGGTGCTGATTGTAATGTATATAATATCACAAAAATCTTTAAAGGAGAATATGAATGAGCTTACCTAATTTAAGACGCGAAACAAGATATGGAATGCCGGCAGCAGACCAAATAATGGTTAACAGGCATTATGTGCTGGGCTATTCATATTATTTTCGTCAGGCAAAGTGGGCTTTAGAAATTGTAGATCCTGATAACCCTAGCTTAGATCGTTTAGATAATTTTCGTCCGGACTATCGAATTCCGGAGATATTTCGTACTGACCTTGTTGATTACGTTGGATCCGGCTATCACCGTGGACATCTTGTTGCAAGTGCTAATAAGATAGAAACAAAATTACAAAATAGCGAAACATTTCTTTTGTCCAATATGTCTCCTCAGAAACCTCAATTCAACAGCGGCAAATGGAAAGAATTGGAAACCGCAATCAGAAAGTTAGATGCAAAGCCAAAAATATTGGAAACGTATGTTATTTGTGGTCCTATATTTTATTTTGATCAACCGGTAGAAACTATAGGTACTAATGACTCTAATGAGGTAACGATACCGGTTCCAAACGCTTATTTTAAATCTGTTTTGACCGAGAATAGCAGAGGGACTTTGCATATGTGGTCATTTGTTTTGCCAAACAATAAAACTGATCAACCATTAGACACGTTTTTGGTTCCAACCACACTTGTTGAAAAGTTAGCCGGCATCAAGTTGTGGGAACATCTGGTAGGTAAGAAAATTGATAGAGAAAAATCTAAAATCCGTAAGATATGGTAAAATCTTCAAAGATATATTGAAAAAATCAAAGATAAAGGCATCGAAAAGTAATTGGATAATAACTCAGTCAAATGTTAGATGTATGTAGTATGCATTGTTAGATTAAATTAGGATGCTGGGTTGCCAGAATAAAAAAAAGCTCGATCAAATGACCGAGCTTCTTTTTTTAAGATGAACAAATAAGTCTATACTACTGAAACTTGAACGGCTCTCATGCCTTTCTCAGTTTTTTCAGTTTCAAACTGTACTTCTGCACCTTCTGGAAGTGATTTAAAACCATCACCTACAATACATGAGTGATGAACGAAATAATCCTTTCCATCTTCAGATGAAATGAATCCAAATCCTTTTTGTTCATTAAACCATTTTACTGTACCTTGAGACATACTATACTCCTTGATTTTTTTATGGGATAAATCCCATGCGAATAAGTCTAAATACTGCTATGTATATTCCCTATAATAAAATTGGGTAAAATAATAGAAGAACTAATTACACTTAATCATTGGGTGTCAAATGATTTTCAGCTAATTTATTGTCAACCTGTTAATTTTTTTTAAAATAATTTGTTAGTAGGATGGATGATAATTTACCCTCACCCTGACCCTTTCCCATGAGGAGAGGGAAAAATTGCGGAAATTGGTTTATTTCCTTTTTTTTCTAAAGTTCAAAATCAGCCATTCTTTTTTTATGAAAATAATATAAAATCCCAAATAAATTAAAGTAAGTATTATTATTGAATCCCAAAACTTAATAGCGAAAAAAGCATAAATATATATCCAGGCGATATGAATGAATCTATTTATAAATTCAAATTTAGGACTTTTGATCCTGACAACGTCATATTTAACACCATTATCTGATACAGTTACTTTAATATAATGATAAAAATGATGTTGAGGGTCAGAACCATGTAGCTCAGCGCCTGCTCCACCAGTAATTATGTATGGAGTTTTTTCCCAAATACCATTGTAATATCCATGAATATGTGAGCAAAAAAGCATAGTCACATTATTTGTATCAAAAAGATTATTCAACTTCTTTGAAAAAGCGGTATCTTTCAAACAATGGTCTATTATATGTTTGCTTTTCTGTGGATCATATAAGGGTACATGCATAAAAATAAAACGATATTTATAATTGTGACTTATTTGCAGCTCATTTTTTAGCCAGCTCATTTGCCATGCATCAAGATTTGTTTCGTTAGCATTATCCAGAATAATAAAATAGCTGGTGCCAATTGCAAAAGAATAATAAAATGTTCCAAAAAGTTCATAATAATTTGCCCTACCCAGGTCTGTGATCTCATGATTACCAATTGCAGTTAATAATGGCTTATTAAGGTTTTTTATTTGATTTATAAAGAATCTGAATTTTTCTTTTTCCCCATCATAAACCAAATCCCCGAGAGCGATAGCAAACATTGCTTTTTCATCGTTAACTTTTTTTATTAAATTTTCAAATGTTATTACTGAATTTTTATTGTCACCAAATACTATAAATTCAAATTCATTTTTTGTTTTGTCTATCTTTTGCAGTTGTTGATAATTCCACTTATCTATTTTAGGAAAAGATAATATGGAATGAATTTTAATATAACATGCTATTACTAATAGAATTAATACTCCACCTGACAAAAATTTATTAAATATGTTTTTTTTCATTTTTGGAAACCGCTTGTTTACTATTTTTTTAGTAATCATTTTTCCTCTATTATCTTTTAAACAAATTAAGAAGAAATTACGTATATATTCATGTCAAATAAAATTATATAAATCTGTGGATGCTGGTCTATTTCCTTTTCTTTCTGAAGTTCATTAATTTCTTTTTTTTATGAATATAATATAAAATCCCAAATAAATTAAAATTTGTAGGATGGGTGATAATTTACTCTCACCCTAACCCTCTCCCATGAGGAGAGGGAAAAATTGCGGAAATTGTATATTTCCTTCTCCTGCCTGTTCTCCGTAGTACTACGAAGGATGTATGGGAGAAGGTGTCCCGAATGCTTTCGGGGCGGATGAGGGAATAATTGGCAAAGCAGAGCTTTGCAGTCAAGTGCGTTCCCAAAGAGACTTTGTGAACGAGTAAATTTCACTTGACTTAAATACCATAAAATACACTCTCAATCGCGTAAAAATTAAATAATAATAAATTTCAAAATACAGTATACGTTAAATGATTATTGTATAAAAATTTAAGCAGCATTTATGAAGTCTGGGCTGTTTTCTAATGTCTTCTCGACTCGTCGTAAACTTACGAGTCGAAAGTAAAATTTATGAGGTTAAAATGAAAAAACCGCTGAAGATCTTAATAGTGGAAGATAATCCTTCCGATGCCGAACTTATTGAGTTGGAACTAAGGAAAACCGATAAAGAATTCGAATCCAGAATAGTTCAAGATAAAAAGAATTTTCTAAAAGAACTTGAAGCTTTTCAACCGGATCTGATATTATCAGATTATTCCATGCCGCAATTTACAGGATTGGACGCTCTGGAAATCGCAAAAAAGAAATGTCCCGAAGTTCCCTTCATCATTGTAACCGATACCTTAAATGAAGAAACAGCGGTGAAATGCATACGTTGGGGAGCCTGGGATTATGTGCTGAAAGATCGGCTGGTACACCTGGGACATGCAGTGAGAAATGCTATTAAACTCAAAGAGGAGAATGAAAAAAACAAACTGGCAGAAGATGCTTTGAAAAAGTCCGAAGAACAATTCCGACTAATTACAGAAAACACAACTGATAATATTGCTCTTGTTACATTCGACCTGAAAGCGAAATATATCTATGTAAGTCCTTCAGTAAAACCTGTTCTTGGCTATGATCCTGAAGACCTGCTCGGTAAGTCCTTTTTCGATTTTATACATCCCGAAGATAAGAAAAGATTATTCCCTGTGCTGAAAAAATATATGAATTCAAAAATTAAAAAAATCCTGACAGGAAAGGAATCAAAAATTAGTGAAACAATTGAATTTCGCTTTAAAGATAAAACTGGAAACTGGCGTTTTATGCAAAGTACTATAAACATCGTGGGAAAACAACTTCTTTCGGTTGCCAGAGACATAACTGAGCGTAAGAAAGCTGAAGAAGCATTAAAACAATCTGAAAAGAACTATCGGGATCTTTTTAACAATGCAACCGATGCAATTTACATACAGGATAAGGAAGGTCGCTTTCTTGATGTAAATCAGGGAGCTGTGGATATGTATGGTTATCCCAAGAGATTTTTCATAGGAAAAACACCCGATTTTTTATCAGCTCCGGGCAAGAATGATATGAAAAAGATCATCGGTTTTGTGGAGGATGCATTCAAAGGTAAACCACGGCAATATGATTTCTGGGGTATAAGAAAAAACGGTGAAGTATTTCCTAAAATCGTCCGTTCCCAAAAAGGTTTTTATCTGGATCAGGAAGTAATTATTACATATGCCTTGGATATCACAGAACGCAAACAGGCAGAGGAAGAACTGCGGGAGAGTGAGAAAAGATTCCAAAAACTATTAGAGAATGTGCCTACAGTTGCAGTGCAGGGATATAATTCTTATGGAATTGTTAATTATTGGAATAAAGCAAATGAATCTTTATACGGTTATACAGCAGAAGAAGCGATCGGAAAAAATTTTGTTGAACTTATTATTCCACTTGAAATGAGAAATGAAGTTCAAAAAATAGTTAAACACGGTGCAGAAACCGGAGAAATGCCACCTGCTGCTGAATTAACTTTAATGCGTAAAGATGGGAATCCGGTTACTGTATATTCCAGTCATGCTGTTGTTAAACAAGCTGGAAGAGAACCTGTATTATTTTGTATGGACATGGATTTAACGGAGCGCAAGAAAGCAGAGGATATCCAAAAAACATTATTTAACATTTCCACTGCTCTGAATACAACTGATAAAATGCAAGACCTTTACATCAAGATTAGAGAATTTCTGGGAGATGTAATCGATACAACCAATTTCTATGTTGCCTTATACGATGAAAAAACTGATTTGATCTCTCTTCCTTTTGATGTTGATGAAAAAGATAATCATGAAACATTTCCTGCCGGTAAGACTCTTACTAATTATGTAATCCAATTAGGAAAGCCTTTATTCGCTCCATGTAAACTTCAAGATGAATTAATAAGACAAGGTGAAATTGAAATTATTGGAACTCCATCATTGATCTGGCTGGGTGTTCCACTTAAAATCGAAAACAAGGTAATTGGAGTTATCGCAGTTCAAAGTTACAAGGATCCACATCTGTATACTGAAAAAGATTTAGAAATTCTCTCTTTTGTTTCGGATGAAATTGCCCTTGCCATTAAACATAAACAGGCGGATGAACAAATAAAAAGGGATCTGGAAGAAAAAGAAATCCTACTTCAGGAGATTCACCATCGTGTAAAAAACAATATGCAGATAATTTCCAGCCTGCTCAAATTGCAATCTGCACACATCAAAGATGAAAGAGCATTGGAGCTTTTCCAAAACAGTCGGGACCGTGTAAAAACAATGGCACTCATCCACGATGCTTTATATCGTTCCAAAGACCTTGCCCATATTGATTTTGCAGATTATGTAAGAAAATTGACTACACAGATATTTATTTCTTATGGTGCTAATTCCAATCTTATAAAATTAAATATCAATATTAAAGATGTTTTGATGGATATTAGTACGGCAATTCCCTGTGGTCTTATTATTAATGAGCTTGTAAGCAATTCACTCAAATATGCTTTTCCAAAAGGAAAAGGAGAGATCAGCATAAGTTTTACCTGTAAAGATCAGGTTAATATATTGCGTGTGAAAGATAATGGAATTGGCATATCGGGGAAAATTGATCTGGAAAATTCTTCGACATTGGGATTACTGCTGGTAAATTCATTAACCAAACAACTCGATGGTACACTCAAATTGGAAAAAGTAAAAGGCACCTCATTTAAAATTGCATTTAAGAAAGCGGAACTTAAAACTTACGGGAAGGTTCAATCGTAGGGTGGGTGATAACACACCAAATCTTTAAAATTAAATTATTTAATCAAAAAATTTTGTCTTTCTGAGGAATTCTTGCAAAGGCATTCGACGAAGAATCTATAGTAGAATGAGACCCTTCGAGGGTTTGAAAGATTAGAGTCTCTCAGGGAGACAAATAAATTTATATTGGTAATTAATCCTGTGATCTAGTATTGGGAAAAAAATGTAGTTCCTTCTCCTGACCGTTCTCCGTAGTACTACAAAGGATGAATGGAAGAAGGTGTCCCGAATACTTTCAGGGCGGATGAGGGCAAAAAAAAAGCTCGATTTTCATCGAGCTTTTTTAAGATGTACTAATACGGTTTATATTAGAGAAACTTGAACGGCTCTTTTGCCTTTGTCTGTTTCTTCAACTTCAAACTGTACTTTTGCACCTTCAGGAAGTGATTTAAAGCCTTCACCCAAAATACTTGAGTGATGAACAAAATAATCATTTCCATCGGTTGCGGATATAAATCCAAAACCTTTTTGTTCATTAAACCACTTTACGGTACCTTCCAACATACTTTTGCTCCTATTTTTTTTTGGGATAAAATCCCATGCGAATTAGTCTAAACACTACTATGATTATTCCCTAAAATAAACGGGTAGAATAATAGAAGTACTTTACACTTAATCACTTGTGGACAAAACAATTTCAGTTCAATATTTGTCAATTTTTTTAATTAAATACACACAATTCATTACAGGCTTTAATAAAAAAAAATACTATACAGATCTTTTTTCACATCGTTTTCAAAACAGAAAATGGATGGTAATTTTTTCTTTAATCATAATTTTTACTTACTCAATTAATAAAATATCTTGCAAAGTTTAGAATGAAAAATATTTTAATCCATAATTATTTTATTTGGTAGCAGGGGTTTTATAAATGAAGGCGAAATCGATATTAATAGTAGAAGATGAAAAGATCATTGCAGTAGATATCAAACGCACTTTAACTACCTTTAGTTATCATATCTGTGATGTTGTTGCATCTGGTGAAACAGCTATCGAAATTGCCCGAAAAAAGAAACCCGATCTAATTTTGATGGATATTGTTCTGGATGGAGAAATGGATGGTGTGGAAGCTGCAGAAATAATTCATGATGAACTTCTGACCCCCATAATTTTTTTAACAGCTTATTCCAATGAAAAAATTCTAAAAAAAGCAATTCTTTCTTCACCTTATGGTTATCTTATAAAGCCATTTGAAGATCGAGAACTGCGAGCTACAATTGAAATGGCTTTCTATAAATCCAAAATGGAAACCACACTCAAAGAAACACGTAATTTTCTTTGGCGTGTCATCGACACAGTTCCAAATTACATTTTCGTAAAGGATAAGGAAGGCAAATACGTGATGGCAAATAAAGCCCTGGCAGATATTTATAGCACAACTCCCAAAAATATGATAGGAAGATCTGATAGGGATTTTGTGCAAGATAATGAAAAAGGGAAATTGGAAAGCGATAAATTCGATGAAAATGATATAAAAGTGATCCTTACAAAAAAGCCGATATTTATTCCGGAAGAATCTTATACTATGAAAGATGGTAATGTCAGATGGTTTCAAACTACAAAAGTCCCTCTGGATTCACCTGGCAAACCTGATGTAATACTTGGAGTTGCAACTGATATTACAGAATTAAAACGAAGTTATGAAAAACTGCAGAAACTTTTGGAAGATACTGTTAACGGACTTATTTCGGCTGTGGAAATGCGAGATCCTTACACGGCTGGACATCAGAAAAGAGTTTCCATCCTGGCTTGTGCAATTGCAGAAGAAATGGAGTTGTCCAAAGATCAGATCGATGGTATACGTATTGCTGCTCAAGTGCACGATATTGGCAAGATTCATGTTCCCTCGGAAATATTAAGTAAACCAGGCCGTTTAACAGAAGCGGAATTTAATTTGATAAAAACACATCCCCAGGCAGGCTACGATATTCTGAAAGGTATTGATTTTCCCTGGCCTATAGCCGATATTGTGTTACAGCACCAGGAAAGGTTAAACGGTAAAGGTTATCCTAACCAGTTAAAAGGCAAAGAGATCATTCTGGAAGCTCGGATTATTAGCATTGCAGATGTGATAGAAGCCATATCTTCCCACAGACCATACAGACCAGCACTTGGAGTGAAGTATGCTCTGGATGAAATTTTCAAGAACAAAGGCACTTTATTTGATGAGATAGTAGTTGATACCTGTTTGATTTTGTTCAATGAAAAGAATTTTAAATTCGAATATTAAGCAGTAAAATCAATAAAATATATGACAATAATACTATAAGAAATCATGTAAGTATAAAAGCTTGACATATAAACCTCGTATTGAATGCATATCACCAAAAATAAAATATTGGGGAGGATAAATGGTATTAGAACATCTTCTATATACGGAATCACATGAGTGGTTGAATGTGGAAGGTGATATAGCTATTTTGGGTATCACCGATTACGCCCAGCATGAACTTGGAGATATAGTTTATATGGAATTACCGGGAGTTGGCGATGAACTTACAAAGGGTGAAGCACTGGGTTCCATCGAAGCAGTAAAGGCCGTTGAAGATATCATATCTCCAGTAAGCGGAGAAGTTTTAGAAGTGAACGAAATATTGGAAGATGCTCCGGAAACCATAAATAAATCAGCCTTTGAAGAAGGTTGGATAGTCAAGATCAAGCTCTCCGATCCTGCCGAATTGGACGCATTGCTGAAAGCCGATGAGTACGCAAAATTGATAGAAGAATAAGAACTTAAAAGTGACAAAATTTGATAAAAAAAGCTTTCTGATCATACTGATATCACCCTCTGCAGGTGGTAAATCAGCTATCCTGAAACGTGTACTTGTGGATTGCGATGATGTAAATTATTCCATCTCTTACACTACGCGTAAACCACGTATTAATGAAAGCAATGATGTTGATTATCATTTCATTTCGGAAAGTGAATTCAAAGAACTTCAAGCTGCCGGTGATCTGCTTGAATCAGCAGATGTGCACGGCTGCTGGTACGGTACTTCACGTAAATTCATCGAAAGCGAACTGAAAAAGGGAAAGCATATAATTATGGACATTGATGTTCAGGGCGCAAAACAGATCCTGCAGCAAGATATCGAGGTTGTAACGATCTTTATTATTCCACCTGATATTAATGTACTTACAGAGCGCTTGAAGGACAGGGGAACAGATTCCCAAGAGGAGATCGAAACACGACTGCAAACTGCCAGAAAGGAAATGGAAGAAATAGGTCATTACGATTATCTTGTTATAAATGATGATTTTGAAACTGCTGTTAGCGAAGTGATAGAGATCATTCGAGTTGAGGAAAAAAAAGTTAAAAGATTTACAAATATAAAAGAAATATTTTATGGAGGTTAGATGGCACAAGATTCTAAAGATATATTAGTAGAGAAGTTTCTTGAAAATAATAATATGACCTATCTTTTCCTGCTTCTGGCAAACCTGGAAGTGCAAAGATTAAGTAACTTGCCTTTCACGATAAAGAAGTCTTTAAAGGGCAAGCTTACTTCGATCGCACTGGAACATATTGCAGCCAACGAAATTCCCGATTACGTGATGGAAGAAGAGGAAAACGAAATTCCCGAAGAATTACGTTAGCTTATTTCGGAGAACATTACATTGCTCCAGAAATCAATTAAACAATATCTTGAATACTTGAAATTATCAGGGATTCAAGATATTTATTTTAAAGGGCAAAAGTTTCCACAAAAAGAAAAGAAAAAAGTAGTAATGAAAACCAACCCCACTGACTTTCTTTCTGCCTTAGAAGAGAAATATCGCAATTGTAATAAATGTTCTCTCTGGGAAGGTAGAAACAAATTTTGTTATGGAAACGGTAATCCACAGGCTAAACTGATGCTGATAGGAGAAGGTCCCGGAGCAGATGAGGATAGAACAGGAAAAGTATTTGTAGGTCTTGCCGGACAATTATTAACAAAAATGTTGCAGGCTATCAATTTAAGTAGAGATGAAGTGTATATTGCCAATATCGTTAAATGCCGTCCCCCAGAAAACAGGAATCCTCTTCCTGAAGAAAAACAAGCCTGCCTGCCATACCTGAAGGAACAGATCTCCATTATCCAACCAGAAATACTACTTCTATTGGGGAGAGTTGCAGCGGTTACACTTTTGGAAACTGATTTACCCCTGAAGGCTTTTCGTGAAAAGGAATATATATTTATGAATATCCGAACATTTGTAACCTATCACCCTTCAGCTCTTTTACGTAATCCCAGTTGGAAGAAATTTGCTTGGATCGATCTGCAGAATGTGCAAAGGGAATATCAATCCTTATAATTATTTAGAGGTTTATTATGGCTAAAAAGATTCAAAGGGAAGCTCCCAAAGATATTAATGCGGAAGCTGCAGTTTTATCGGCAATGATGCTGGATAACTTCGCTGTTGCCAAATCTATAGAGATGTTGGATAAAGATCATTTCTATCGTCCTTCGCACAAGATAATCTTTGAAAATATGATAGAACTATTCGAGGGAAATGTCGAAATAGATATTATTACGCTTATCGATAAACTTAAAACGAACAACCAGTTGGAAGCTGTAGGCGGAGAAGCATTCATCAACGAGCTTTCCGATATTGTTCTAAGCAGTGCCAATATAGAATTTCATGCCAATATCGTTTTGGAACGTGCCTTGTTACGACAGCTTATAGAAACATCCGGCAAGATCATCGAGAAATGTTATGCTAGCGATGAAGCGGTTGATGATATAGTGGATAGAGCAGAGCAGATGATATTTAATATTGCTGAAAGACCCGGCAAGAAAGCCTTCCAGAGCATTAGTGAAATAATTCCTGCCACTATAAAAAATATTGAAGAGACAGCAACTTCCAAAAAAAGCGTTTTGGGTGTTCCTACAGGTTTTATGGACCTCGATAGAAAAATTGGCGGATTCCGACCGGGACAATTGATAATAATTGCTGCACGACCAGCCATGGGTAAAACTTCGTTAGCTTTAAATATTGCCTCAAATGCTGCTGTGCGTTACGATAAAAAAGTGGGTATATATACCATGGAAATGGAAAGTGATGAACTGCTTATGAGAATGCTAAGTTCAGCATCGGAAGTAAGCATGGATGAAATGCTGAAAGGCTATGGCATGAATGAAAAGAAGATACTGAGAATTGCCGGTGCTGCTGAAGTGCTTTCCGAAAAAGAAATTTATGTTGATGACAGCGGTTCTAATACTATCCTAGATATCAGGGCAAAAACGCGTCGATTAAAAGCTGAATTGAAAGGTCTGGATCTGGTTATAATAGATTATATGCAGTTGATGTCTGTTAGGCGTAACCGCGAGAACAGGCAGCAGGAAATATCTGAAATATCCAGGAACCTTAAAGTTCTGGCCAAGGAACTCAGTATCCCGATAGTCACCCTTTCACAGTTGAACCGTGGACTGGAAAGCAGAGATGATAAAAGACCCAGACTGGCAGATCTGCGTGAATCCGGTGCTATCGAGCAGGATGCTGATATTGTTCTTTTTATTTATCGTGATGAAGTATATAATGAGGAGACCGAGTTTCCCGGTGTGGCAGAGATAATTGTTGGTAAGAACCGTCACGGAGCTATCGGTAAGATCGAACTACGCTTTCTGAATGAATTCACTTCCTTCCGCGATAAGAATGAATATGAATAATCTGAATTTCATCAGTATTATTGGTCAATTTGTTCTTTTTACTGCTACTGTATTCGCACACTTACCACGCATAAGAAAGCGGCTGAATGAAATAATTAAACAGATGAAAAGGATCGGCTACGATTCTTTGCTTTTAATAGCTGTAACTTCTGCTTTTACAGGATTGGTAACTTCGGTTCAGGCTTCCTATCAGACCAGCGGATATATTCCAACCAGCCTTATTGGTGTACTTGTGGCAAAATCTACCATGATCGAACTGGCACCTGTACTTACAGGTCTGGTTCTGGCAGGAAAAGTGGGAGCTTCCATTGCCGCAGAAATAGGCACTATGCGGGTCAGTGAACAACTCGATGCACTGGAAACAATGGCTATCGATCCGATAGATTATATTTATATGCCCAGGATCATTGCCGGTATTTTCATGTTCCCGCTTTTAACTATTATTTCCAATTTCATCGGAATAGTTTCTGCCTATTTTTTATCAGCATTCAAATATGGTGTGAGTTCCTATAGCTTTTTCAGTAATATGCGTGATTATTTTTTGCCTTCCGATTTGTGGGGAGGTTTGGTTAAATCTGTTTTTTTTGGTCTTATAGTAACTGCTGTAGCATGTTTTGCCGGAAGTAAAACCAAAGGCGGTGCAGAAGGAGTTGGTAGAGTAGCCACCCAAACTGTAGTTTATTCATCTATCCTGATCCTGATCATGGATTTTATTGTAGCATCTCTTTTATTTGGTGGAATTAAATGAAAAAGTTATCTGTAATTTTTTTTATTACTCTTCTTATTATAGGATGTTCTTGTGAACGCAAAGAAGAGCTCAATTTTGAATCGGATACTCTAAGGGTATTTGCTACAAAGATCTTTTTAAATGAGGATTTCCTGCCAGAAACAATTGCCATGTTTGAAGAAGTTTTTAAATGCAGGGTTAAGCTCACGGAATTTGACAATGCCAATGATATGATGGAGATAGCTATCTCACAGAAAGATAGTAATGAAGTAGACATTCTATGGGGTGTGGATAATACATTATTATACGATGCAGTGAGGGAGAGCTTGTTTACAGCATACGAACCGAAGAATATCAGGTATATAAAAGAAGAGAACATATTTGATGATACGTTTCACATCATTCCGGTTTGTTATAGTTATTTAGCTTTTATCTTTAATAGTTATGTTATTCAAAATTCACCTGAAACATTTGGCGAAATGCAGGACGGGAAGTTCAAAAACCAGATAATCATCATGGATCCCAGAAAATCCAGTATTGGGAAAGCCATGCTTTTCTGGACGATAGCTACATTTGGTGAAAACGGTTACGGTCATTTCTGGCGTAGCATAAAAGATAACATTTTCTTCATTGCCGATAATTATGATGATGCTTATAATATGTTTCTGGCAGCAGAAGCACCACTGGTGATAGGCTATGATACAACTCCGGTTTTTCATAAAAAAAACGAAAACCTCGATAAATATAGATCGTCAATTCCTCAGGAAGGTGGATTCAAACTTATCAAAGGCGTTGGCATTATGAAAACTGCAATTAATCTTGAACTTTCAGAACGTTTCGTAGAGTTCCTCCTCTCTACAGATTATCAGGAATTAATACTTTCAAATATTTGGATGTATCCTGTAAATAAAAACATAGACCTAACTTCCGAATATGACCTGCTTCCCAAACCTCAAAAGGATTTTACTATGAGTTTGCGGATGCGAACAGTTCAGCGGAGATATAAGGGTTGGATTAGAAAATGGGAAAGGATAATGCTGGATTAAAAGATACTGGAAATTGTACGTTCAGAATAGCCTTATTCCAGCCTGAAATTCCAGCCAATACTGGTAATATCGGTCGTCTTTGTGTGGGTGCCAATGCCCAGTTGCACATCATAAAACCTATGCGCTTTCTACTTTCTGATAAACATCTGAAACGAGCCGGACTGGACTACTGGGAAAAGCTTTCTCTTCATTTCCATGATAGCCTGGAAGATTTTATATCCACACTTCCGGGTAATAATATTTATTTCTGTACTACTAAAAGCAATAATGTTTATTCAGAGCGAAAATATAAACAGGGCGACATTTTTGTTTTTGGACCTGAATCTCGCGGTATCCCCGAAACGACACTAAAAGAATATTGGAATCAGACCATCACCATTCCAATGACAGATAATATCCGTTCCATAAATCTCTCGAATAGCGTTGCTATCATTCTATACGAAGCATTAAGACAAATCGAGATTTTATCGTAAATTCGATTTGTTTATTGACGATATTATGAGCGTTTCATAAATTGCAAATAAAAGAAAATTGTTTAATGCTTCTAGTAAAACAATTAAGGAGGAGAGATGTTAAAAGGCTCTTATGTAGCTCTGGTTACTCCATTCAAAAATAACGATATAGATTATAATGCGTTAGAAAATCTTATTGATTTCCACTTGAAAAACAATACCGATGGCATCCTTTTCTGTGGTACTACCGGGGAATCTCCATCATTGGCTGGAGATGAAAAAGAACGGTTGTTAAGATTTGGATTAAAGAAAATCAATAAGCAGATTCCTGTGATGATGGGAACTGGAACGAACAATTTGCATCACACGATCTCCGCAACCATAAAAGCGCAGGAATGGGGTGTCAATTATGCCCTGGTCATTACACCTTATTACAACAAACCAACTCAAAACGGGCTTTACCAGTATTTTAAGGCGGTCTCAGCAAATACCGATATTCCTATTGTTATCTATAATGTACCGGGTAGAACGGGAGTAAATATAAGCGCAAATACAACTCTTAAGCTGGCACATGAGTTCAAAAATATAATTGGCATCAAAGAAGCCAGCGGTGACCTTATTCAGCTTTCTCGAATTGTAAAAGATGGTCCGGTAAGATTTGCTGTAATGTCTGGTGAAGATGCTTTGAACTACCCGATCTTATGCTGTGGAGGAAGTGGAGTGATATCGGTAACTGCCAATATAGTTCCCGGGAAGGTTCATGATCTGGTGGAATTAACCTTGAAAGGGAAAAACGAAAATGCAAAAGAACTGCACCTGGAACTTCTTGAATTGAACCAGGCAATGTTTATCGAGACCAATCCCATCCCTGTAAAAGAATCCCTGCATCTTATGGGTATGATCGAAAGGGAACTTCGCCTTCCCATGTGTAACCTGCAAGATGAGAACCTGAAGAAGCTGGAAGAAATTCTAACAAAATATAATTTGATATAGAGTTAAATTGAGACGTATAATAAGAGAAAACAAAAATCTGATAGTCTGTCCCAGGAACAGACAATATACCGATATAATAGTTTGTGCAGCGAATTGTGATTATAGGCGGTTCTGTAAAATATACAAAGAAAAAATAACCATAGAAACGCTTATTGAATTCGTGGAAAAACATCCTGATTATAAATTAGTAGGAGAGCTTATGGCAACCGAAAAAGTAATTAACAAAGGTGAGAAAAAATTCTGGATCGTTACCGGTGAAAACCAGTTTGTAGAGGTAACAGAATCTGAAGTAATGAAAAACCCTCAGAAGTACATCAAGAAGCAGATATGGCAGAAACCACCTTTTAAGTACGAGGTTATAGTCACCCTGAAAAGAGTTAAAGTAGAAGATTAATCTGTCTTTTTTGCTGTCTGAAATTTTCTTTTATAGATAATGATGATAGTAAGAAAGCCAATGAAATCTGCAATCAAATCCCATACGGAAAACATGCGTCCGGGAATGGGGATCTGGTGCAGTTCATCGAACAGCGGAACAGTAAGGGAAAGCAAAATCAGTTTTTTAAGGGTTACTCCCAGATTCTCAGGCTGATGCATCCTGATAAAAAACCAGGCAAATAACAGATATACACCAAAATGCGCGAGTTTGTCTAAACTGACAATATTTTCAGTTGGGATATGCAGCTTTGGAATAGAAGTTAAAGTAAGTATAACCAAAGACCAGATTATAAATAAAATCCTGTAAGTTTTAATAGATATTTTTTTATTCTTTATAATTTCCAATTTTCCAGACTACAGAGAAAGGTTTCATTATAAATTTTGCTTTCAGAGGGATCCTTCTTTCATCATCTGAAAACCAGAATATAAGAGATTTTTTTTCATTAACCAGGTTGTTCGTCAGCATATCGCTTCGCTCTTTTTCCTGGTTGGATATTCTTTCAAAGCTGATCTGCACTTTTATAGAATTCAATTTACCCAGAGGAGTTTTTATTATTTCTTCACCTATTTTTTTGTAATAAGCTTTCCAGATTAGTTTATTGGCATCTATCCAGACCTCACCTTCATTGTTATCAATAGCATTTCTCAGGAAGAAAAGAGAAGAGAAAAAATCCCTGCTTGCCTCATTAATAGTGTATTCACAACTTTTGGTAGGATCGATAAAACTGGTTCTTTCTGCTTTTCTGTTTTCCCTATTATAGATCGTTTCCCTGTCTTCAGCATATTTCTTTTGATTTATTTTTTTTGTATATTTCACAGGGAGATAGTCATTTGTGTAATCGATTATATACAGATTGTCCATCTTTGAAGCGATACTGGCTATGGAAGTAGAACGAGCATGCACTATAAGCCTGTTATCAACATCGGTCATTTTCACCTTAACAACACTTATCCCTAAATATTTTATAGTAAGTTCAATTTCTTCTGCTGATAGGAAAGCTGTGAATAATATTAAAAATAAAATAGTAAATCTAATCTTTAATTTCATCTGGTTTTTTCATGAGATACATCTTGGCATATTGGATGCGCTGAGCCTTAATATTGGTTATCATAAATTTTATGTTTCCTTCATAAATAAAACTCTCATTCTTTTTGGGAACTTTATTAAAATTATCATAAAGGAATTCGGCTAAATTGTCGTATTCCTCATCATCGATGTTCAGGTTGAATGTTTCGTTCAATTCCGGGATAGAGCACATACCACTAATTATATATTCAGCATCGTTCAATCGTGAAATCGTAGGTTTTTCTTTATCGTACTCATCCATAATCTCGCCAACTAATTCTTCCAGGATATCTTCCAGTGATAGAAGTCCCGAAGTTCCACCATACTCATCTACTACGATTGCGATCTGGATCTTCTTGTTTTTGAACTGGTTAAGAAGGTTCTGTATCTTGGTGTTTTCTGTAATGAATAATGATGGTCTGAGTAATGCCGCAAGGGTTTGTTTGGCAGGATTCAGTATTACATCTTTTGCATAAACAATTCCGATAATATTATCGATATTTGTTTTATAAATTGGAATCTTGGAATGCCCGGATTTAACGATCTGCTCTTTAACTTTTTTTAATCCTTCCGAAGAATCTACAGCGATTATATCGACCCGTGGCGTCATTATCTCTTTTGCCAGAGTAGATGAGAAACGAAAAATACTGGAGATGATCTTCTTTTCACTTTCTTCCAGGGAATTCTGTGCTGCTTTTGAACTGATAAGGTTCTTGAAGTCCTCAGAAGTGAGATCAGAATTTGTTGCTGTTGATTGTTTAATGGAAAAGATCGAGCTGATGAACTCGAGTATCTTGATAAGTGGCCAAAGAATGTATTTAATAATTTCCAGGAAAAAACTTGAAAAACCAGCTATTTTTTCCGGTGAAGAAAACGCTAATAATTTTGGGGTTATTTCACCAAATATAAGTATCAGGATAGTCATCAGTATAATTTCAATGGTAATTATTAAAGATTGAGATAAATGAGACAAATACTTGTTTCCAAAACTGATGGCTATAAGAGCAGCAGAGGATGAGGCTGCTACATTTACAATAGTATTTCCCAGCAGAATTATAATGAGCAGTTCCCGGGGATTTTTCAGAAGCCTGAAAATACGCCTGTTACTTCGACTTCTCTTTTTTTCCATTTTCTTCAGCTGGATCTTTGTAAGTGAGAAAAAAGCGGTTTCTGAACCTGAAAAGAAAGCAGATAAAAGCAAGAAGCCTATGATAGCTATAAATGAAAAACTATCTTCCACGAGTTGTATGTTTCTCCTTTAATTTAGAATAATATTTTTTTTCTTTTTTTTTCATTTCTTTACTTTGTTCAACTCCCAGGTGATCATATCCCAAAAGATGCAAAACTCCATGCAGAAAAAGAACCTGGAGTTCTTTTTCCAAAGTTCTATTCTCTTTTTGTTCATCCGCTACATTGATGTCAATAATAATATCTCCCAGAAAAGGAATTCCCGGCATATCAGCCTGGAAGGAAATAACATCGGTAAGTGCATTCCTTCCCAGGTATTTTTTATTTAGGTCTCGAATTGAGCCATTATCGGAAAGTTTCAAAACCAGAAAAACATCTTTCGAAATATTTTCCTCTTTTCTGAGAATATCAAGAACAGCAGTAAAAACAGAAGAATTAATTAAAATATCTGTCTGATTATCCAGGAGTACGGGCTCAATCTTCCGGGTATTCAAGGCGTTTCCTGTAGACTCCCGTAATAATGGGAAGCATGTATGTTTTAATGATATCCAGTTCTTTCAGGGTCAATGGTGCTTCGTCCAGCTGACCATCATTCACCAGTTTGAAGACTGTATCATCAAGAATTTTCTTGATAACTGTTTCGGAGAAATCCTCCAGCGATTTTGTAGTTGATTCCACAATATCAGCGATCATAACAATAGCAGCTTCTTTCGATCTAGGTTTAGGACCGTTGTAATAAAAATGCTCTTCATCAATATCCAGATTGGTTTCCTGTGCTTTAGTGTAAAAATAGCGTATTAGACCAGTTCCATGATGCTGTTGTATTATCTCGATAACGGGTTTTGGTAATTTGTGTTTTTTGGCTAACGATAATCCGTCGGTGATATGTTGCTTGATAAGTAAAGCACTTTCATTGGCCATCATTTTATCATGAAGCTCGGTAGAGTTTGGATTGTTCTCTATGAAGAACTGGGGATTCTCGATCTTGCCGATATCGTGATAATAGCTACCCACTCTGGCCAGAAGATGATTTGCTCCCACTGCTTCAGCTGCACTTTCGGCAAGGTTTCCCACAATAAGTGAATGATGATAAGTTCCCGGTATTATCTTAGATATTCTTTGAAGTAGAGGGTTATCGAAATCCAGAAGTTCCAGCAAAATTTGTTTGGTTGCCATATTCAGTTTACGTTCCACAACCGGAACAATGAGGATAAGGCCAACTATAGAAGTAACACTGGAAATAATACCCCACAACAAATGCCACAAGTAGATAGAAAAATTTTCGAACCTAATGAGAGATACTGCAGTGATAACTATGAAATACGAAAGAAGCAGATAGAGAGTGAGAGGATAGTATTCCTGCCTTTTTTTCATTCTTTTCAGGGCAATGATTCCTCCAAAAGATGCAATACTCAGTATAGCAGGATTGATGAAACTCCAGTTTAAAAATAAAGAAACAAAAATTAAATTAATAAAATTATATAAAATTCCAATGTGAGGATTGAAGATAAGTGCTATAAGCAGCACAGAAAAACTGAAGGGAATTATTAAGGAAGGGATCTTGAATATTTGATTAACAATTATAGTTAAAATAATCGAAAACAGGAGACTTCCCATAACAACTATAAGTCTGGATAGGGAAGAGAAATTTTCTGGGAAGAACAATTGTAATACATAACAGAAAAAAGAAAGGATTAACATGGAAAGTAAAAAAGTTCCCAGCGACGACATTAAAAGCTCAAAATTACTCTTAGAAGATTGTTGATCTTTCTGAGTTTTAACTAATGAGTTCAGTTTCAAAAGTTCTATGGAAGTCACTTTCTGATTCTTATCGATTATTTTCTCGTTCTTTTGTATTTTGCCAACTGTAAGAGGTACATTTTCTCTAGCCTTCTGTTGCACCAGACTGGTCATTTCATTATCTACTACAATGTTTTCGATCAGGATGATATCTGCTAATTCTCTCACAGCTTTTTTTTCGCGTTCAGAAGATAGTTTTGAAATAAGCTTATTCTTTGCTTCTTCCAGTGAATAAAGCCTTTTCAATTCATAATCTGTGATCCTGTTTATCTTAGCAATTTTAATTTCCTGGTAAGCATAATTATCGGGATAAATTCCAATATTGAATATCTTTGTAAGTTCTTCGGTAAGAAAATTATAGATCTTCAACCGACGGCTATCATCCAGTAGATAATTAACATTTTCACTGGAGACTTCATATCCATTCTGAAGAAGTTTGTTGCGAATACTCTTGGTATCTTTGTTATTGGAAAGGGCAAAATGCTGCATAACAAAATCCAGGTTTTTCTGGGCATTGAATTTCAGATTTTCGGATACTTTATAAATGGGTTGTACTTTTGCTGCTGCTGTTTCTTGTTCTGCCCGCAGGTTTTCATCGTTTTTATACACATAGAAATCGAAAGGTGCGATGATATCCTTCTCTGCAATTTCCCCCAATTTCATGTCGTAATTATATAGAGTAAATCTATAGGGGCTAACGAAAAAATGCAGAAGTGCTATCAGAATGGATGTAATAATTATGAGAATAAATTTAGAACGTGTCAATTTTGTTTGTCTTTATCGCAAAAGAAAGCCTCTCCATAGAAGAGAGGCTTTCCTGGTTTTATTGATTTTAATCTCTAGGAATTTCAAATACCTGGTTCGGATAGATCAGGTCGGGATGTTTGATCTGGTCTTTATTTGCTCTGTAAATCAGGGGCCATTTGGCTGCATTACTGTAAACTTCGGGATAACCAGCGATCCTCCACAGGCATTCTCCTTTATATACTTTCCATTCATAGGGAAGACCACGTGGTATTTTTATTACCTGGTCAGGATAGATCAGGTTAGGATCTTTGATCTGATCGCGATTGGCACGATAAATAATAGGCCATTTGGACATTTCACCGTAAATAAAACTGTATCGAGCAATCTTGGAAAGCCAATCACCTTTAACAATTGTATATGTATCTTCGTAGTATTTTGGTTTGGCAGCTTCCAGGTTATTCTCCAAATTCACGATCTTATTATCCAGATCAGAGAACTGCTTCCTGTAATCGGGAACTTTTGCATAATTTGTTTGACGATACTCATTATATTCAGCAACAAGAGCACGAATAGATTTTTTTGCTTTCCAAAGTTCTTTATCAGATAGATTGTTCCAGTTTGCTATCTGATCGTTAAAATAATTGATTTTTTCCAGGATGGCAGGAAGGTCTGCTTTATCTACACCAAGGAAAACCATGATTTCATCATAAACTTTCTGATAATCTTCGTTTGCTGTTGCCAGAGAGCCATTTAATTCTTCAATTCTACCTGAATAAGTTTCCTGGTTTGCAATAGCATCAGCTTTTCTTTGCTGAAGCTCAGCCAGGTCATTTTCCAGGTTTTCCCAGTAAGCCATACGTTCTTTCTTCTTTAGTTTTTTGTAATCTTCTTCAGAAAGATATTCAACCCTTGCGCTTAAAATAGCAGGAAGTACTAATAGAACTATAAGAGACAATACGATATATTTTTTCATGGCTTCCTCCTACTTCTCAACTTCTAGTTCTTTTTGATATTTAATCAGACTTTCATACTCTGCTTCTTTAGCAGCAAGTTCTGCTTCCAGAGCATTCATTTCACTTTGAAGGTCATCGGCTTTTTTCTCTTCTGCAATTGTTTCGTTTTCAGCTGTGTCCAATTGATCTTTAGTTACGGGTGGTGGTGGAGGGGCACAAGCAGAAATCAAGATGGATGATAAAATGACAAGAACAAATAACATCCTTAAAATTCTTTTCATAAGAACTCCTTATAAATTTATTTATAAAATAACAAAAACTTATTTTAAGTTTGAATAAAATTTGTCAAGCTTAATGAAGAACAATGTTTCCTTTTAATACACAAAATGTAAAAAAATTATTTAAACTGAAATTTATTTTATTGACATTTTTTTGATGAAATTCTAACAGAAATTCAGTTTTATAACAGGAAACAAAGGAGGAGATATGTCAAAGAGATCTAAAGACAAACATACTCACGAAACAAAGAAAAAATCAAAACTAACCTTAAAAGAGAAGAGAAAAATTAAACATGAAAAAAAGGAAAAGAAGAGTTTATAGGGAGAACGTATGAAACATAAAGAAAGATATACAATAAAATCATCGAAACAAAAGATTTTGGGAAGAACGAACGACATTAAAGAGGCTCTGAAAATTCAAGATGAAAATAAACATGAGGGTGCATTTATAGATGACAGGAAGAGTCCTGATAAACATAGAAACAGCTTTATCAAAAAATAAGAACATTAGAGTAATTTGTAGTTATTAGAAAAAAATAATTAAGGAGATGAAAATGAAAAAACATTTGTTTTTTTTAGTTTGTATTTTATTGGTTTCAAATATGTTTGCAGTTACTGCGCAAAAAACTGAAACAAGAACCGAGGAAGGTTATCAGGTTATTTTTCAGGAGGTAGGACTGCAAGAAAACCAAGTTGTATCTACCACAGTTCTTTCGCGTGATGATCGGGTTGAATTGCTCTGGCAAACTTCTGACCCTGCAGCGATCTCAGGAAAATTGGCAGTTTCACAAGCCACAGGACAATCATTTGTAGGATGGTATCTGAATAGTGAGAGAGCTTCACTTTATCAGGATAATTCAACTCCTGTATGGGAGCATACTGTCAATAATGCGGATTTTGACTATCCGGTAATTATGACGGAAGATGGCAGTGTTCTTGCACTTGCAGATGGAAGTAATCTGAAGGTATTTAATCCTTCTTCTTCTATTCCAATCTGGGAATATACTGCTGGTGGTTCAATTAGAGGAATTGCTCTCAATAGTGATGGAACTGTTATATTCCTTGGTTTTTATGACAGCGGACAAGATAGAGCTATAGTGGAATCTTATAATATTGGAAATCCGACATCTAACTGGAGTACTCCTTTTGATGGGGGAGTTGGGAATCTGGTTATATGCGGTGATGGCTCAACACTTATTCTCACGCAATATGGCGGTATCAGTGCAATGTGGGTTCTGGATGCCGATGATGGTTCAATAATCTTTGAAGCACCCGAATATAATCAGAATCCACCGGCAATGTCCTATGATGCTACTTATATTTTAAATGGTGATTATGCGGGTTATGTTACCTTGTATAAATATAATCCTGACCTGGAATCATACGAAGAAGAATGGAATTACCATGTAGATGGCGGAGGTAGTTCCGAATGGATAGGAGGAATGGCTATTTCAGCTGACGGTAGTACTATAGCCTGCGGTACGTTAACATTTATTACCGGTGGGTACAATGGGCAGATCTATCTATTCAATAACTACTCACCTAACCCGGTTTGGGTTTATGATAATGTTGGTGATTATGCTATCGATATTGATATGAATGATAATGGCTCACTTATCGCAGTTGCATGCTGGGGTCCTATTGATAATAGTGCACCGGATTTCTTTTTATTCAGGAGACAAAGTAACATCCCGGTTTTCGATATTAATACACCCGGGTCACTTGTATCTGTCGATATGGCTTCCGATGGTTCATTCTGCACAACCGGTGGGAAAGCTGTTCATATGAGAATAATGGGAAGTGGAGGTAATTTATATTCTGTAGATTGTGATCTTGGTGGAGGTTTTATAACAGGTACGGTAAATTTGGACGGAACGGATGATAATTCCGGTGTGAAAGTAGAAATCTCTGCACTGAACGGTTATTATGATTATACAGATTATGATGGAAATTATAATCTCGATAACATTCCTGAAGGAACTTATAATGTGGAATTTTCAAAAATCGGTTATGTTCCAGGTAATACACCGAATGTAGTGGTAGTGGAAGGGCAAACAAATGATCTGGGAGAGATAACCCTTTATTCGATTGGTTCTCCACCCGAAAACCTCACAGCCAGCCAGGCAAGCGGAATCACGGTTGAACTGAATTGGGATGCACCTGTATCCGGTGATCCCCTGGGTTATAATATCTACAGGAAAGTGTATGAACAGGAACCATATCCCGAAACTCCGCTTGCTTCCGTAGGACCGGGAGAACTTTTTTATATCGACGAACAGGCACTGCCCTTGGTAGATTACTATTATGTGGTTACAGCCGAATTGACCGGTGGTTTGCAAAGTCCTTATTCCAATGAAGTGGAAGGGTGGATAAGCACAGGATTTGTAGTTGATGAGATCAGTGTTTATGTGGGAACTACTCCTGTTATCGATGGAGAGATATCAGCAGGAGAGTGGGATGATGCTTTTATGATGGATACATCTGATTTCTGGGGAACTCATGATAATACTATCCAACCAATTGGCAGTGTGATCGGCTATTTCAAGATGAATGCAGATATGACCGAACTCTATGTAGCATACATAAATTACAACGATACCGTACTGGAAGACCACGATGAAGTAGCACTTTACATAGATGATAACAACGATGGAGTATTTCCGCCCTCAGGAGAAGATTCAGAAGGAAATTACTGGGCTGCTTATTATGCTTCCGGCAGTGTTATCAAATTTCGTCCGATTTATAATACAGGTGGAGTAGGAACTACAATATACCTTACCGATCCCCAGATTGCAGTTTCGGTGGATGAAGGTTACCTGGTTTATGAATTTATGGTTCCTATTGGAACTGAAACATGGGAGATTAATCCCAGTGCTCAAAATGAATCGAGTCTAGCGATTTTTGTATTAGATGATAATGCACCAGATCCACATGGATTCGACGGCTGGTGGCCTCTGGATAATATAAATCTATTCAATCCGACAGACTACGGCATAATGGTCTTTGGTGCAGAACCACAAACTCCTCCTGCACCGGACAATATTTCTCTGGTAGATAATGAAGACGGAACTGTAACAATTTCCTGGAATATGCCTGCCATAAATGATTTCGACTATTTCAATATTTATCTTGCTCTCGATGGCGGAAATTATGAGATAATAGATGAAACCGTTGGAACATGTTACATTTATACAGTTCAAAATTATCCTGCTCTGCATAGTTTCTATATTACCACTGTTAATCAATCAGGAATGGAATCCGAACCTTCCGATATCGTTGAATTCTTATCCGTTCATTCCGATGAACTTCCTCTTCCTGTAGCTACACAACTTTCCGGCAACTATCCCAATCCCTTCAATCCTTCTACAACAATATCTTTTTCATTAAACACCGAAAACACTGAAAACACCGAAATAGTAATTTACAATTTAAAAGGTCAGAAGGTGAAAACGTTGGTAAAAGATATGCTTCCAGCAGGAAATCATCAAGTGATTTGGAACGGAAAGGACGATAATGGCAAGCAGGTGTCTTCAGGAATTTATTTTTATAAACTTAAAACCGATAATTTCGAAAAGACGAGGAAAATGATCCTCCTTCGCTGATAGCTTTGGTGGACACGTCCTTCTGAAATAGTTTCAGGTATAAAAGAATAGACATTTTTCTTATTCAGGTCAAATTGACCGTGTGCTCGAAAAATCCGGGCTTTATACAGGTCATTTGACCTGAATTTTATATAAAATTTCAGGAGGATGTAAATGCAGGAGAAGAAACCGAAAAACAAACTGGGATTAAAATTACTGATTATCGGAGCGTTAATTCTGGTGCTTCTCATTCCCGGTGCAATGATAATGTCTCTGATTCGTGAAAGGCAGATAAGAAGAGATGATGCGGTCTTTGAGGTTAGCGAAAAATGGGGACAGGAACAGACTGTTTCCGGTCCTGTAATATCAATTCCTTTTATAACATACTTTAAAGATGAGAAAGGTAATTGGACTGTTTATACTCATTATGCTCATTTTTTACCGGATGATCTGTCAATTGAAGCTGTGGTAAATCCGGAAATACGTTATAGAGGGATTTATGAAGTTGTTTTGTATAATACATCTTTAAAATTAAAAGGAAACTTTCTATCGATAAATATGAAAAAATTTAACATTCCTGCTAAAGACATTCTCTGGGGAGAATCCTTTCTATCTGTAGGAATCACTCACATGAAGGGTATAAAGGAATCGATCATAATTAAATTGAATGAATCAGAACTTAAAGTGAATCCCGGGATCGAATCAAATGATATCCTGGCTTCTGGATTTAGTACAAGAATAAATGTAAAACCCGATAATGAGAATTTGGAGTTCTCATTAGAAATTGACCTCAACGGTAGTGGGGGACTGCATTTTGCACCTTTAGGAAATGAAACTAATGTAAAGATTTTATCAAATTGGACAAATCCAAGTTTTATCGGTGAATTCCTGCCGGAAAACCGCGAGGTCACTAATGAAGGCTTCTCTGCAAATTGGAAAGTTTTGCAATTAAACAGGAATTATCCTCAGTCATGGATCGAGAAGAAATATTACATCGAATCATCCTTTTTTGGCGTTGAACTGCTTCTGCCTGTTGATGAATATCAGAAAAATATGAGGACTGTAAAATATGCGATTATGTTTATTTTATTAACTTTTCTTGCATTTTTTATGATGGAAACTTTGAATAAAAAGAAGATCCATCCTTTCCAGTATCTTCTGGTAGGAACAGCTCTGATAATTTTCTATACATTACTACTCTCAATTTCTGAACATCTTTCTTTCAAATATGCATATCTTATTGCCTCTGTTTCCACGATTGCATTAATAACCGCATATACGAAGAGCGTGCTGAAGGATAAAAAATTAACTTCGATCATTGCATTGATCTTAATTATTCTTTATGGTTTTCTTTATTTACTCCTGCAACTTCAGGATTTTGCTTTGCTTCTGGGAAGTATTGGCTTATTCGCTATCCTGGCAGTTGTGATGTACATCAGCCGTAAAATTGACTGGTATGCCGGTTCAGCATAACCTTCAAGGTTTTATGAAACCCAAGTAAAGTTCATTAAAAGAATATGAAAATCATATTAAGTAGAAAAGGGTTTGATAGTTCATTTGGAAAAGGAGCAAGTCCTATACTTCCAGATGGAAGATTATTATCTATTCCCATCCCGGAAATTGAGAAAAACTATGGTATAGAATATGATAAACTCAAATTTAAAGAGAATAAAACTTATCTTGATCTAATGAAAGAATTGAACCTGAAAATTCCTCAAAGCAGAAAATGTCATTTAGATCCGGATTTAATTAAAAACGTAAAGAAAAGAAAACCAGGTTGGAAAGCTGTTTTCGGTCAATCTGGAAGTGCAGAATCACATTTAAGAAATCAGAATGTACAAAAGGGTGATATCTTTTTATTTTTCGGAAGTTTTAAACGGACACATATTAGAGACAAGAAACTTAGTTTTGAAAAGGATTATGAACGTCATATTATTTTCGGTTATTTACAAATTGCGGAAATAGTTCAATTTGATAACATTGGAGCGGAGGATATCAAAAAGGATTTTCCAGAATTGAATTGGGTTTTTGATCATCCTCATTTAAGGAATAAAAATTCAATTAATTCATTATATATAGCAGGAAATTCAGGGGTTTTTAAATATAATGAGAAATTAGTTCTTACAAAAAATGGTTATTCAAAAAGTATTTGGGAATTGCCATGTTATTTTCATCCGAAATATAAAACAAAAATAAGCAGACATAGTAACAAAGAAAGATTTAGAATTGATGGACAGAAATTAATTTTAGAGACGATTGGATTGGGACAGGATTTTGTAGTAAATGGAAATAAAAAGATAGAAAAATGGTTTATGAATTTAATCGAAAACTGTGAAACCTGGGCATGATAGATAAATGAGTAAATTCAAAACAAGATTAATTACTCTTATTTCCATTCTCATCATCGTGCCTTTGGGATTCCTATGTAAACTATATGCAGGTCCGGGAGCAAAGTGGTTCAATGATTCATTTGGTGGATTGCTTTACGAAATATTCTGGTGTCTGGTAATTTTCTTAATTCTTCCCAGATTAAAACCTGTTAATATCGCTGTGGGAGTTTTTATCGTAACGTGTATTTTGGAAATTCTTCAACTATGGCATCCACCTTTCCTGGAAGTAATAAGAAGCGATTTCATTGGAAGAACGATTATCGGAACATCATTTGTCTGGAGTGATTTTATTTATTATGTGCTGGGTTCTACGCTTGGCTGGTGTTGGATGGAAAGGATAGGGAAAACAAATAACAAATTCCAAAATACAAATAACAAATAAGCTCCAAACTCCAAACACCAAATACCCACTTGTCCGTCGTAGCTTCAGCGAAGGAGGAAAACCAAAGACTAAACATGTTTTTCTTTACAAAACAATTATTTAAACAACTTTTGATGCAAGGCAGAAAAATGAAAAAATATCTTATTATTTCAGTATTTATTTTCAATGTTATTATTAATTCTTTTGCACAGCAGAATGCTCCTTTTGAGTGGGAATTTGATGATGACTATAAAAAGACCAGGATATTTATTCATGCTTTTGTGAACTATGATTTCAGTCCTTCCTGGCAGATTGAATGGGAGAAGAATCTTTTCAAAAGAAATGGATTGAAAATCGACTTTGGCAGTACAACCGTAAAGTATCTATACAACGAGATTGAATTAGTGATGAATGTGGATATTGGAAAAGACTGGTGGTTTCGCTCTTCGTTCTACAGAAATCAAAGTCAGTACAAAGATGAAAATGAAGAGTATAATTATATAGGTTTTGAAAGAAGGATTTATCGAAATTTATCGATACATTCTTTGTGCAATGCATACTATAATAAAGAAGAAATGGATATTGACCTTGGCTTTTCTATTAAGGATTCCACATCAGAAAAATATTGCAGAATTGCTTTGAGTTATGATGATTTCATATATGATGAAAAAAACCTTAAAGGTGGAAAAGTAACAGAAGAACCTCTGGGAATTAATTGGGCTATCCGATATAATATAAATAAACTCTGGTTTTTTACACAAGGGAAATATACAAACTGCTCCGAAATAGAATATAATAATCCTGAACTTTCCCCGGAGATGTATTTACTCCAGCATCAGATCAACAATCTGGTTGCTAAGATGTATTACTTTTTTAAAAGAAAGCGTTTTTCCGAACTAAGGATCAGACATTACCATTTCTTTGAAAAGGAACTTTATCAAACAGAGTTCAGTTATTCTTATTTAAATGAAATATATGATATTAGCTGTAAATATCAACATCAACTCAATTCTAAAATCTCGATCAGACCGGTGCTGCATTATATAATTCAGAATGCAGTTGCAAAAGGCTATAAAACTTATCATTTTAAAAGAAGAGAATTAATTCCTTCAATAATAATGGAATATTCATTATCTAATAGTGCTTGGGAATTCGGGTTTTTGTGGTCGAAGTATAAGTTAGATTATGATGATATTAATGACATTGATGATTATGAGAAATCAAATTCTGATATTAAATTTATGATCAGGTGGACTTATAATTTCAGTAAAAATGCCAGACTTCAATTTTCACTCAGTCACGTTCCGGAAATTGAAGGTTTTGGTGGTGGCAATTTGCATTATATGATGTTTTTTTAAAATCGTTATTTTAATTATCTGATTCCTAACTCTTAACCTCTATTTTTCTACCGCATTTATTGCAATAGAAGAAATCTTTATCAAAAGCAGGGGAGAGCTGTTTGGCGCTTCCACATGGGCAGTTGAAAGACTCCCAACCCTTGCCAGTTCTATGATAAACAAATATCTGTTTATGAGATGGTTTTGCTTCCGGTTTTTTGGGTTGTTTTTCAAATCCTTGGGTAATACCCCCCAAAACGGCAAGTTCCGCTATCGGTACTTGATTGATCCTGCCGCAGCGCGGACATGGAAATTTATCTTTTTTAAATCCCGGTGGAAGTTTCATTTTCAATCCACAAAGACAGGATATGAAAACATACTTATTAACTGCACGCATCAGATCACCCAGATCACGAACACCTTTCTTGGTACTTGCTGGTTCAGGTTTCGAAATAGTTTGCAGTTTAATATTCTCTTTATCGTGAATAGCTGATGATGGGATTATATTAGATCTCCTTCCTCTACCGACAATTTTTGTAAAAGCATTCTGATAATTTATGTAGTTCGCACCACCGGCTATAGTTCTTAGAATTCTGATTCTTTCGTCGATAGGTGGATGAGTACTGCTCAGATTGGAAAGCTTTCTTCCTTTAGGTTTAAGAGGGTTAATAATATAAAGTGCGGCTGTGGCTTTATTGGCTGAAGTCAGATTAATATTAGAATTGGATATTTTTTCCAGAGCAGAAGCAAGACCTTCCGGATAGCGGGTTAAGCGCACAGAAGTGGCATCTGCAAGGTATTCGCGTTTACGTGAAATTGCCAGATAAAGCAATCTTGCCATAAGAGGTGCCAGTATAGCCATCAATATCGCTACAATCATCATGATCATCTGGATCTGTCCGCCGCCCTTGCTGCGAGAGCTATAACGCCTTCCTCTACCACCTGTGAACCACATACTCCTAAGAAAAACATGTGAAAGAAAAACGATGCTTCCCAGCAGCACACCAGAGAAAGTCATAAAGAGAATATCCCTGTTAAGAACGTGGGACATCTCATGCGCAATAACGCCCTGCAGCTCATCACGATTCAATTTGCTCAACAATCCGGCAGTTACCACTACAGATGCATTCTGTGGATTCCTACCGGTAGCAAAAGCATTAGGAGCAGGATCGGGGATGATGTAAACTTTGGGCATAGCCGGTAGATTGGCAGCTATCTTCATCTCTTCCACTACATTGAAAAGCTGTGGATGAACATTTGGAGAGACCCTCTTTGCTTTGCTCAAAGCCAGGATGATGGAATCGCCACTGAAGTAGCTGATAACAGACATTAATATCCAGATGAACAGAGCTAACCCAAGTCCTAAGAAGGTGCCTTCCTCGCCACCATAAGCACCACCTATGAAGTAACCAAGCACTACCAGGCAAATTCCCATTACAAAGAAAAGTATAAGAGATTTTTGTTTATTTGCCCTGATCAATTCCCACATAATAGCTTCTTTCTAAGATGAAAAATCTACTTTAGGAACAGCCCGCTCAGTTTTATCTTCCAATTCAAAGAAGTCTTCTTGTTTGAAGTTGAACATACCGGCAATGATGTTGGAAGGAAACATTTGAATTTTATTATTGAAAAAGAGAACCTGGTCGTTGTAACTCTGCCGCGAAAAAGCGATCTTGTTTTCTGTGGAAGTTAGTTCTTCCTGCAATGCCAGGAAGTTCTGATTAGCTTTAAGATCAGGATAATTTTCCACAACGACGAAGAACTTGCTCATTGCACCACTGAGAGCACTTTCTGCTTTAGATTTTTCTCCCACGGAACCTGCACCCATGGCTTTGCTGCGAGCTTCTGTTATTCCTTTCAGGGTGTCCTGCTCGTGTTTCATATAACCTTTGGCAGTTTCTATCAGATTGGGAATGAGATCGTGCCTTCTCTTCAATTGAACATCGATTTGCGACCAGGCATTTTTCACCTGATTTCTCAAACGTATAAGACTATTATAGAACCCTATGAATATGAACACCAGAAGCCCTATTGCAATAATTACAAACAACATAAACATCTATCCTCCTATTTTATTAATCTTTTCAATAATTCTAAAAAATAGAGTGTTCCGTCATCCTGCTTGCCAAGCCGAAGCTGGCGAAGGCTGGAGGAATTCTTTCAATTTTTCATACGAAGGATCTCAGCTTATAATGAGATTCTTCGTCGAATGACTATGTAAGTTCATCCTCAGAAAGACATCCATTTATCTATTTTACAGAACTCATACTTTTCTTTTTCCAAACATATCTTTAAGCAAAATGTAAACTTTATCATTGTTTCCGATCGTTCCCATTCTTAAAACTTCTTCCAATTCACCTGCATCGAACCAGATTCCATCACCGCTCTTACATTTATCTATGCGTACTTTTTCTTCGTTTCCAACCAGGATCTTCTCCATTTTATGAGAACAGATCGGGCATTTTAACTTGCGTTCAGAAGTAATTGTATCCACTATAAAAGAGTTCAGGAATTCTTTAGTTTTCTCAACATTGCCCAGAAGCAGTTCCAGCTCTCCTGAATCCAGCCAGATCCCTTTACAATTGAGACAGTAATCTATCTCTACGCCTTTCAACTCCAGGATGATCATAGCTTCATTACGGCATACAGGGCAATTCATCTACTCTCCTAAAATATACGGGCTTCAAACAATTTGATGTTAATGCAGGTGTCAAATAATTCTTTTATTCTGAATAATAATAAGAAAATTTTTAAGTTAGAAACAAGCAAGCATTAACCTTCATTTCTTTTGTACCGACAAAATAAATCCGTCTGAGCCGGACAGGCTTCTCAAAGAATCCTCCTCCGCTAAAGCTACGGCGGACAAGAAACTCCCGGCGAATATAAATTACTAAAACTGGCAAACACCACTAAAAAATCTTAACTCGTTATTTTCTTATTCTGGTTACCAAGCCCCAGCTTGGTAACCTCTAAAAAGAAATGCGTATCAAAGCCAGTCTCCGTAAACTACGCCCCGACAGGCTGGGACTTTGATACGAGAGAGTAGAAAAAACTCAAACAGAAGATTTTTCTTAACGTTTGTTTATTACCAATTTCTTAACGCAATTTATATTATGCCGGATTTAAGAAAACTAATACACTTCAAGTTCAAATGATTTTCTATTAATCCCCGATGAAAAATAATAAATCAAAGATTTCTAACAGACATCACAGCAATGCCTATCAGTCTTGAATCCCGGATTCGTTCTTTATCGAGAAGGATGGGTGGGAAGTTTTTATTATAAGGTTGAAGAAGAATTTCTTTACCATTGGAAAAGCTTTTCACTTTTTTCAATGTTATCTCTCCATCAACTCTTACAACGCAAATCCGGTCATCTACTGTACTCCAGTCATCATGCTGCTTCACGATGATAACATCTCCATTTGAAATATAGGGTTCCATACTTTCACCACTGGCGTAGAATGCAAAATAATCGTTGAAATTTCTGGAGAGAGAATTTGTATCGATAAGTATATGATCCAGAGGATCGGCTAATTCAATTTCCTGGGGAGAACCGCAACTAACTCCATCGATTATTGGCATATAATAATAATCTCCATTTCCAATGTGTTCTACATTCCTGCTGGGAAACATAGAACCTTCACCGGTAAGAAGCCAATTGATATTTATATTAAACCTGGTAACCAACTTGTTTAAAAAATTATAATCCGGAGTTGTTTTATCTTTAACATATCTGTTTATTACCACGTTGGAAGTGCCTATCTCTTTTGAAAGCCCTGTTTGTGATAAAGATAGTTTCTTTAAAACATCTTTCAATCTCTTCCCAAAAGACATAGTAACCTCCTTCTGAAATCATGGTTAACTACATGGTTAAAAATTTAAATATTATATTAACTGTCAAGTTAAAAATATTTTGTGAATGTTTTTCTCTCTCTTGTTAAAAAGAATGAAATCTATCCAATTATGATCTTGCGTTCTTTGCTATCGGATACTTCACCAATAATGCAGCACCATTCTAATCCAGCCAGTTTCAGTTTATCAAGAAGTTTGTCTGCTTTTTCTCCGGGAACAGAGATCATCAATCCGCCAGAAGTTTGTGCATCATATAAAAGCATTAGATGGTGTTGAGTGTAGGATTTGCAGTGAAGAAAGACATGTGGTTTGAAATATCTTTCATTTCGGAAAGATCCACCGGGAAACAGACCGGTTTCTGCCAGATCGAAAGCCTCTTCAATAATAGGAATGCTGTTTAAATCAAGATGAACAGACACATTTTCATTTGTCATTTCATAAAGATGTCCCAGAAGACCGAAACCCGTAACATCGGTCATGGCATTCACGCCTATTTCCACAGCGATTTCAGAAGCTATTTTGTTCAAGTAGCTCATATGAAATGCAACTTTATCGATAGCACTTTGAGGAGCCATATCCGCTTTAATGCTGGTAGTAATAACTCCCATCCCAATTGGTTTGGTCAGGATAATTTTATCGCCGGGTTGAATTGTATTATTTCGAACGATTTTATTCGGGTGAACGATACCGGTAACAGAAAGCCCGTATTTCATTTCCAGATCTTCGATGGTATGACCACCAAGCACAACACCTCCTGCTTCAATAACTTTATCCAATCCACCACGTAGAATTTCATTAAGCATTTTTTTGGTGATATGGCATGAATCATAAGCTACTATATTCAAGGCAGTACACACTTTTGCTCCCATGGCAAATACATCACTCAAACTGTTTGCAGCAGCTATCTGACCAAATTTATATGGATCGTTAATTACTGGAGTTATAAAATCTACTGTCTGGATAATGGCAATATCGTCTGAAATCTGATAAGCTCCCGCATCATCATTTGTATCGAAAGCAACAAGTGTTTTGGGTGTGTGAGGGAATTTCAATCCCTTCATTATTTTCTCGAGGTCCGCCGGACTTACCTTACCAGCTCAGCCAGCGGCTTTTACAAAATGAGTTAATTTAATCTCTTCTTTCATTTTTTTTCTCAGATAAAATTATATTTTTTCAGGAGCTTATCAGGCATATTATCGAGTATACTAAAACTTGCAGTAATAACTATGTTGAATGGAATAACCCTCTTTGCCCGAAAGAGTCTCCGATTGGAATTTTGTAAAAACATCAGTTAAATCCGGGCAAACATTTCATATTATTCCTTTTTAATTTTCAAGTTCTTAAATCATAAAAGCTAATTTAAGTGTCAAGATTTAATTTGAGTTCGTATTATCTTTGAGAAAACTTCTCTAAGTGCAAATTTACTCACGACAACGCAAAAAAAATATCTGAATAATATCGCTCATCAAGAAATTATTTGACATATATTAGTATTGGTTAAGAAACAGAATTAAATAATTAATAATTATTTATGGGGATTAATTTGAGCAATGTGACAAAACCTGCCGTAGAAATGAAAAACATCACTAAGAAATTTGGTGATTTTGTAGCAAATGACAATATCAACTTAACAATTCAAAAAGGGGAAGTCCACGCTCTGTTAGGAGAAAACGGAGCCGGTAAATCAACATTGATGAACATCTTGTATGGTTTATATTCACCCACCAGCGGTAAGATATATATTAACGGCAAAGAAGTGGAAATAAAAAATCCTAACATTGCCATTCAGAACAAGATAGGTATGGTTCATCAGCACTTTATGTTAGTGAAGCCCTTCACAGTTACAGAAAATATTATTTTGGGTATGGAAAAAACCGGTGGTTTTGGTAAACTACAGTTGAGGGAAGCAGAAAAAGAAGTGGAAAAGCTTTCCACAAAATATGGTCTTCTTGTAAATCCAAAATTAAAGATTGAAAATATTACTGTGGGCATGCAGCAACGCGTGGAAATATTAAAAGCTTTATATCGTGGTGCAGACATTTTGATATTAGATGAGCCAACAGCTGTGCTCACTCCCCAGGAAATACATGAACTTGGAAAGATCGTTCATAATCTTACCAAGGAAGGAAAGTCAATCATTCTGATTAGCCACAAATTGAAAGAAATAAAAGAAATGGCTGATAAATGCACCATAATCCGTCATGGAAAATTTATCGACACAGTAGATGTGAGCAAAACCAGTATTGAAGAGCTGGCTTCCAAAATGGTTGGCAGGAAGGTAAAATTTATTGTTGAAAAAGAAGATAAAAAAGCTGGAGAAGTAGTATTAAAAATTGAGGACCTGGTAGTAAAAGATAATCGCGATATTATAACTGTAAACGGGCTTTCCCTTGAAGTTCGGGCAGGAGAAATTTTGGGAATTGCCGGCATAGATGGAAATGGGCAGACTCAATTTCTGGAAGCAATAACAGGATTAAGAAAGATCGAATCGGGTAAAGTAAGCCTTCATAATCGTGATATTACTAATAAAACACCAGCGGAGATCATCGAGAGTAAAATTGCAAACATTCCACAGGACAGGCAGAAAAGAGGCTTGGTCCTCGATTTTACAGTTGCCGAGAATATGATCCTGGAAAATCATTATAAAGAACCTTTTGCCAGGAGGGGCATTCTCGACCATCAAAATATTTACAACTTTTCAAAAGAACTGATTAATAAATTCGATGTGCGTCCCAAAGATGAATACAAAATTGCAGGGACTCTATCCGGAGGAAACCAGCAAAAGGTTATAATTGCCCGGGAAGTTACAAATGATCCGGATCTTCTGATCGCTGCCCAACCAACCCGCGGATTGGATGTGGGAGCAATAGAATACGTTCACAAAGCTCTGGTAAGGCAGCGCGATGCAAATAAGGCAGTTCTGCTTGTTTCACTGGAATTGGACGAAGTGATGAATGTTTCGGACAGGATAGCTGTAATATTTGAAGGAAAGATCGTTGGTACTGTCGATGCAAAAAAAGCTGATATGGAAAAACTGGGACTAATGATGGCAGGAGGAGCTTCAGCGTGATAAAGAAATTTCTGAAACTGTTTTCAAATAATGTGTTTATATTTACATTAATTTCTATTTTTCTGGGTTTGGTCATCGGAGCTATCATTTTGTTGGTTGCCGGATTCAATCCTTTTGAAGCCTATGGTGTGATGCTGAGAGGTATATTTGGAAAACCGAAATATCTCTCTTATGTAATTATCAGATCTACACCTCTTATATTGACAGGACTTTCTGTAGCTTTTGCTTTTCGAACCGGTCTTTTTAATATTGGTGCAGAAGGTCAATTCATCGTAGGTGCTACTACTGCAGTGGCAGTAGGATATTTCGTTCATCTACCCATGATTATTCACATTCCTTTTATCATACTTTGTGCTGCGCTTGCTGCCGGACTTTATGGCGGGTTATCCGGGTTTTTAAAAGCCCGATTTGGTGTTCATGAAGTGATCTCTACAATTATGTTGAACTGGGTAGCATTATACCTTCAGAACTTCTTGATCTATACACCCGGTTTCCAGAAACCCGGGGGTGAAGTTTCCTACAGCATTCAACCCACAGCCAGTATTACTTTGCTTAATCAGTGGAAACGATCTGAAGAGGGTATAAGTTGGTTGATTGAGCATCCTTTCTGGCGTGATCTGCTAAAAACACCTGTCAACTTTGGTTTTATTATTGCTATCGTTATAGCAATTTTAATTTGGTTCATTCTAAAGAAGACTACCCTTGGCTACCGCCTACGAGCGGTTGGGTTTAATATGTATGCAGCCGAATATGGCGGTATAAATGTAAAGAAGAATATGATCATCTCCATGGCGATTTCAGGTGGCTTGGCAGGGTTGGCAGGAGCTGTTCATGTAATGGGTGTTTCGCATAACATAGCCCTGCTGGCAGCTATGGAGGGATATGGTTTCGATGGTATTGCAGTGGCTTTAATTGGGAATAGCACTCCGGTAGGATGTGTGTTCTCCGGTCTTCTTTTTGGTGCTCTTAAATATGGAGGACCCAAGATGCAGCCTGCAATGGGAGCACCTTCTGAAATTGTTAATATTGTGATCGGAATAATTGTATTCTTTATAGCTATTCCGCAATTGATCAGGTTAATTCTTAAATTTAGAAAAAAGGATAAAGATGTTTGATAATATTGCATTGATCCTGGGAACGACTCTGATGTATTCCACACCTCTTATTTTTACTGCACTGGGTGGAGTGGTTTCCGAAAATTCGGGAGTTGTGAATATTGGTTTGGAAGGAATGATGGTAATAGGTGCTTTTGTTGGTGCTGCTATAGGATATTATCTTGGAAATCCGTGGATCGCATTTATAGGTGCCGGTATTGCCGGTGGACTTTTTGGACTTCTTCATGCTGTGGCATGTGTTACTTTTGGGGCAAACCAGATAGTATCCGGTATTGCTATTAACTTTCTGGGACCGGGAATTGCCCTGTTCCTGAGCCGTGTTTTCTTTGACGGTGCTACCATGACTCTGTCCATAGATCTGAATAATAAAATGCCCAGGCTATTTCATACTGTTTTCGCTAAAGATACATTTATGTATTATTTCCTTGGAAATCGTTATGCCACGGTTTATATGGCTCTTTTATTAGTTTTAATTGTTTGGTTTGTATTATATAAAACAAAACTCGGTCTTCGCATCCGTGCAGTGGGAGAACATCCTGCTGCTGCTGATACGCTTGGTGTGAATGTTTCTAAAATCCGCTATCTGGCTGTGATTACATCGGGTGTTTTTTCCGGATTTGGTGGTGCTGCCATGAGCCTGGCTGTAGTATCAAATTTTCGACCGACTCTAATTTCGGGACATGGTTTCATAGCGCTTGCTGCCATGATCTTTGGAAAATGGAAACCGCAGGGAGCACTTCTGGCTTGCCTGCTTTTTGGTAGTGCGCAGGGAATAACTGTCTTCCTGGGGCAATTTGATTTAAATGTTTCTTCACAACTTCTCAGTATGATACCATATGTTCTTACATTGGTGATTTTAGTGAGCTTTGTAGGAAAAATGGTTGCACCGGCAGCAGATGGAATTCCTTACGAGAAAGAGAAATCAGAGTAACTTAAAATGGATTTGTGTTGACGTAAAAAAGAATATTACAAAAAAGATAAATAGTTTTCCATGATAAAAAAAGGAGGTAGCAAATGCTAAACAAGAAATTAGTAATTTTATTGTGTATTACAGTTGTAGCATTCATGTTCTTTGGCTGTGCCAAGGCTCAGAAGGGCTCTGCTGTAAAAGTTGCAATGGTAACAGACATAGGCGGTGTGAATGATCAGTCATTCAATCAGTCTGCCTGGGAAGGACTGCAACTAGCCGAAAAAGAACTCGGTGTAAAAGTTAGCTATATGGAATCAAATCAGGATGCAGATTACAAGCCGAATATGGAAACTCTTCTGGATGCAGACAACGACCTTATCTGGGGAATCGGGTTCAAAATGGGTGATACCCTGGATGAACTTGCCAAGCTAAATCCGGAGCAGAAATATGCAGGTATCGATTGTTTCTTTCCAGAACCTACACCTAACCTGGTTGGTATCCTGTTCAAAGAGCAAGAACCTTCCTTCCTGGTTGGCTATATTGCCGGTAAAATGACCAAAGTAAACAAAGTCGGTTTCGTTGGTGGAATGGATTTCTTTGTGATCCATAAATTCCATTATGGTTACCTGGCAGGAGTTAAACATGCCAATCCCGATTGTGAAGTTTTCGTACAGTATGCTGATTCATTTACAGATGCTGCTAAAGGTAAAGCTATTGCTAACCAGATGTATAAAAATGGCGCAGATATTGTTTATCATGCTGCCGGTGGCGTAGGCGACGGTGTAATAGAAGCTGCCAAAGAACAAGGCAAATTTGCTATTGGTGTGGATAAAGATCAAAACTCTTTAGCTCCTGATAATGTAATTACATCTGCCATGAAACGTGTTGATAATGCTATTTACAACCTGACACTGACATTGGTTAACAGTGAATTCCCTGGTGGTACAAATGTTATTTATGGTCTTAAAGAAGGCGGTGTAGGTATTGCTCCTACTTCTTACAAGCATGTTCCTAAAGAGATCCTTGACGAAGTTAAGGTTCTGGAAGCCAAGATCATTGCCGGTGAAATTGTACCCCCAACTTCTAAAGAAGAATGGGAAGCAATTATGTAGTATTTAATATTATTTTCAATAAGCCCTGCAATTTTGTGGGGCTTTTTTTGTTCTATTTTTAATTCACATTGTAATATATTTAGTTAATTTAGTTTCATATTTGTTGGTTTTAAATTCAATACGTTATCCCTTCCTAACTATATTTGAAAATTTTGTTTCAATATTTTTTAGGTATAGTTATCTTATTCATAATATGAAATCTCTCTTTCGTCTATGTTGTCTGGAATAGTGTTTATATAACAAATCCTTTTAATCCAATTTCCTTTTTTATCAAATAAAACATATTTGAAAATATATTTTTCCAATAAACTACCATCTGATTGAAATGTACATATTTCAGTCAGATTTCCATTATCGTCATATTTGTAAGTGCCTTTATCTAATAAACTACCATCTGATTGAAACGTACACCTTTCAGTCAGATTTCCATTATCGTCATATTTGTAAGTATGTTTTTCCTTTATACTACCATCTGAATGAAACGTGCACCTTCCAGTTTTATTCCCTTTATCGTCATATTCGTAAGTAAGTTTTGATTTTAAACGACCATCTGATTTATGGCAATAATATTCAGTATTATTCCCATTATCGTCATATTCGTAAGTAAGTTTTGATGTTAAACTACCATCTGATCCATAGTCACATTCTTCAGTTTGATTTCCTTTCTCGTCATATTTATAAGTATGTTTCCCCTTTAAACTACCATCTGATCCATAGTCACATTTTTCAGTTTTATTCCCTTTCTCGTCATATTTGTAAGTATTTTTATACCACAAGCTACCATCTGAGTTATACACACAATTCTTAATAATATTCTTATTAACGTCATATTCGTTAATCGTTTTCATTGATATACTACCATCTGTAAGGAAAGCACAATCTTCGATTAAATTCCCATTTTTATTGTATGTTTTAATTGAGTTTGAAAATGAAAAAGCTATTCGGTCAACTTTTACAACTTCGCCAAATTTTTCAACTGCCTCGAAACTAATTTCTAATATTTGTCTAACTTTCCCTTTTAAGTTTGTTTTTTCCAAGTCAGTTTTTTCCATTTTTGGCTTATTCGTATTTGAGTTAATTTTTCCCAAATCAATTTTTTCCTTATTTGGTTTATTTGTATTGTTGCAACCAAAAAGTAAAATACCGATAAATATAATAATGCAGATTTTTGCTAATTTCTTTAACATAATTTCTCCTATTCTTATTTTTATTAATCTTTGAATCTGAATTGATTACATCAATGTTATCAAATGTATCGCAAAATTCAATTTCAATTGGGTCATCATCGTTAAAGCATTTAGAAATATCATAGTTAAGATTAATTTTTTCTTTAAAATCTTCTAATGGTATACAATGTACATTTTAAGAATCCTTCAACTTATATCGAGTAGCTTTATTGAACAAACCGTCATTGACTAATACATCCCTTTTCTCTAACTGATAACCATGATTCTCTATAATTTGCCGAATCATATGACCAATCATTTGCTTCACTCTAAATTCACGAACCTGATCACCAAATCTCTTCAGTAAATGTCTAGTAAGAGCCTTAATTGCTGGCTTACTTAAATCAGAAGCTGTTTGCATCCGGATTACATTATCATGCTCATTTAGAAATTCCCATAACTGTTTCCCAAGATCACTTTCTGATAGTTTTGTAAATTTCCATGGATCGTATTTCATAATTCCTCCTAATTTTTAATGTGGTCAAGAATAAATTGTATTGATTGAGAGTCAATATTATTTTTAGGAGGAATAAAAGAAGCAGTATTTTGAATCTAATAATTGTTATTAAACACTTTAAACTGCAAAGATATTTTTCTCAGAATCCTAAATCTCTCTAATTCGTATTCGTCAAGAATAATCAATTTTTGTTACGCTCAAAAATGTCTACGTGTGAATTCACATCCCGATCCTGTTTTGAGGTATTTCTCGAATTGAAGAGCTTTAGATTTATCCGGAAATGCAGCAAAAAAATGTAATTCTCATGGAATGAATTTGATAGTATGTTTACATTTACCATTATTGTGAGCAATTAATCTCTGCTTTATATTTGATGTATAACCAATATATCTTTGATTGGGATGAGAAATGCTTTTAATAATGTATGTATAAAACAAACAAGTCCTCCTTCGCTAAAGCTTCGTAGGACACCATTCTTCGTAAATTTGTTTTCATCGAACTTTTTTTATTATCAGGCTTGCCATTCGAAGCTCACGAGCATAGCGAGTGAGCGAAGAATGGTGGAGGTGACGGGAATCGAACCCGTGTCCAGAAATAAGTCAAAAGCCAAACCTACATGCTTAGCTGTTTTTGGTCTCACTCATATGCAGGAAAACAGTCAAAACACGCAATCGAGCCAGCCTGAAAATTTTCAGACGACATTACAGACATCTGCCGTCTATAGCTATTAATTATGACGGTTACCTGCCAGCCTAACAGCAAAGCTTAGCAGGACCGTAGCCGCGTTTAGGCAGCTAATGCAAAGTTATCGTTTGCGTTTAAGTTTAAGTACCACCGTGATTAACGAGAAGGTGATCTCCTCGGCATGCATCAGCAATCCCCTTTATCCCTGTCGAAACCAGGACACCCCCATATAAAGCTCTAAAGAACTACGCAAGACAAGTTAATTTGAAAGATGCTGATGTCAAATGAAAAGAACGTTCTATTCGGAGCGACTTTCCATATCGACTTGAGTTAAGTCGGTTTTTGCCGATCTTGACTTAAGTTAAATTTTTATTATTTATTGATTCCCACTTCCGTGGGAATGGAAATTAGTTTAGATTATTGTAACTTAACACAAGATCTTCGACTTGTGTCAAGTCTCAGTTACTTTAGCAGTAACATCTTCCTGACATGTTCTTCAGAATAGGCTTGAAGCCGATATAAATAAATTCCCGAACTTACTCGATTTCCATTTGAATCTCTGCCATTCCATACAACTGAATACTCTCCTGCTGAAAGGACTTCATGAACAAGTGTTTTAACTTTCTGTCCCTTAATGTTGAAAATGTCGAGAGTCACAAACGAGGACGTTTGTGCTACATCAAACGAGATCGTAGTTGTTGGATTGAAAGGGTTAGGGTAGTTTTGATGTAAAAAGACTTCACGAGTTTGAATAATTATATTGTCATCTACATCAACATAAGGTGGAGCACCATATTCATAAGCTCCCATATCAATAATAGCACTTCCATTTCCATCTCCATCCCAGATACGCAGGTTGCCAATTATATCCCAGGGGGGAAGGGAAAGACCAGTTGTATCTGGTATTCCAGCGTCTATACAGGGAGAATCTTCAAGTAAAGAATATGGATCATCTCCTGTTCCGACAAATAACGGGTCTTCGTTTATATTACCTTCCAGCCAATTAACTGTGCCATTATTGTTTGTTACAATTCCAGCTTCTCCTCCCTCAATATCAGAATATGATATTGTTATTGAATTAGGGTCATAATCTGGATAAAAATAAATCTCTTGTGGTGAATCATTCCAGAGAATACAATTTACTAAACTTGGACTAGAATCCGAGTAACAATAAATTCCACCTACTATCTCTGCTGAATTATTAGTTATTGTTACATTTATTAAGCTAGGACTGGAAATATCACAGCTAATACCTCCACAAACCACGGAAAAATTATCTGTAATTGTAACATTCTCCAAAATTGGACTGGAATATGCGCAGCAAATTCCACCTCCATAATCAGAAGAATTATCTGTTATGGCAACATTATTTAAACACGGATTAGAAGCACTGCAGTATATCCCACCACCACCCAAATGAGCATAATTGCCTGATATGATAACATTTTCTAAGCATAAATTGGAAGAATTTTCACATGCAATCCCACCACCAGCGATATCAAGGGCAGAATTACCTGTTATTGCAACATTAACCAAACTCGGGTTGGAATTCTGATAACAGTAAATCCCACCACCATAGGTATTAGCAGAATTACCTGTTATTGTTACATTATCTAAATCCGGACTGGAATTTTCCTTACAGTAAATCCCACCACCACGATCAGCAGAATTATCTATTATGGTAATATTTGTCAAACTTGGGCTGGAATTAACATTACAGTAAATCCCGCCACCATACATGTAACTACCATACTCTGTTCCATTTCCATTTATTACTGTAAATCCTGCTAATACTGTTGTAGAATCTTCTCCACTTTCAAATGTTACTACACTTCCATCTTGGTTCCCATCAATAATCGTCTGAGAAATATATATTGTATCTTGAGTAGTTAGAAATAAAGAACCTACAGTAATATTCTTCCCATTGTAATTGATATTCTCAACGTAAGTTCCTGGTTGTACAAGCACAGTGTCAGTGTTGGTTGCGGCATTAATTCCGGTTTGTATTGTAGGTTGATCACCTGGCACATTAATAATTGTGGAAGATAGAAAAGTAAATAAAATACAAAAGATAAAAACAAAAAATAGAGTCTTCATAATAACCTCCTAATTTATGTTACTTTCACCTTAAATTTATATCGCTCTCTTATATATCTCTATCACTCTCTGTAGTGTTTTATTCCATGAATAATTATCTAACGCATATTGAGCTGCATATTTACCTTTGGTCTGTTTTGTATTATTTCTTATTTCTTTTATAATTGCATCTGCCAGTGCTTCATGATTTTCCATTTCCACAAGCTGTCCTACTTTATTATTCACAAAGTCGGGGAGACCACCGGCGCGAGTGGCAACAACAGGAGTTCCGCAAGCAAGTGCCTCGATGGCAACCAGTCCGAAAGGTTCGATGCGGGAGGGAACAACCGATACATCTGCAGCGTTGTACAATGAAGCAACATCGATCTGGTTTTGATGACCGAGGAAATGAACATTATCCAGTTTTAATTCTGCTTTCAGTTTTTTCATATCCGGCATTAATTGTCCATCTCCGGCAAAAGCGAATACAACTCCGGGTAACTCATCTTTTATCTTCCGGGCAGCTTTTATCAGCAAGTCGATACCTTTGAAATCGGCGAATTTTCCTACAAAACTAATCAGTTTTTCGGGAATAATATCCAATCCGAATTTCTTAAAAAGTTCTACTTTATCCACTTTCTTTACTTTAAAAATATCGTCATCAAATCCATTTGGATTCAAAATCAATTTTTCTTCTGGTAGTTTATAAAGATCCAGTGTGTCATTATGAACCTGCCGCGAAATGGTAATTATCTTGCTTGCATTCTCAGCACCTTCCAATGCATATTTGTGATAACGTTTATCTTTTTTAAAGCCCATCAGGTCGGTACCATGTACAGTGATAACATAGGGAACACCTGTTTGAAGAGCAGCAAAAGGAGTAATCCAGAGATGCTGCGCATGAATAACATCTGGTTTGAAATCTGCCACAACTTCTTGGGTTATTTCAATGAATTTAGCAACGTATTTTTCCAGTTCTTCATTGCTAAGGTCGTAATAAGTGAGAATGCTTCTGGGATGAGTGGTAAAGCAGGGAAAGTTGAATTCCATATCCGGTTCTGTATTCTTGGTCTTGTCACAAATTATAGTTCTTCTCTGGAAGGGATAATTAGATGTATCGTATTGATTATCAATATCTATAACAAATACTTCATGGCCTTCCTTAACTAATTCCCGGGCAATGTTCATTGTATAAATACCGCTTCCTGAGCCTTGCAGAGGAAAATGATTTATCAATAGAACTTTCATACATTCTCCTAATTCTGCATATGATCGGAAACATCGGAAACCTGCTCTTTGGTTTCAGAGTATTTCTGGGTTGTATACATCAGTCGCTCACTTAATTTCTTAGATATTATCCAGAGCAATTTAGCTGCTAGTTCGCTGTCTTCTTTCAATATCTTCAAAGCTTTATTCCTATTGATAACCATTAAGTCACATTCTGTAGTTGCTCTAACTGACACCTTGTGAGTAGACTCGAAGAAAATAGCAGTCTCATTGAAATGTTCACCCTGTTTGATCTCGGCAACTACAAAATCATCAGTATTTTTAACAGGTTTGAGTACCTGTAGAATTCCCCTCAAAACAATATAAATATTGTTGTTAACTTTACCAGCTTTGAATACATAATCTCCAGCCTTCAAATTGATTATCTCTGATATGAAAAAGATTGAACGTAATTCCTTTTTCGAAAAACCTTTAAAAAGATCGATTTTACTGAAGTGCATCTGCTTTTGTATACCTGTTTTCTCTAAAATTTTCTTTTTCTCGATCTGGTATTTATCATACTTGATAACCATTCCTTCCAGGATTATATCTTTTAGAACGTTCCCGAATCCTTTTGTATTCTCCAGCAGTTTTCTCCAGCTTTTCTGGAATTTAAGATATTCTTCGAAAGTATTGTAATGTGGAATTGCGTCATATTTTGCCAGGTAAATATTCTTGATGGTTTCTTTACAGGATTCCACATCACCGTCTGCCAGATAGTTCAAAGCTAAGATAATATTTGTTTTGAATATCTTATCTCCCAGGTCTTTTTTCATGAACTCACCGGGATAGGGATCGAAATCTTCCGGTTTTATTTCATGCAGATTGGTTTTGGGTGATTGTGTTTCGAATTTAGATTTATTATACAGAAATCGATAAACATCTTCTCTAAACCTTTTCCAGGTAGGATGTTTTTTGGAAGGAGGAAGGTGCTTTATGGCCAACTGATTATCCAGGTAGAAATTAAATCCAAACATGCGGGCATTCATCACATAATCGGTATCTTCCCCTCGTGTTATGTTAGGATCGAACGGCACTATACGCATCAGGTTACGATGGATAACCATGGCACCACCGAATGCAAACGGCGTCTGCTTCAACCTGGGTTCACTACCAATTATCTTGTCGAAAGCTTCTCTTTTCTCACCAAAACGGTCCCAATAGGTCATCCAGGGAACAATGTTCACTTTATCATAATATTCATTATCTTCATTTAGATAATATCCTGCAACGCCGTCGATGGTGTTGCCATAAAACCTTTTACCGATAAATTCCTTGGCTTTGGTTACGAATTTTGGATCTTCAAAGATTTCATCATCGTCGATGAGGAGTGCAATTTCGGCATCCAGAATATAAGGAAGAAAAATACACATATTTCGAATATGTGCATAATTATCCAAGCTTAGAATGTCCTCGCCATCATACTTTTTGTACAATTTATTTTTGATCTTTTTCATTTTAGATTCTGTAAAGAGGATCGTATCAACAGGAATGTTTGCTTTTTTCAGTATTTCTTTAAGTTTTTCTTCCATTGGTTTTTCGTATTTCTTGTTGGTGGCAATTCCAACTATTACCAATGTAAATTTTTTATCTTCCAAATTATGAAGAGATTGCAAAGTCCTTTCAAGAGTACCTTTTTCGTTCAAAGGTGTAGGATGATCGAAAATTTTATCACCTTCCTGCCATTCACCTTTTTGTCCCGTCCAATAGGTAGGGATCACCATGTATGTTATCATAAAAAACTCCTTTATTGGTTTAATAATTTTTTCATTTTTTTCCAGGTATCAGTTAAATTATAGAAATGATCAATATCTTCTGGTAGTTTTTTATAGGACATTTCAAATGCCTGCGGTAGATTCAGGAATCGTTTATCTGTAAAATACTCCGCTGCTGATTTACAGCCTTTTTGTAATGCATGATATCTTTTTTCTGTGTTTATCGTTTCTGCTTCGGAATTGAATTCATTCCGTAACCAGTTAAAGAACGGATTACGAATGATCCAGCCCATGCAGGCATAGAAAAAACGGTCCACGTTCTTTTGGATAGTGATTGCCGGTTTGTGAGGGAAATCTCCAAAACAATTATGGAAAACCAGCAGGTCTATATCTACACAACGTCCACCGAAACTGTAGATGATGGGTCCGAATAAAGTATCTTCTCCACGTCCCATGAAACATTCATTGCCCAATACAAGCATAGTTGAAAAAAAAGGTGGTAGCAAGTTCAAATGCTTCAGATCAATAGCCAGGTTACCACCCAGAACTTTATTTGTATTGAATATATTTTCCTGCCATTTGTCTCTTGTAACAGGAGTGTCTACCGAAGTAATATAATAGAATCTGTCTTCTTTTTGTACTCCCTGTAAAAGCTCCATCAGGTAGGGAAAGTTCATTTTTGGAATGATGTAATATCCTGTATAATCACTGGTTGTTACCACTACATCATCTTGTTGAAGATATTTTAGATGGGAACCTACAAAATCTATTTCCCCGAATTCAGATTTTCCATTTTTGTAATCTTTTAAAACTATTGGGAAAATATCTGAATCAAAGAAAAACAGGTAATCAATTTCTAAGAATATTGCAGCTAAGACTACATAATTTCGGGCAGTACCATAAGCTACCTTATTGTATTTTTCAAGGTAGGGAGTACCAATGATGGAATATATATCATCATCATTCATACCTATATCTTTCAGGTTGTTTTCAATAAAAGGAGCATGTCCTCTTTGAATAAGTGTAACCTTACAAAATTGTTTGAATTGTTCAATTACATTGTCATCATAATAGTCTTTGTAACAAATTATCAGGTGGTCAATTTTATGTCCGTATTTCCGGGCATTATCAAAAAAATCTGTTACCGGACTTAGCTCGGTTACTTTTGCGCAAATCATACCATAAGCAATTTTCTTTTTGTGCATATCAGTATCTCCAAATTTTATTTTGAACAACTAAATAAATAGTTAATTAATCGTAATTTTGTCAAATTAAATAAACAATTTTATTTACAATAATAGTTAGAAACAAATTTTTAACGATTGAAAATTAGATTTAATGAGAGAGTATGAATAAGAAAAAATTTGCGAAAAATAATTTGCAGATTAAACAGAAGTTATCTTTACTTCCGGATTCACCAGGAGTTTACCTGATGATGAATTCAGCAGAAGATGTGATCTATGTAGGCAAGTCAAAAAATCTTAAGAACCGTGTTCGTTCCTATTTCTCAGGTACACCGGTTGATACAAAAACAAAAGATCTCGTAAAAAAGGTTACCAATTTCGATTATATCCTGACCAAAACGGAAGAACAAGCGCTGATACTTGAATCTAACCTGATAAAGAAGTACAAACCAAAATATAATATTTCTTTGAAAGACGATAAACAATATCCGTTTATTAAAGTTACAATAAAAGAGTCATTTCCGAAAGTCTTTATAACCAGGCAAGTAACAAAGGATGGTTCCAGGTATTTCGGACCTTATACAGATGCAAAAGCACTCAGAAAAACCATCAGGTTAATGGAATGGATCTTTCCTCTGAGAACCTGCAAAAGAATTATTACTGAGGGAGAACCTGCTTTTGAAAAATCCTGTATTAATTTCCAACTGGGCAAATGTCCGGCACCGTGTATTGGACAAATTTCTAAAGAAGATTACAAACGGACCGTATCTAATGCAGTAAATTTCTTGAGTGGTAGAAACAAGATTGTAATAGAAGATCTTAAAAAAGAAATGAATGAAAGATCCATGCAAATGAAGTATGAAGAAGCTGCCGGGATACGCGACAAAATATTGAATATTCAGAAATTGAATCGATCCAGGAACATGTTCTTTACAGATGATAAGAATCGTGATGTGATCGGTATTTACAAAGAAGATAAAAAAGCAGCGGTATCTGTACTTAAGATCCTTTCCGGTAAGCTATTGAATAAAGAAATATATTCGCTGGACAATGTAGAAGGAAGCCTTCTTCCGGAGTTGATGAAAGCATTCCTGGAACAATATTATTCTTTAAAGCTGGATAATCTGCCCTATAAAATTCTTTTACAGATAAAACCGAAAGGGTACGAATTTCTTAATCAGGTTTTAAAAAAGAAGCTGCTGATTCCCCAGCGTGGAGAAAAGCAGTCATTGATCTCGATTGCCCGGGAAAACGCTTTTAATTATGTGGAAGAACAAAAACTAAAATATCTCAGGAAAAGCAATCGAACTATCTTTCCTATTAAAGAACTGAAAGACAAACTAAACCTGAAAAAATTACCCAGAAAAATGATCTGCCTGGATATTTCCACGATTCAGGGTACAGATACTGTGTCTTCTCTGGTTTTCTTTGAAAACGGGAAACCCAGGAAAAAGAATTACAGGCATTTCATTATAAAATCAGTAAAAGGTCAGGATGATTATGCTTCCTTGGCAGAAACTCTGGAACGTTATCTGAAGAAATTGGAAGGACATGAAAAGCCTGATTTGATCGTTATCGATGGGGGAAAGGGGCAATTAAATTCTTCATACAGAATCCTGGAAAAAATGAAGATTAGCGATATTGAGATGATATCGCTGGCTAAAAAGCTGGAAGAGATTTTTATTCCCGGTAGAAAGGATTCCCTTATTCTTCCCAAATCATCTTCTGCTTTAAGGATGCTGATAAAACTACGCGATGAAAGCCATAGGTTTGCGATAACTTTTCACCGGAAACGCAGAAGTTCACGAACGCTGACAAGTGAACTGGACAAGATCAAAGGAATTGGGTTCACTACAAAATTTGCACTCTTACAAGAGTTTGGTTCTATTGAAAACATCAAAAAAGCTACCATACAAGATTTAACTCAAATTAAAGGTATTGGCAAAAATACTGCTTCAAAAATATTAAACAATTTATGATAAGCTTATTTTATAGTTGACAATATTAGAAGTTCCAGATTTTCAAATAACAATAAATTATTAGTATGGATTATATAATGAAAAAAAAGCTGTTTGTTTTTTTGGTAATTATCGGTTTCATTTCAAATCTTTTTTCCACAGACATCACAACAAAAATAGATAGCCTTCAAAATTTATTGCCAGAAGCATCCGCAAAAGAAAGATTAGATATTCTAATTGAATTAACATTATTGAATTTAAATGTTCAACCAGCAATAAGCATTATATATGGAAATGAAGCATTAACACTTGCAGAGAAGTTTGATCTAAAAGCATCAGAAGTAGATGCATATAATTTACTTGGAGTAGCCAATGAATATCTGGGAGACTACAATATAGCCATAAACTACTATCAGGATGCATTACAAATAGCTAATGAAAGCCAGGATAAATATGGCATAGCACGAGCTATGGTCAATATCGGAATTGCTAATCTCAGTTTAAGTAATTTCTATGTTTCTCTGGAATACAATCTAAAAGCTTTAGACCTTTATGAAGGACTTAAGGATGAAGTAGGTATAGGTAACGCTCTTAATAATATTGGGAATGTTTACTTATCTTTAAGTAACTATGAGAAAGCTCTGGAATACTATTTTAGATCTCTCGAATATAAAGGTATGGACGAAAATAAGAAATCCTATGCAAAAGCAATGCATAATATTGCTTTAGCATATCAACAATTAAAAGATTATGATAAAGCACTGGATTATTACCACAGAGCTCTTGAAATTATGGAACAACAGCAGCAGAATCTTGATCTGGCAATTTGTTATAATAATTTATCTGCGATTTTTAAAGAAAAAGGAAATTACAAAACAGCTCTGGATTATAATAATAAAGCCTTTCAAATACATGAAAGCATCGGCAATAAAGAAGGTATTGCTATTACCTGCAATTTGTTTGCTGAATTGTATATATCTACCAATAGATTTGGAAAAGCATACGAACAGATCACACGAAGTTTAAAAATTTCCGGTGAGTTAGACCTTAAAGATCTGATAGCTGAAAATTACAAAACAATGGCAAATTACTATACTGCTATCGGGGAGTTTGAGCAGGCTCTTGAGTTTCATAAAAAATACAGCACTCTTCATAATTCCATTTATACGGAAGAAAACATAAAAAAACTGGCGGAACTCCAAGCTAAATATGAAGTAGAAAAAAAAGAAAAAGAGATTGAACTTCTTACTAGAGATAAGTCATATCATTATCGTTTCAAAAATGTTTTGATCATAATTATCGTATTTGGAGTATTAGCGATAATTTTTCTTTTATTTCTCTATATTGAAAAAATAAAAGAAGTAACTATTCGTAAGGAAACCGAAGATAAATACATTGCCAGTGAAGTAAAATACAAGTCACTTACTGAAAGCCTGAAAACTGCTGTTTATACTTTTAACCCGGAAGGAAAATTCACATATGTTAATCCTGCAATGTTGGAAATTACAGGTTATACTGAAAAAGAGCTTTTTAATAAGAACTTCTTCGATATTGTACATCCTCATTTTAAGGATATGGTAATGAAAACAGGATTCTCCCGTTTGAAGGGTGAAGATGTCATCAGTAATTATGAATTTAAAATCATAACCAAAAAGGGTGAGGAACGCTGGGTCGAAGTATCAAATGTTAGAACAGTTATTAGTGGGATGATATCAATACTGGGTACAGCATCCGATATTACAGGTCGTAAAATTACTGAAGAGAAAATCATAAAATCTGAATCTCAATTCAGGGCACTGTTTTCAAGTATGGATGATTTGATAGTTGTACTTGATAGAAAAGGTAAGTATCTTGAAATTGCACCAACAAATCCGAATTTATTATATAAGCCTGAAGAAGAGATGATAGGAAAAACCCTGCATGAAGTTTTTCACGAAGAAAAAGCCACTTATTTCCTGAATAAAATAGAGGAGAGTCTTAATTCTCAAGTTCCCATATCTGTTGAATATACTTTAGATATTAAAAATAAAAAGTACTGGTTTGAAGGGCGAATCTCTCCTATGATAGAAGATAAAGTGCTTCTGGTTGTACGAGATATAACTGTAAGCAAACTCTCTTTAAAAAAACTGGTGGAAAGCGAAGAAAAATATAGAAACCTGGTAGAATCCATTGCAGAAGGTTTGGTTATTGTTGATGAAAACGAAAACTTTCTGTTTTCTAATAAAGCAGCTCTGGATATTTATGGATATACTGAAGATGAAATACTCACAATGAACGTAAAAGATCTTGTCTCAGAAAAGAGTTTTAAAACTATCCAGAAAGAAACGGCAAAACGGATGAATGGGAAATCTTCGAAATATGAAATAAATATAATCAGAAAAAATAAAGATAAACGACTTACCAGCATTACAGCAAGCCCTTTATTTAAAGATGGCAAATTTATTGGCTCTTTTGAACTATTCATCGATATAACCGATATACGTAAAGCTGAGGAAGAACTAAGGGCTTCTCTACGTGAAAAGGAAGTTATGCTGCAAGAGATATATCATCGGGTAAAAAATAACATGCAAATCATATCCAGTATGCTCAAATTACAATCTGTACATGTAACAGATGAAAATGCTCTCAACTTATTCAAGAATTGTCAGAATCGAGTAAGATCCATGTCTTTGGTTCATGAGAAACTCTATCGTTCCAAAGACCTCTCCAGGACTAATTTTGGAGATTATATTAATTCATTAATGCGTAACCTGTTTATTTCCTATGGTGTTTCAGAAAAACGCATCCGTTATAACATTGAAGCTAAAGACATATTCCTGAATATAAGCACTGCTATTCCTTGTGGTTTAATAATTAATGAATTAATCACCAATTCTATAAAATTTGCTTTCCCGGACGATAAAAAAGGTCACATAATTATTAAACTGAGTAAAGATAAAAAGGATAAATTCACATTAATTATCAGGAATGACGGTATAGATTTTCCAGAAGAAATTGACCTTGAAAATCCAAGTTCTTTTGGAATGCAACTTGTAAACATATTGACACAACAACTCCATGCCGAAAGTGATATCGTTCGAAAAGGTGGAACAACATTTAAATTTATATTTAATGAATTAAAATAGAAAATCTACTAAGAGGGTAGGGGTTGAAAAGAAGCTTAATTACCTGCTTACTAATTATACTGGTTGGCAGTCTTCTGGCAAATACAAAAATTGATAGCCTGGAAACATTATTGAACAATGTAGTAGGCAAAGAAAAACCACGGATTTTAAATCAATTGTCAACTGCCTACAGAAGAATTGATTCCGAAATGAGTATGGAATGTGGTTTTCAGGCTTTGGAACTTGCTGAGAAAGAAAACAATGTTCTGGAAAAAGCCCATGCACTTAGCAATATAGGAATCTGCTTCCGTAAAATAGGTGATTATAACAATGCCATAGAATACTTCCATAATTCGTTGCATTTATTTAATCAACTGGGAGATAAGAAAAATACAGCCAACACACTGGATAATATTGCCCATATCTATTGGTTTAAAAGCGAGTATTCTCTTGCCCTGGATCATTACAATCAAGCCCTTGAAATTAATCTCGAGATAAATGACAAACACCTATTAGGACGCTCTTATAATAATTTGGGTAGTGTGTATTATCGTCTTTGTTATTATGATCTTGCCCTGGAAAATTTTCTACAAGCGCTGCATATAAAAAAAGAACTAAATGATAAAAATATTACATCAACATTGAACAATTTAGGTAATATCTACCTACGTTTATTGAATTTTGAAAAGGCTCTGTCAAATTACAAAGAAGCACTACGTTTAAAGAAAGCAAATAATGACATTAGAGCAATTGCATCAACATTGAATAATATCGGTAATGTATACCTAGAAATGGGAAAATTTGAATTAGCACTTCAATATTATCTTGAAGCTTTGAAATATAGCGAAGAGAACAACATAAAAAAAGTAACTGCTACCAGCCTGAACAATATTGCAGTGGTCTATGAAAACACAGGAAAAAAACAAAATGCCCTTGATTATTACCAGCAAGCTTTATCCTTGAAAGAAGACGTCGATGATAAATTCGGAATTGCTAATACTCAAAAGAATATCGGTGACTTATATGTTCAACTTAAACAATATGAAAAAGCAGAAAAGTTTCTTTTTAATAGTCTTCAAATAGCTGATAAAATCTCTGCTAAAGATATAATTAAAAACAATTACAAATATTTAGCCGGAATGTATGCAGCTCAAAGTAATTTTCCTAAAGCTTACAAATATGAAAACCTGTATTCCACAATAAAAGATAGTATTTTCAATGAATCCACTACTGAAAAAATAGCACAAATGCAAACCAGTTTCGAAGTAGCAAAAACAAACAAAGAAAGAGAGATCCTGCTTAAAGATAATAAAATCTACAAGCTGCAAATGGGAAAGGCAAAAGCAATTAGACTTAGATTTTATCTGCTCTTTCTTATTTTAGTGCAATTAATTTTATTTGTTTATTTCCGTTACAGGCAGAAAAGGAAAACCAACCTTGCTTTGACGAAAATAAATGATGAACTTGAACAGCGTGTACAAGTTCGTACACATGAACTTGCAAATACAAATTTAGGATTGCAAAATGAAATAAAAGAACGGAAAAAAGCTGAAAAGGAACTAAGATCATCACTTTATGAAAAAGATATTATGCTCAAAGAGATACACCACAGAGTAAAAAATAATCTTCAGGTTGTCTCCAGTATGATGAATCTTCAATCTGATAAATTAACCGAAGAATATTCTAAAAAAAATATTTATAAATACACAGGACCGGATTCATACAATGTCTTTGGTTCACGAAAAATTATACCTTTCGGATAACCTTGCTTCAGTAGACTTTAACAGGTATGTAAAAGATCTGGCGGATTATTTATTTGGAACGTATGGCGTTAATAAAAGAAAAATTATTCTTCAAATTGAAATAAATAATATTTTCTTGAACATAAATTCCGCAATTTCTTGTGGTTTAATAATCAACGAAATTATTTCTAACTCCTTGAAATATGCATTTCCCAAAAAACAAAAAGGAGAAATATTTGTTCAGATGCAAGAAGAAGGTGAAAAATTCATTTTGCAGGCAGGTAATAATGGAGTACCATTCCCGCATGATATAGAAGTTAAAAAATCCGGAACATTTGGATTGGATTTGATTAGGATTCTCACTAATCAATTGAACGGAAAAATGGAATTTAACGGATCTAATGGAGCTCATTTCAAACTTGAATTTAAAGAATTAAATAAAAAGGAGAGAAAATGAAAGTAAAAAGTCTGATTATGAATGAGATAGCCATTGAAAGGACTTTAAAACGGATGGCTTATGAAATTATCGAATTCAATAAAGGGCTGGGAAATGTTCAACTAATAGGAATACGAAGCCGAGGAGTTCCCATGGCTACAAGATTAGCTTCCTACCTCAAGGAAATTGAAGGTGTAGATATCCCGGTTGGTATACTGGATATTTCGTTGTACCGCGATGATCTTTCGCTTATTGCCGAGCAACCGGTTATGAAAGGTTCAGAAATAAATTTTGATGTTAAAGGAAAAAGGGTGATCTTAGTAGATGATGTACTTTATACAGGTAGAACGGTTCGTGCTGCTATCGACGGGGTTCTGGATTTTGGACGACCCCAGCAGATCCAACTGGCAGTCCTGATTGACAGAGGTCATCATGAAATGCCGGTTAAAGCAGATTACATTGGCAGGTTCGTGCCTACTTCCAGCGAAGAGATCATTAAAGTTTCTTTCGATGATACCGATGAGGATGAAAAAGTGCGAGTGATGCTAAACGAATAAAATATATTATCTTACGATCTTTCTCAGCACTCCTTTTATAGGAGTGCTAATTTTTTATTTTGACATGTAAAGGCTTCTGATTATTTTATCCTTTAAATATAAAAGATAGAATTTAAGGAGTTATAATGAACGAATCAAAACAAACTAACAAATCAGGAAAGCTATCCATTCATACAGAAAATATTTTTCCTATCATAAAAAAATGGCTTTATTCGGAACATGATATTTTTCTAAGAGAATTGATTTCCAATGCTGTGGATGCTATCAGCAAAAGAAAAGCCATAGAACCCGATCTTGATGAAAAAGACCAGAAGATCGAGATCAAAGTCGATAAAAAGAAGAACACAATTGAGGTTATAGATTACGGAATTGGTATGACCGCTGTGGAAGTAAAGAAATATATCAATCAGATCGCTTTTTCGGGTGCAGAAGATTTTGTGGAAAAATTTAAAGATAAGCAAGCAAACCTCATTGGCCATTTTGGATTGGGATTTTATTCTACATTCATGGTAGCAAAGAAAGTTACTATCGATTCTCTTTCCCAAAAAAAGAACTCCAAACCTGCCTTATGGGAATGTGAAGGCGACATAGAATTTACACTGAAAGAAGGCAAACGGAGTAAAGTAGGAACAACAGTTACAGTATATTTGAACAAAGACAGTAACGCATATATAGAAGACCACAAGATTATAGAATTGGTAGAAACATACAGCAATTTCACACCTTTCCCCATCGAATTCAACAAAGAAATTGTAAATCAGAAAGAAGCTTTGTGGCTACGCAAACCGAAAGATGTAACCGAAGAAGAATACAAAGAATTTTATAAGAAATTATTCAATGACTACAATGATCCGCTCTTCTGGATACATCTCAATGTAGATTTTCCCTTCAACCTGAAAGGGATACTGTATTTTCCCAAGATCAAAAACCAGATAGACATTAATACCGGTAAAGTTAAGTTATTCTGTAATAATGTATTTGTGGCAGACGACCTGAAAGGAATCATTCCCGAATTCCTCCTTCTTCTGCGTGGTGGTATCGATATTCCCGACATACCGTTGAACGTTTCCCGCAGCTTTCTACAGCAAGATCAGCAGGTTGCCAAAATATCTCAATTTATCATTAAGAAAGTGGCAGACAGTCTGCAAGATATATTCAAATCTGACCGAAAAAAATACGAAGGATTCTGGGAAGATATTAACCACTTTATCAAATATGGTATTCTTACAAATGAAAAATTCAATGAATCAATGAAAGATATTATTATCTTCAAATCCTCACAGGAAGATTTTGTAACCGTGAAAGAATACCAGGAAAGAAATAAATCCAAAGATAAACCTCAGAAGATATATTACGCTCAAAGTGAAGACACTCAAGTTTCCTACTTGAAGCTGATGAAAGAACAAGGCATTGAAGTGATCTTCTCTTCTTCATTCCTGGATAACCACTTGTTTCAGGATATGGAAATGAAAAATCGAGATGTTACTTTTATCCGTATCGATTCCGAGATCAACGAGAACCTGATAGATAAAGATAAAAGGGAAGTTGTGGATGCTGCCAATAAAACAATTTCCGATAAAATACAGGAAATATTCAATAGTATTTTAAACGAAAAAATTGAAGCCAGTTACAGTAAAGACAGTTATGGTGAATTCATTAAAAAATATCCGGAAGCAGTTTCGATTCTGGCTCCTTTCATTAGAACGCAAGATGATTTTACCTACATCAAATCATACGAAATAACACCATCTGCCCGAGAAAAACTGGGTGAAGATGCTTATGCTGAAATTTTGAAAAATACTTACTTCGATATAAAAACAGAAACCAAACATCTCAAATCAGAAAACATTCCAGCTATGATCGTTTTCAACGAATTTACCCGCCGTTTCCAGGAGATGAACTATCTACAGCAATCCACCGATTTCGATATGCTGAAGAACCATACCCTCATTGTTAATCCCGAAAACGAAACTATTAAAAGCATTCTTAAACTTGCAGAAAAAGGAAAAAAAGATAAAGTAGAACTACTGGTGAAATACATTCATGAACTTGCACTTTTAGAACAGAAAAGATTCTCCGGTAAAGAGTTACAGGCTTTCATCGAAAAAGCGAATAAGATATTAAAGTTGATAAAATAACAGTTCAGTAAAAAGAGGAGAAATACATCATTCGCTCAACCGGGACGGTTGAACAAACAGAGAAAAACTAAAAAACATTGACTTTATTTTGAATCAAATAGAATAGAGTATATTAAAGCTTTAGGGAGTGATCATGAAAAAGGTAATATATCTCATACTTCTTTTTATACTCATCATTCTGGGAAGCTGTGGTAAGAAAGAAGTAGAAAAACCTGCAGAAACTGTTGCTCCAGAACCTGTTGAAGAACAGGTAATAGAACCCATAAAAGAAGAACCGGTTGTGATCGAAGAAAAAGACTTTCAGCTTCAACTAGTTGCCAGCAAAGATATATACATTGTGGAAGATACACAAGAAGTTCTATCAAGACATGGTTACAAAACCAGCATGACAAAAAGATACAAAGACGAAGAATTATTTCACAGACTCAGAATTACCGGATTTCTTACTTATTCTGCAGCTGTCAATTTGGGTGAGGTACTTAAAAACGATCTTCACTTGATTGCAAATTACTGGGTAGAGAAAGTTAAATAAAAGAGCTATTTTCTGGAAACTCTTCTTTCCATTTCCAGGAGATACCTTTTTACGGGTACTCCTCCTCCAAAACCACCTAAACTGCCATCTTTAGAGATTACTCTGTGGCATGGAACGATAATTGGGATGGGATTCTTTCCATTAGCGGCACCAACAGCACGAGCTTTTTTCTTATCTCCAATTCTCTCAGCTAATTCCTGGTAAGAGATCGTTTCTCCATATGGTATCGATTGTAATTGTTTCCATACTTTTTGCTGAAATTCTGTTCCATTCAAGATAATGGGAATAGAAAATGATTTTCTTTTTCCCCTGAAATATTCATCTAATTGTAATTCAGTATCAAGAAATATTGGAAGCTCAATATTTTCTTCAATATTTTCATAAAACTCGTAATTTGTTATTAATCGGTCAAATTTAATTTCAATCAATTTATCCTCTGAAGCCAGAAGCAATAATTTACCGACAGTACTTTCCATTCTCTTGAAAAACCTTGCAGCTACCATTCAAATTCTCCTTGAATTCATTCTAATAATTTTTTAATGGAGCGGGTTGCGGGGCTCGAACCCGTGACCTTCAGCTTGGGAAGCTGATGCTCTACCAACTGAGCTAAACCCGCTGAATATCTAATTCATAGTTTATTAACTATCTCTGGTAAAGTTGAAGCCAAAGCATTTCTGAGTTCATTCAATTTCAATTCATCGAGTTCACCAGTCCATTCATCCATAAATATTTTCTTGAATTCAATGGCAAGACAGCAGGCAGAATCAGGGAAATTCCTGTGTATCCAGCGCGAAAAATGTCCACCTGCAAATTTAACATTAATACGAACATCCAGGTTTCTATTAAAAAAATCGTATTTCTGAAGTTTATGTTGAATTTCATAAACCAGTGGTATCCATTTTTCGGGCATATTATTAGTTCCCAGAATTATCTCCGGGTTCTTCGAGGGATTGTCGGCAGGTGCTTTAATACCGTTTCGTCGATGATTGTAAGAATGGATATCATAAACGAAAAATTTACCGAATTTTTTTTCCATTTCCAGAAAGTGATGTTTTACAATTCTATAGAATCCTTCATATTTCCTGTAAGATTCCTTTAGAACTTCTTTCGTTGGAGGGTTTTTCCATACGCTTAAACCCCAAGCATCTTTCGGTTTCAGGTAAACGCTTTTTTCCCGTGACCTATTCAGATCCACTTCGAACCTGCTGGTATTAACAATAATTCGATTATTACATATTTTGGTGAATCTTTCTGTAAAAGGATCTTCTTCATAAAATTGAGTTTGTTTGGAGATTGCCAGGTTCTTTTTTACAGCTTCAGAAAGGTCATGCCCGTTGTGAATAGCAGTACAAACTATTGGAGAGTCATACTTAAAATTAAATTCAGCAAACATTATTTTTTCTCCTCCGTCCGAATCTTCTGGTTCGGACGGAACTAATATTTTTATTTCTGGTTACAAAGCCTTAGCTTTGTAACCTTACAGAATTCACTTTAATCATCTAATTTATCTACTTCAAAGTTAACTTCCAATCCTGCAAAATTCTTCGCACTGGAATAAACCCAGTGTAGTTCATTAGAGACTAATCCTCTCCGAACAGGATTGTAATGAATATATTCAACTTTTTGATTAAACATCTCAATATTCTGAATCTGTTTTGGAAAATTTCCTTCCTGCCATAATTGATAAGATGATTCAGTTTTATAGTCCTTTTTAAATTGCTTCAGTATATTTAATATCAATTTTCTCTTATCTGTTTGAAGCTGTTTTAGAATTTCTTTTGCAGTAAAACTTTTAAAATTTTGTATCTTCTGAATTAAATTATTTTTATGTGAGGTAATGATATGAAGATGATTATCCATAATAACATAACTATAAATCTTTAATTGCTGATTTTTTTGGTAGAATTTGAAATTTTCAATTATGATATTCATATATTCAGAATTTGTAAAAATCGGTATCATCTCAACAATTGATATCGTCAGAAAATACAATTTATCATTATTTATTAGAATTTTATATCTGCTTCTCATAATTCTCTTTTTTTATTCCCAAGCTGGGGCTTGGGAACAAGAACTTGGATACAGAAAGACAAACAGCAGGGTGAGTTCCACACTATTCCACCATCAACTCTACATTTTCATCCGGTTCAGAAATAATGATCGCTACATTTTCAAAATATTTATTGGCAACACGCTGAATATCTTCTTGCGATATTTGTCTGTAAATATCGCTCACCCTGTCGATGTAATCATATCCCAATCCAATTGCTTCATAATATGTGATGTAATACGGCATCGAGTTCTCATTAAGAATTGTGCGCATCATTTTTTCATGTTCTTCAATTGCGCTGGTTATTTCTTCTATACTCACTTCTTCAGTTTTAAGTTTTTCCAGTTCATTCTGCATAACCCGAACCAGGTCAACTTTCTTATCTATTGATGTTTGACTGATCAAACGAAACAATCCATCTACTTCTCCATAATTATATTCTGCAAATGCATAATAAGCAAGATCGTTTTCTCCCCGAACAATCTGATGCAAACGTCCTCTTGAACCGGAAAGAAGCGTTTTTATCAAATTCATTACTTCAAAATCATCATCATTTATGGATGGTGCTTTGCAGCTCAAATCTATATTTACCTGTTCGAATTTATATCTATTCACAAATGTATCATTTAAACCGGGTGTGATAGAATAAAATTTTTCACTATTGATCTTCTTATTGGGAATGTGAGCTTTGATCTCGGTGGCAATATCTTTTGCTTCATCGAGAGTGATATCACCAAAAAGAGTAATTATCACTTCCCTGGATTTGAAAAAATCCTTGTGAAGGTTGAAAAGATCTTCTTCTTTTAAATTAACTATAATATCTTTTAATTCTTCTTTGGAAAGTCCGGCACGGAAATCAGGATAAAGAACCGATTTCATGAAATCTCTATGTACGGTTTCAGCTCGACTCTTTGATCTGTTATAATCTGCTTTTACTTCTTCTTTGGCCAGTTCCAGTTCAGATGTTTCAAATATAGGATTTTCAAAAGCATCAAAAAGCATTTTCTTAAAGGTAGCAAAATCATCTTTAAGGCATTTGAATTCGATGAAAATTCCTTTGGTGGAAGTGTTTACATCCAGCGAAACAGCATGATCTTCCAGCCATTCAGAAATATCCAGGGAGCTGTAATTCTTTGAACCGCGGAACATCTGTTCGAGCATAAAAGAGATAGTTCCAGCATTTTCGATTGTTTCATAATCACTTGATATCGGAAGTTGGATAACGCATTTCAAAAGTGGTTTTTCGGTGTTTCTCTTATACAAAAGTGTAAGGTTATTCTTCAATTGAATTTTCTCGATCTCAGATTTTTCCGATGCTATTTCATCTTTCTTTTCCAGGATAGATTTAGATCCAAGAGGAACTGCATAGAACACGACTCGGTTTTTGGGAAGAAGATGTTTTTTGATAGCATCCTGCAATTTTTCCGGTGTTAGTTTTTCCAATAAAGCCAGGTTTGCTTGATAATAATCGGGAACTCCATACATAATCATTGTCCAACCGATCTGATTGGCATCTCTACCCACACTTGGAGTGGAAAGAAGTTTATGTGCTTTTATACGGTTAATAAAGTTCTGGATATGTTCCTGCTCTATACCGGATTCGCTATACTTTTCAATTTCACTGTCTATGATAGAAATGATATCCTTTAATTTGGAAGGATCTTTTGCTTCAAAACTGACTTCTATAGTTCCTTCCGTATCGACACCACTTCCGCTTGCATAGCCATAAACATAGTTAACCAGTTTAAGTTCTTCCACAAGTTTATAGCGGATAGGAGATTTTCTTTTTCCAAAAAGAATGTCCATGGTTGTATTCAAGGCAGGTATATCGCTAAAATCCGCAGTTGGAATAATAGTTGTAGAAAAGACTACAGGCTGCTCGACGTCGAATTCTTCTATGTATTCCAGGCTGCCCGACCTGGGATTCTGAACAGGTAAATAAACCGGAGCGAGTTGTTTTCTGGGAAAATCTTTAAAAGACTCTTCTACCTGAGAAAGCATTTCTTCTGCAATAAAATCTCCCACAACAACGAATATCATATTATTTGGTGCATATCTTTGTTTATAATAATCTTCAAGCTCATCACGGGAAATGGTTTTGAAAAGTTCCGTATAGCCGATAACAGGATATTTGCTGTTGGAATTAGGATAGACAAGCTCATTGTTTCTTTGATATATCCTGGAACGTGGTGGGGTGGAACGCATCACGATCTCTTTAAGGATAACCTGTTTCTCACGTGCAACTTCAAAGGAATCGCAAACACTTGCCTGCATCTGTTCTGAAAGTATTTTCAAGGCTTCATCTTTGTATGGTTTATCCACAGCTATATAATATGCAGTAACCGTATAAGATGTATAAGCGTTCACCAGTGCTCCTATTTCTTTTCCCATCTTTTCATATTCGTCTTCTGTGCGGAAGGTGGTGGTTCCACTGGAAACAATATGTTCCAGGTAATGAGAAATTCCTGCTCCCAGGTATTTTCCTTCATTCACAGAACCGGTTTTTACAAAACAGTAGAACCCGATCGATTCATTAAGATTATTTTCTTTTACAACTATTTCCATCCCGTTGGGAAGCGTCTTTTGCAATAGATCATTACCATACAGTTGTGCCAATACCATTACAAGCGCAATAAGAATTAAAACTTTTTTCACATATCCTCCATATATTTTTAAAGAGTTCTACAAAATGAAAAAACATATGTCTTTCTGAGGATGAGCTTACATAGACATTCGACGAAGAATCTCATTATAAGAGGAGATCCTTCGATGGAAAAGCAAGTAGCATTCCTCCAGCCTTCGCAAGCTTCGGCTTGGCAAGCAGGATGACGAAAACACTTCTATTTTAGTAAAACTCATTTCACTATTCAATTATATACTAAAATTTGTAAATTGAAAAATGCATTTTTTATTCCATTAAAGGATGATAATGCTGAAATAATATGCATAATTCATAAAGAGGCTGAGCGCAAGTTCAATCCCCTTTTTTAATTAAATAACAATTAATTTAACAAAAAGTAAGTAATTAACAATTTAGATAATGATAAATATCAAACAAATAAAAAATACATATTTTCATTCTAAACATTCGTTTCTAATTGTAAATCCTAACGCAATCTTAACAAAAAACTTATACAGAATTAATTTTGAAATCGTATAATATTTATGAATTTATTAGATAGATGATAAAATTAGATCTATTTGATACAGCAAAAATTCCAAAATAAAGAATTAGGGGGTGGAAATGAAAAAAATTAAGAGCATAATTCTTATTGTAAAAATGATTTGACAATATATATAAAAAAAAGAATCTAACAATTGTTTTAAAATAAAAAATTAAGGTAAGAGTGATAATGTCAATATTTAAAGAGTTTATGATGAATATCTTTAAAAAAATTAAAAAATAGGAGGAAGTATGAAAAAAACGGTTTTATTTATTTTAGGTTTTTTGTTTATGGTGAGTTTAGGGTTTGGTGATGATATCTGGACGCTTAATTTCGAATCCTCAGGAGGTTATTCAACAAGTGTAGTAGAATTTACAGACAGTGGAGGAGATTATTTTATTAGATCTGATGGTTCAAATATTGGTTCTTGGATAGAATATAGTAACCTTCTAGGTTCTTATTTTTTTGGAGCTCAAGATACAGATGGTGATGGTGGACCTGATTATTTAACTTTATCAATTGATGACATTTCAATATCTACTTATACAACTTTGGTTTTCAAGGTATATTTAGCTGAAGATGATGCTAGTGATGCTTTAGAGGATTGGGATGACAATACATGGTTACACATTAGTTATGATATTGATAATACTGGTAGCTTTACAAATCTTATTTGGGTTGAAGCTACCGGTGGGACAAACTCAACTCCCAGAATCGATTCTGATTTTGATGGAGTTGGTGATGGAACAGAAATAACTCCAACATTTACTGAATTTATTGCTAGTATTGTTGGAACTGGAAGTGTCATAGATATTCTTGTAGAGTTTAATTATCTGGATGCTGGTGATGAAGACATTGCTATTGACAATTTATTAATAACTGGTACACCCTCTGGCGGCGTTGCAGACCCAACAAGTTTTACTGCTACAACATATGCAAACGACCAGATAAATCTTGCTTGGCTGCAAAATGGAAATAGTGATGATGTTATGGTAGCCTGGACATCGGATGGTGTTTTTGGTACACCTGTTGATGGAACAAGTTATTCTGCTGGAAATTCAATTACTGGTGGTGGAACAGTTTTGTATAATGGAAGTAATTTACTTTATAATCATACATCATTAGATAGCAACACACAATATTTTTATAAAGCATGGTCTGTTGATAGTTCAACAGACTACTCTTCAGGCGTAATAGCTAATGCAACAACATTTAAAGATGAACCAAGCAATCATGTTACAGACTTTACGGCTACAGCAGATGGGTTTAGCAAAATTGATCTGGGATGGACAGAAAACGATGGTTCTGTAGTCCCTGATGGATACTTAATCAAAGCAAGTACTGCTGATAATGTTAGTAATCCTGTTGATGGAATCGCAATTGCTGATAATGCAATAATTGGAGATGATAGTGGTGCTATAAATTTGGCTCATGGAACTTCAAGTTATGAATGGACAGGGTTGGATGCTGAAACTACGTATTACTTTAAAATTTTTCCGTATACTAACTCAGGTATTGCTATAGACTATAAAACAGATGGAACTGTACCAAGTGCAAATGCTACAACAGGAGTTATGCCAGCTATCCCGGAATTATTAATTTCAGAAGTAGCAGATCCTTCAGATAACTATAATGCAAGATTTGTTGAATTATTTAACGCATCCGGATCAACAATTACTTTTGATACAAGAGCAGTATGGTATCTTAGCAGACAAGCAAATGGTAATCCTTTATCTTGGGGGGATGTACAAATAACAGGTTCAATTTCATCTGGCTCAACATATATCATAGCACTTAATCAAACTGCATTTGAGGCTGCATATGGTATGTCAGCAGATTTATATAGTACTATTATTACTGGAAATGGTGATGATGGCTATTTCCTTTATTATGGTGGAGATCATTCTACTGGAATATTATCAGATGCATATGGTGTAATTGATGTTGATGGAACTGGTGAAGCATGGGAATATCTTGATAGTCATGCAGAAAGAAATGCAGGAGTAACTGAGCCAAGTGCAACCTGGCTTGCATCAGAATACACTATTGAAAGCGCAACAGCAGCACAATGTACTCCTGGAGATTCTCCTCTCCCCGTCACCCTGAGCAACTTCACAGCTCAATTCATTAATGATAATCTCACCATCCTCTGGACGACCCAATCCGAAACCAATAACCTGGGTTGGAATATTTACAGGGGAGAAACAGAAAACGCACTTGAAAATAACACAACATTTTGTATTAACAACTCCGGGCTTATACCGGGTGCCGGAACTACCAGTGAACCCACAGATTATCAATTTACCGATGAATATGATGTAATTGTGGGACAAACCTACTGGTACTGGCTGGAAAGTATAGATGGTGGCGGAAATACGGATACATACGGTCCTGCTACTTTAACTGTTCCGGAAGAAGAACCCGTTCCGCAATTGCCGCAGAATACTTTCCTGTGCAGCAACTATCCTAATCCGTTCAATCCTGAAACAAAGATAGAGTTTTCCATAAAAGAAGGAGAGAACGGTTTACTTAGTATCTATAATGCGAAAGGTCAGCTTCTGGAAACTCACAAATATGAAGCAGGTGAGCATCAACTTAAATGGGATGCAATACAGTATGGTTCCGGTATCTATTTCTACAAATTGGAAACACAAAGTTACACCGAAACCAAAAAAATGATAATGCTGAAATAATATGATCAAACTTTGAAAAAGTTTACCAGAGAGAATCTTGCTTATAAACTTTTTCAAAGTTACTCAGAGAAGCTGATGAATTCCGAACACTTGTAGTCATAAAAAGGGCTGAGCGCAAGTTCAGCCTTTTTTTGTTCTATTGAAAAGTTCGCTGACTATTTGTAAAAATGAAAAAAGATTTGACATATCAAAGTGAAAAAACAACTTACATTTTTGTTTATTTAGATATTTGAATAAAAAATAGGAGGATATATGAAAAAGATGGTTTTATTTATTTTAGTTTTTTTGTTTTTTGTGAGTTTCTTAGGAGCTCAATTTTGGACTTTAGACTTTGAAAGTGCTGGTGGGTATACAACAAGTATTGTAGAATTTACAGATGGTTCTGAAGACTTCTGGATTAGAACCGATGGATCTGATCACTCATCATCTGTAGTTTATAATGGTGTTATCGGTTCGTATTATTTTGCTGGTATGGATATCGACAGTGAAGGTGCTACTCTTCCCGTATTTATTGATATTGATGATATTAATATTTCAGGACAAACAAATCTAGAATTTAGAATATACTTAGCAGAAGATGAGGCTAATGATGCAGTGGAAGATTGGGATGAACCCGATTATGTTCATATCTATTACGATATTGATAATAGTGGTTCATTCAGTAACCTAATTTGGATTGAAAATGATGGAAGTACTTACAATAGTGCTCCATATATTGACACTGATTTCGATGGCATTGGTGATGGAACAGAAATAACTGATTCTTTTGTGCAATTTACTGTTTCAATTCCCGGAACAGGTAGTTTGCTCGATATTCAAATTGAGTTTAATTTAGATTCAGGTGACGAAGACATTGCTATTGATCACCTTCAATTAGCAGTAGCAGCTGGTGTACCAGACCCAACAAGTTTTGCAGCTACTACCTTTTCTACAGATCGAATTGATGTAAGCTGGCTGCAGAATGTAAACAGTGATGATGTTATGTTAGCCTGGTCGGCAGATGGTGTTTTTGGTACACCTGTTAATGGTACAGGTTATTCAGCAGGAAATTCAATTGCCGGTGGTGGAACAGTATTGTATAATGGAAGTAATCTCATATATTACCATACTCCTTTAAGTCCTGAAACACAATATTACTATAAAGCATGGTCTGTTGATGGTTCAAATGATTATTCAACTGGTGTTACTGATGATGCAACAACCTTCAAAGGTGAACCAAGCAATCACGTTACAGGTTTTACAGCTTCAACAGATTGGTTTAGCGTAATTGATTTAGCATGGACTGATGCGATAGGATCAATTCTTCCTGATGGTTATCTTATAAAAGGAAATGATGTAAGTGCTGGCTCAATAACTGCACCAGTCGATGGAACTCCTGAAAGTGATGGAGATTTAATTCTTAATGTTGTTCAAGGAATCGAAAGTGCCAGTTTCAGCTATCTTGATCCTGAAACGACATATTACTTCAATATATATCCATATACAAATTCTGGAACTGCTATAGATTACAAAACAGATGGAACAATCCCAACTGATAACGTTACTACTGGGATTCAACCTCCAATTCCGGCTGTTTTCATCTCGGAATACTTAGAAGGCAGCAGCAATAACAAAGCTCTTGAGATCTTTAATGGAACAGGAGCTTCTATTGATCTTTCAGAATATGTACTTGAAAAATGTAACAATGGTGCTGTTTGGGGTACAGGAAATTTATTTACTTTTGAACCCGGAGCATGGATCGTTGCAGATGGTGATGTCTGGGTTAATGTAAATGCTGATGAAACCCTTGGAATGTCTGCTGTTGCTGATTCGATTGGTGGAGGACTAACCTGGTTTAATGGAGACGATTCAATTGGTCTTTTCAAAATAGTTGGAACTAACACTATGCTGATCGATGTTATTGGTGAAAATGGAGTAGATCCCGGAAGCTACTGGCCTGTTGCGGGTGTAAGTAATGGTACACAGAATCATACTTTAGTTAGAAAATCTACAGTGACAACCGGTAATACAGATTGGGCTTCTTCAGCCGGAACAGATGCTGATGATTCAGAATGGATCGTTAATGATGAGGATACATGGAGTGATCTTGGTTCACATACTTTTGGCGGGAATGTAACTCCCTTTATCACCAATATAGTACGAAATCCTGCAGGTGATATACTTACTACTACTACAGTTTCTGTTTCTGCAACTGTAACGGATTCTGATGGAACAATCGGTTTAGTAGAATTACATTGGGGATTGGCTTCTGGTAGTTTAACTAATACAATATCTATGTCCAGTGTTATTGCAGATATTTATACGACCGATTCTGACATTCCAGCCCAATTGGATTTGACAACTGTGTATTACGAAATTTATGCTGAAGATAATGTTCCGGAAAGTTCAACTTCTACAGAGCAAAGCTATAGAGTTTTTGATGCACAATCTACAACTCTACCCTATACTGAGCCATTTGATGCTGACCTGGGAATTTGCTATACTTATAGTGATTCCGGTGCAACAAAATTTTGGGTATGGGACTCTTATGACATAAATGGTTTTGCATATATGAGTGGATATAATTCCGGAGAAACTGAAGAAGACTGGTTAATACTTCCGGCAATAGATTTCGATAGTTATGCTAATGAAACTATGACATTCGATACCTGGTACAATTATGGTACAGATAACGCAACCAATTACTTAAAACTATATTATTCTTCTGATTATCCAGGTTTAGGTGATCCATCCGGTCATACATGGTCGGAATTAGCTTTTACTCATCCGGGCGCTTCACAAAGCTGGACTTCATCAGGTAGTATAGATTTATCAGCAATTTCAGGAACATCCGTTTATATTGCTTTTAAATATCGTTATGAAGTTAGTATGTATAGAAACTGGGAAGTAGATAATATTTCTATTACTGCGGCAGGAACACTTGATCCACCTATTAATATTATAATAACTCATAATGGAACTGATGCTATTATCGTGTGGGATGCGGTTACTGGTGCAACATCGTATAAGATATATTCTGATAACGATCCATATGGTAGTTTTAGCACATTAGAAGTGGAGATTCCCGGAACAACTTGGACTGATTTTTCTACTACTGGTGAGAAGAAATTTTACCATGTAATAGCTGTAAACTAGGAATTAAAAAAAGCAAATTAATAATCCGGGCAGTTGATTTTTCTTCTGCCCGATTTTTTGAGAGAAAGTGTATGAGAAAAATACTCGTAATAATCCTTTTATTGATGATATATTTCAATCTTTTTTCGGATACAAATTTCAGAGTAATGTCTTACAACACTTTGAATTTTGATGGAACGGACAGATTAGCTGAATTCCAAACAGTTTTTGAGGGTGTTCAACCGGATATACTAATTACACAGGAAATGAAAACTGAATCAGCATCAGATGTAATTCTAAATATTTTGAATACTGCCATTGGAGGTTATGCTCGTGCTGATTTCATTCTCGATACTGATCTTAATAATATGTTGTATTATAAAACTTCAGTCGGCACACTTGTAAGCCAGGATGAGATTGATACTTCTCCTCGTGATATTTCTGAATATGTAATGAATATTAATGGTAACACGATCCGTTTCTACAGTTGTCATCTTAAATCGTCTACGGGTTCAACAAATGAAGCAGAACGTTTAGCGGCTGTAACAATTCTTAGAAATTATCTGAACGGACTTACAGAAGGAACAGAATTTATCATTGTGGGAGATATGAATTTTTACACCAGTTCAGAAGATGGTTATCAGAAGTTCATTGCAGATGAAATAAATAACATAGGAAGGGCAGAAGACCTTTGCAGTGATGTAGGAAATTGGCACGAAAACGCTTTTTATGCGGAAGTCCATTCTCAATCTACAAGGATAGAGCAATTTGGTTATGGTGCGGGTGGAGGATTGGATGATAAGTTCGATTTCATTTTTGGAAATTATGGAATAAACAATGGTTCGGGGATCGAATATGGTTCCAATAGTTTCACTTCCTACGGAAATGATGGAGCTCATTTTAATCTTTCTATAAATGATGGATCTAATTCGGCAGTCCCTGATTCTGTAGCAGATGCTCTTTACTATGCTTCAGATCATCTACCTGTTTACGTTGATTTCGTTAGTTTGAGTGGAACACAATCATATCTTTTTATTTCCGAATATATCGAAGGAAGTAGTTTAAATAAAGCGATCGAGATCTATAATGGAACCGGAGCAGCAGTAGATTTGTCTGCATACAGTCTGGAAAAAGATGTCAATGGTGATGAAGATTGGGGAAATACATATAATTTTAGCGGAACTCTTACGGACGGAGATGTTTTTGTTCTGGCTAATACGGGAGCTGATCCGGTAATCCTAAGTGTAGCAGAGGCTACCGACAATGGTGTGATAAATTTTAACGGAAATGATCAGGTTCGGTTATTGAAATTTGGTGTTGAAATAGACAGGATTGGAATTCCCGGAAATATTGATTTTGCAAAGGATGTTACTTATGTCAGGAAATCAACCGTAACAGATCCGCTAAGTGGACCACAGGATCCTCGTTCCAACGGAGAATGGGATGAATACCCGGTTGATACTTTCAGTTATCTCGGAAGTCATTCTGCGATCAATCCAACAATTACAGTTATTTCTCCAAATGGCAGTGAAGAATGGGAGCGTGGAAATTCTTATGATATTACCTGGACTTCAAATGACTTTACAGACAATGTCAGAATCGAACTTTATAAAGAAACAGTTAGAGATTATACTGAATTGATCGGTTCGACAGATAATGATGGTCTTTGGCAATGGAATATCCCACTCGAACAATCTATTTCAAGTGACTATAAGATCAAAATTTCCGATGCAAACGATGGAAATCCGAATGATGAAAGTGATAATTTCTTTTCCATAACCGGAACTCAAATAACAACAGACCTTTTTATTTCCGAATATATCGAAGGAAGCAGTAATAATAAAGCAATTGAGATTTATAATGGAACTGGATTGACTGTAAACCTATCTGAATATGAAATCTGGAAAATTGAGAACGGTGGTAGTTGGTCCGAGCGGACATTAGCATTATCAGGTTACTTAGCAGTAGACAGCGTATTGGTGATTGCTAATCCAAGTGCATCGTCTTATATTTTAGATGTTGCTGATATAACTTGGTATTTTGCCAGCTGGAATGGTAATGATGCTGTCGGATTAGCCAAAAACATCAGTAGTGTGATGACATTAATCGATGCTATCGGTGAAGAGGGCACTGACCCAGGAACTGGATGGAATGTTGCAGGAGTAACTAATGCAACATTAAATCATACTCTTGTAAGAAAATCAACTGTCACTGTTGGAAATACGGATTGGACTTCTTCTGCCGGAACAAATACAACTGATTCAGAATGGATCGTTCATGATCAAGATACATTTGAAAATCTTGGTTTTCATATTGCTGGTCCGCCGAATGCACCGACAAATGTAGCGATCAATATTTCTGATACATCGGTTACGATTTCCTGGGATGAAGTTGTGGGAGCTACTCTGTATCATGTTTATTCTTCCGACAATCCCTATAGCGCATTCATAGTAGATGAAACAGGATCATTCAGCAATAATAGTTGGACAACTTCAATTACATCAGAAAGGAAATTCTATCGTGTAACAGCAGAATAAGCAAGCTAAATAAACCAAAACTAAAAGTTATTAATGCTGAAATAGTGATTTGAATGGACTTGACTCGTAGCGAGTTTACGAGTGCGAGTCGAGAACAGTCATCGGTTGTTATCATAAAAAGGGCTGAGTTCAACTTCAGCCCTTTATTATTCCATAAGATTCTATTTGTTTAACGGAAAATATTCTTATAATAGAAAAAAAGAAAAGGTTTGACAGGAATTAAATAAAAAATAGATTATATATAATCAAATATCAAAAAAAAAAATGGAGGAATGTATGAAAAAGTTAGTTTTATTTTTTGTTTTCATGGCTGCGTTTGCAATTGTACTCTTCGCTCAGGGTGCAGGCAACACAATGGATTTTGATGGAATAGATGATCATTTTGTAGTTACAGGAATTTCGGAATTAGAGGTAGATATAGATAAGTTGACTCTGTCTGCATGGGTTAATTTTAATGTTCTTAACACTCCTGGAGGTTACGGAATAATCACAAAATCTAGTTATCCAAATAATACAAATTGTGATTTTTATTTTGGTTTGATTGCAGGTGCTTCTTCCTCTGATCCCAGAATTCAGTTTGGAATGACACACGATGGTAGTGTCCCTGAAACGTTTGGTATATCAAGTCCTCTATTATCAGAGTTTCAAGCAAATTTTGGTTTTTCGATTGATATAGATAAATGGTATTTTTTAACACTAACATTTGATAGAGGAATAATGGCAAAGATTTATGTTAATGGCATTGAGGTTGCTTCAGAAACAACGATACCAGACCTTCCAATACATGGTTCAACTCAGCCTTTATGGTTTGCAAAAGGTTCAGACAATAGATGGATAAATGGCAATATTGATGAAATATCTATCTGGAATGCTGCACTTACACAAGACCAGATAAGAGATATAATGTGCAGGAAACTTACCCAATCTTATGTAGATGGGATGTCTGGTATTACCTGGAATAGCAATCTTATAGGCTATTACCGTTTTGATGAGTCATCAGGAACAAATCTTCCTGATGTGGGACCAAGCAGTTATGATGGAACCTGGTATGGTTCAGGTGGAGGTTCTCATACTTCCCCTGCCTGGGAAACTTCTGGTGCAGCTCTTGGGGATGCCAGCACTCACGATTATACTTCTCCATCAAGCGTTAATCTCGCTTCAAGTTATGGCGATGATGTTACAGTTGGCACGATCACCGGCTCTCCTGATGGAGTTCAAATATATCGTGTTAATTCTGCACCAAATGTTACCACTCCACCCGCAGGTCTCGATCAACTTTCTCAATCACATTACTTTGGTACTTATTTAATTGGAGGAACAAATCCGACTTATACACTTACATATAATTATCAAGGACATCCGGGTATATCAAATGAGAATAATCTTGAACTTGCTTTCAGAAGCAATAATGCAGCTATTAGTTGGACAGATTTAGATGCAGCTTTAAATACAACAGATAATACTCTAATCAAAACAGGTCAAACCGGAACGGAATATATTCTTGCTTCAAGCGGTGATAATTCTCTTACTTATAATGGACCTATCTGGCATATCTCTACAACCGGTTCTGATATAACGGGAACTGGGGCAGAACAACTTCCGTTTGCCACCATACAGCATGGTATTAATTGTTCTTCCAATACAGATATCGTACTTGTACAACCGGGAACTTATGTGGAGAACATTAACTATAATGGAAAACTTATTACAGTTGGTTCCTTATTTTTAACAACCCAGGATACAACTTATATTTCTTCAACCACTATTGATGGAAACAGTAGTGGAAGTGTTGTAACCTTTAATAATGGTGAGAATTCATCTGCTCTATTATGTGGTTTCACTATTACAAATGGTTCTGCAACTAATGGTGGTGGGATTTACTGCTGGTATTCCAATCCGAGTTTACAGAACTTAATAATATCTGGAAATACTGCTTTAGGTCATGGTGGTGGGATTCGCTGTTATGAATATTCCAGTCCTAGTCTACAGAATGTAACAATATCGGGTAATTCTGCTGATTATGGTGGTGGAATTAATTGTAATTATTTTTCCAATCCGAGTCTGCAGAATGTAACTATATCAGGTAATTATGCTGCAATTGGTGGTGGGATTTATTGTAATTATTCCAATCCGAGTTTAGTGAATGTAACTATAACAGGTAATAATGCTTGGTATGGTGGTGGGATTTCATGCGCTTATAGTTATCCGATCTTTATAAACTCTATTCACTGGAATAATTCACCACAAGAGATTTATATTAATAACGCTTCAGTTACAGCAACATATTCAGATATCCAGGGTGGCTGGGCAGGAACAGGCAATATTGATAGCGATCCCTTATTTGTGGATCCTGCAAATGGAGATTATCACCTTACGGTAGATTCTCCCTGCATAGATGCCGGAGATCCTGCATCACCATTAGACCCAGACGGAACAATATCGGATATGGGAGCGTTATATTATGATCAAACTCCTGGTACAGGTACAGGCACATCAACAGGAGGAGAGTTGGTAGTAATAGATGTTATTCCTATTGATTTCGGTAGTGGTTTAATAGACCCTGATGTTACTTTTGATCAAAACGGGACTGGCTCTGTTACTGTGGACGTTGTTGTTGCAGGTGCAGTTCAAGTAGGTGCTCCTCCACCAAATCCTGGTAATGTTGATCTATCTTATGCTTTGACTTTTACAGGAAATACAACTCAGACATTTCACATGATTCTAAGTTATAGCGGATATACTGGTACTCCAGCCTATATCGCATGGTGGGACGGATCTGTATGGCAAGTTCCCGATGTTGTAGTATTTACTCCTCCTGAAGTTAGTTTTGATATTACACCATTAGCAGATAGATCAGGTGGTGAAATAGAAAAAGGGTCAAGAGATGGATTAAGAGATGGTACTTTTGAGTTTATCTTAGGAGATGATGATCCACTTCCTATTACTCTCACCAATTTCTCAGCTCAATTCATTAATGATAATCTTACCATCCTATGGACTACTCAAAGTGAAACCAACAACCTGGGCTGGAATATTTACAGAGGAGAAACAGAAAATGCACTTCAAAATAATACAACATTTTGTCTTAATAACTCCGGACTTATACCGGGTGCCGGAACTACAAGTGAACCTACAGATTATCAATTTACCGATGAGTATGATGTAATTGTGGGACAAACCTACTGGTACTGGCTGGAAACGGTAGATGGCGGTGGGAATACGGATACTTACGGACCTGCTTCTTTAACTGTTCCGGAAGAAGAACCTGTTCCTGTATTGCCGCAGAATACTTTCCTGTGCAGCAATTATCCCAACCCTTTCAATCCGGATACAAAGATAGAATTTGACATCAAGGAAGGAGAGAACGGTTCACTTACAATCTACAATTTAAAAGGTCAACTTCTTGTAACTCACCAATACGAAGCAGGAAACCATAAACTTGTCTGGGATGCCTCACAATATGGTTCCGGTATCTATTTCTACAAGTTGGAAACACAAAGCTACACCAAAATCAAAAAAATGATAATGCTGAAATAAAATACTTAATTCATAAAAAGGGCTGAGCGCAAGTTCAGCCATTTTTTTCGGTTACTCTCGTTCCCAAAGCCCTCTTTGGGAACGCAATAACCTGGTTACCAAGCTGGGGCTTTGTAACCAGTGGGTATTTAATTTAAACATAAATAATTTGACAAAAATGTAAGTTATTAATAATTTAATTTGTATTAAATATAGTAATATTAATAAATGGAGGTTTGATTGAAAAAATTAGGATTTTTTGTTATCTTATGCTTTCTTTCTTTTTCGCTTTTCTCTCAGGGAAGTGGTGGATATTGCCTATATTATGATAGAAACAATGATGAATATCTTGAGTTGCCAGACGTTACTCAATTGAACGGTGCTAGTGCTTTTACGATTTCCTTCTGGGTTAACCAAGATAATAGCAATGTTCTTGAAAGATTCTTTTACAAAATTAATGGAACAACAGGAGCAATCGATCAAGATATTTCAATTGCTTCTTATAATGGAAATTTTTATTTTGAAGTTGGAAATGGAGCGAATAGTTATGGCTCTTGTTCTTCTACAATAAGTACTGGTACATGGTTTCATGTTGCTGCTGTCTATGATGGAACACTTACCGGGAATTCTAATAGGATGAAATTATATATTGATGGGAACCTCATAACATTGGCTTATAGTGGGACTATTCCTGCTACAACCTTTAATTTTATTGGAATATCCGAGTATATTTCTTATCCATATGAAAATTCTGGCATGGGCAGTGAGTATTTTGGTGGTTATCTGGATGAATTGAGAATTTGGAATTATGCCAGATCTGTAACTCAAATAAATGATGATATGGAAAGAACTTTAAGCGGAAATGAATCCGGTTTAGTGGCATATTGGAAATTTGATGAGAACTCCGGACAGATAGCATTTGATGAAACTTCTAATAATTATCACGGTACATTGGGCAGTACTACTGGAGTTGATGTCAATGATCCAAGTTGGTTTGAATCTGATGCTCCCCTTCCTGTTGCTCTTTCCTCTTTTACCGCCATTTATGCAAATAGCAATGCAATCCTGCACTGGACAACTCAATCCGAAAACAACAATCTCGGTTGGAACGTGTATCGCAGCTTTTCTCAAAATCTGGGACAAGCATCCCAGATAAATAACGAACTTATACCTGGTGCTGGAACTACAAGTGAGCCCACAGATTATCAATTTACAGATGAGTATGATGTAATTGTGGGACAAACTTACTGGTACTGGCTGGAAAGTATAAGTGGCGCTGGTGATACTGAAAATTATGGACCTGTTACTTTAACTGTTCCGGAAGAAGAACCCATTCCGGTATTGCCGCAGAATACTTTCCTGTGTAGCAATTATCCGAATCCGTTCAACCCGGATACAAAGATAGAATTTTCCATCAAGGAAGATGAGAACGGTACACTTACTATCTATAATGCGAAAGGTCAGCTTCTGGAAATTCATCTATATGAAACCGGAGAACATGAACTTGCCTGGGATGCCGCACGATATGGTTCCGGTATTTACTTCTACAAACTGGAAACTCAAAGCTACACTGAAACCAGGAAGATGTTAATGCTGAAATAGTATTTAACCCCGACCCATTTTTAAGAGGGGCAATTATATCATATTAGTGAGATAGCATGTATTTAAAAGGGTTGGATTTTAACCAACCCTTTTTATTAATATGAATTAATTATGAATAACTAAATTAAAGAGCAGAAACAACTAAGTGGAAATAGTTAAACATAAAACAAATTATCAACAGGGAGTTTAAATTGAATAAACAATTTAGAATTTTTATTATTATTACAGGATTGGTTATTATTCCCCTGGTCACAAATGCTCAAGTTACACCAATTTCAGATGATTTTTTCCCCGAAACAACACTTAATTCATTTTGGAGATTTTATGACCCGGTAGGTGATTCAAATTTATTGTTAACCGGAACCAATGCAAAAATTTCAGTTCCAGTTGGAGTTGAACATGATTTGTGGACAGACAACAGTGATGCACCCAGACTCTTGCAAGCAGCTCCTGATTCTAATTTTACAATTGAAGTCAAATTCGAATCAACACCAACAACACAACATCAATTGCAGGGAATTATTGTGCAAGAAACCAATGATAGATATATTAGATTCTGTACGTATTCTAATGGTACACCATTATTATTTTGTGTAGTCATAGATGGAACAAATATAATTCAGAATCTTTCTGTTCCGAGTATTTCAATATTACCACATTTTATTAAAGTAGATAGAACAGATGATACATGGACGTACAGTTATTCTGATGATGGAGAGAGCTGGGATGTTGCCGCTACGTTCACACAAGTTTTCACAGTTACAGAGGTTGGATTTTATTCCGGGAATGCCGGAGTAAATCCCGCCTTTACTGCAAATGCAGATTACTTTATGAATCATGCGGATCCTATAGTTGATAATGATTCTCAACCTCCTTCCCCTCCGGTAATTGATGTTTGGTACGGTAACACTCAAGATTTTGGACAACAAGGCAACCCTCAAACCTGGGTTGATATTCTAGGACGTGCTACGGATGACATAAGTGTTAGCGGTCTCTCTTACACACTAAACGGCGGTACTTCAATTCCTTTGGTTATCGGTCCGAACGGAACCCGTCTTATTGGATACGGTGATTTTATTATTGAGATAGACCGTAGTACACTCATTAATGGGGTCAACTCTGTTGCAATAACAGCAATGGATGGGGAATCAACAACAACAACCGAAACAGTTACTTTGAATTATACTGCGGTAAACATTTGGCCTACACCTTACACTGCAGATTGGAGTTCAATCTCAGATATCGAAGATATTGATCAAGTTGCAGAAGTTGTCGATGGTCTATGGGAATTAGTAACAGGCGGAATTAGAACCGTTGAAACTGGTTATGATAGACTACTTCTTGTCGGTGATCAAACATGGGCAACGAATTATGAAGTTGAAGTTCCCATTACAATACACTCAAATCAAGGCGATGCAGGTATCGGGTTTGCTTTTGGTTGGGATGGACATACAGGCTCAACGTCACCGAGAACCGGATGGCCTCTACAGGCAATTGGTTGGGTGAGATATCAAGGTGGATCACCGCAGCTTCGTATTTTGACTTATACAACAGGCATAGAAGCTACACAAGCAATAACAATTACAAACGGAGTAACCTATAGATTAAAAGCAAGATCCGAAGCAATCGGTGGTGGACAAAGCAGATTTTATGTTAAGATCTGGGAAGATGGTACTGCCGAACCTGGAACCTGGATGATACAAGCTGACATAGCAACGCGCAACGGATCGGTTTTGATGATCACACACAAAGCAGATGTTACATGGGGTAATATGACGATTACACCTTTAGCATCAAATTTGTCTCCTCATTTTACAAGTACTCCTGTTACTTCTGCTGAAATCGAGCAATTATACACTTATAATATTACTGCATCCGATCCAAACGCTGGAGATACTCTTTCAATATCTGCGACTACCTTACCTGGTTGGTTAACATTGACAGATAACGGAGACAAAACAGCTATACTGACCGGTTTACCTACAATATCAGATGTCGGTATTAATGAAGTTGAACTTCTTGTTGAAGATCAAGAATTATTAAATGACACACAGGCATTTAACATTATAGTTGCCTCTGCCGGACAAACTTTTCTAATGTCTGATAATTTTTGTGATGGCAATACATTAAATACAGATATTTGGGAATTCTATGACCCGGCTGAAGACTGTTCGGTAATTTTGAACAATGGAAATGCAGAAATTTCTATTCCTGAAGGAACTGGTTCACACGACCTTCATACAAATGATGCACCCAGATTATTACAAACCATCCCGGATGAAGATTTTGCAGTTCAAATAAAATTTGAGTCAGCTCCTGCAATACAATTTCAGATGCAGGGTTTTGTAGTTCAAACAAGTACTGGAGCCAGATTAAGATTTGAGACATACTTTGGTTCAGAACCATATTTTTATGTTAATACGTACGGAGTGTCCGTAACCGGACTTCCCGTTAATCAAGCGATTGGCGGAGCAATACCACAGTACCTTAAACTTGATAGAACCGGTAATGAATGGACATTCGATTATTCCTATGATGATACATTATGGGATAATGTTTCAACCTTTACACTGGATGTACCCGTTGAAAAAATTGGTTTCTATGGAGCTAACCACGATCCGAATCCAGCCTTCACAGCTATGGCTGATTATTTCTGTAATTTAGACCAACCATTTCCTGGATGTATCACCTTGTTAACTCCAAATGGAGGTGAAATTTATACAGTTGGAGATCCTTTCTTAATTTCATGGACTAGTCAGGATATTGCAAATATTAAAATAGAATTGTCCACAAACGGAGGAACATCCTGGACTGAATTAATTGCGAGTACCGACGCATCTACCGGTACATATAGTACGATTGTTCCAAACTCCCCTTCATCAGCTTGTATGATCAAGGTAACTGATACCGAGAATGCTTATTGTACGGATGTAAGTGATAGTGTATTTACTATTATAGCGAGTTCTCCCTTAAATATAAGTATTGAGATCATTGACGATGGAAACAGTATAAAAATTTCATGGGACAATGAAGGATATGAATACAAAATTTACAGTTGCGATGATCCATATGGCACTTTTGAGCTTGAAGACACTGTTACAGATATCGGTCAGGTGATTCTATCAGCACCTGTTGAAACAAAGAAATTTTATCGTGTGACAGCAGAATAAGAAAACCAAAGCTACACCGAAACCAAAAAGATGATACTTCTTCGTTAAAACTACGAAGTATAAATAATGCTGAAATAAAATATCAAACCTTACGGATGGTTAAGAACCTCCGCAATTGGGATAACCCGATTCGGGTTTATAAACTCGAGTCGGGTTACCGATAGGCTGAGCGCAATTTCAGCCCTTTTTGAGGTTAGTCTCGTTCCCAAAGAGGGCTTTAGGAACGAGTACAAGGGTGGGCTTCCACGCGATGCCGCATGGCTATCGTGGGAACGAGGAAACTGGTGTGTTTTGGGAACTCAATAAAGTTTTAGCAGGTTACAAAACTGAGGTTAACTAACCAGTGAAAATGGGTTACCAATCAGGGGCTTGGTAACCAGGTGTGAACTTTCTTTAAAAAATCCTTGTCATTAAATCTCTAATTTTAGATTCTACCACTGTATTTATAACGTGGAGTGTATATGAAAAAAAGGTGTCTGGTGGCAACCGGTGGAGGAGATTGTCCGGGATTGAACGCAGTTATACGGGCAATCGTAAAAAGGGCATCGAAAGAGAAATATTGGGAGATCATCGGCAGCATCGATGCTTTCAATGGCATTTTGCAGGACCCGATGGAGATAAAAACTTTGGATCTGCAATCTGTTGCAGGTATACACGTTCGCGGCGGAACAATTCTGGGAACTACAAATAAGAATGGTCCTTTTTCCTGGCCTGTTCAACAAGAAGATGGAACATGGAAAGAAGAAGACCGTTCTGCAGATATGCTTCGAAAACTGGAATTCCTGAATGTTCAGGCAGTAATAAATATTGGAGGAGATGGTTCCCAGAAAATATCTCAACGTCTTTTTGAGATGGGTTGCAATATTATCGGCGTACCCAAAACTATCGATAATGACCTCAGTGCAACAGATTATACTTTTGGTTTTCCCACTGCTGTAGAAATAGCAACCGATGCCGTGGATAAATTGGTCACAACTGCTGCCAGTCACAATCGAATATTAATTTTGGAAGTAATGGGTCGGGAAGCAGGTTGGATAGCTCTCCATTCTGCAGTAGCAGGTGGGGCAGAGGTATGCCTGATTCCGGAAATTCCTTACGATATCAAAAAAATAGTTGAGCGAATAAATAAACGAGTGAGCAACAATAGAGGATTTGTGAACATTGTAATTGCAGAAGGTGCACATAACATCGAGAGTAATATGCATTATATAAACAATGAAGACGAACAAGAAAAAGCACGTTTAGGCGGGGCTGGCATGCAATTGATGCAAGAACTGAAAATAGCCGGAATAGAAACTGATATTCGCGTAACGATCCTGGGTCATTTACAGCGAGGTGGAATACCCATTGCCTATGATCGAATTCTGGCAACTCAATTCGGAGTGAAAGCCTTTGAAATGGTTCTGGAAAAGGATTTCGGCAAGATGGTTGCCGTAAGAAATGGAAAGATCATTTGTGTGCCGCTGGCAGATGCTACAGCTCAATATCATTTGGTTGATATCAATTCTGATCTTGTGAAAACCGCCAGAAGTATTGGCATAAGCTTTGGAGATTAATAGAATGGTTCTGCAATATGAGAAAGACTGTCTTTCTGAGGAAATCTTCGAAGAAATTTCTTATGAAGAATCTCATTATAAGCGGAGATCCTTCCAGAGAACAACGCCTGCCCCGCTGCATAGCTGGGGTGCAAGATTCGTCCAGCCTTCGCCAGCTTCGGCTTGGCAAGCAGGAAGACCAAAAACACTCCATAATGCAGAACTCATTAATAAATATTTGGAGAATTAATGGCAAAAGATAAGGTTGCAATATTAACTGCAGGAGGATTGGCTCCCTGTATATCATCTACTATTGGAAGACTCATCAAGAACTATACCAAAGTTGTACCCGATATCGAGATCATTGGCTATTTAAACGGATATAAAGGACTTCTATTAGGAAATTATATAAGCGTTCCGCAAAGTGTGCGGAATTCTGCAGAGATACTTTATAACTTCGGTGGTAGTGTTTTCGGTAATAGCAGAGTGAAACTTACAAACATTGCAGATTGTGTAAAGAAGGGTTATGTAACAAAAGGTGAAAATCCGCTTAATGTTGCAGCTGAACAACTAATGAAAGACGGTGTTACTATTCTTTATACTATCGGTGGTGATGATACGAATACTTCGGCAGCAGAATTAGCCGATTACCTCGCTTTAACCGGTTATCATCTTACTGTAGTCGGTATTCCCAAAACCGTAGATAATGACATGGAACCTATTCATCAATCACTTGGTGCCTGGACGGCAGCAGAGCAAGGAGCTATCTTTTTTGAAAATATAGCTAATGAAAATACAACCAGTTCCAGGCAGCTTATTATTCACGAAATTATGGGACGTTATAGCGGATGGCTTACTGCAGCTACAGCGCATGAATATCGTAAAAGATTGAATAAAAAAACTTTTCTGCCGGATATTTTATTAGCCAAAGAACGCTGGGATATCGATGCAGTTTATATCCCGGAAATTCCTCTTAACATCAATAAAGAACTTGAAAGATTAAATAGATTAATGAATGAAAAAGATGATGTGAATATTTTCCTCAGCGAAGGTGCTGGAATAGAGACGATAGTGGCTGAAATGGAATCGAAAGGTGAAGAGGTTGGCAGGGATGCTTTCGGACACGTGAGAATAGATGAAATAAATCCGGGACAGTGGTTTGCCAGAAAATTTTCTAAATCATTGAAAGCAGATAAAACTTTAGTTCAGAAGAGTGGATATTTTGCACGTTCAGCCGCTCCCAACAAGCGTGATCTCGATCTGATATTCCAAACTGCGGATATGGCCATGAAGGCTGCTTTGAACGGACAAAGCGGCGTAATTGGACTGGATGAAGATAACAACAACAAAATGAGTGTTATCGATTTTTCCCGCATAAAAGGTGGTAAAACTTTTGATATAAATCAAAAGTGGTTCAAAAAAATGCTGAATGATATAGGTCAAATAAGATAGGTGGAGATATGAAAATAAAATTCAGAGATGTAAGTTCCGGCATTGTAGAAGCAAGAGCTATCATCGAGATAGTTCCCGGAATTTTTATTAATGAGGTAACCATTCTGAAAAAGGATGGAGAGATCATTGTGGAATTGCCACAGAAAAGTTTCCGCGGTAAAGATGACCGCATGCATTATTTGCGCATTCTTACTTTTGAGAATGAAAACAAGGAAACGATCTGGAAAATGGAGATCAAAGAAGAATTCCTGAAGTGGCGTAAAGAAAATAAAAAGGTGCTGGTTTACGAATCCTGATAATATGCAGAAAATTAGAGACAAAGCGTTCCTGGTAGGTGTGTTCTGGGGAAAAATATCCCGTGAACATTACAACGAATCCATGGAAGAATTGAATCACCTGGCAAAAACAGCGGAAGTAGAAGTTGTAGATTCTTTTGTGCAATCCCTTAAAAAACCTGATACAGCCACCTATATTGGCAAAGGCAAACTGCAGGAAATAAAGAGTACTGCTCAAAATTCTAAAGTTAATACGCTGATATTTAATAATAATCTTTCACCTTCACAATCACGCAATATTTCCAATATAACAGGATGCAATGTGGTTGATAGGACAGAGCTCATCCTGGATATTTTTGCCAAACATGCCCGCACCAGGCAGGCAAAATTGCAGGTGGAAGTTGCTCAATTGGAATATGCCTATACCAAGCTGAAACGAATGTGGAAGCATCTCTCCAGGATACAGGGTGGTATCGGTTTCCGTGGACCAGGAGAAACCCAGATAGAAGTGGATAGAAGACTTATCCGCAAACGAACATCCATCCTGAAAAAGAAACTAAAAACCATTGAAAGCACATCATTAACAAAGAGAAAAAGGAGAGAAAATATAATCTCAATTGCTTTGGTTGGCTATACGAATGCCGGAAAATCTACATTATTTAACAGGCTTACAAAAGAAAACCGCTACACAGCCAATCAGCTTTTTGCTACCCTCGATTCAAAAACACGTTCTCTCCATATTGATCAAAGTGAAAAGATGGTGATCACAGATACTATCGGTTTTATCAGACAACTTCCACACAAACTTGTCACATCTTTTCATTCCACCTTGCTGGAGGTAATAGAAGCAGATCTGCTATTGAATGTAGTGGATGTATCACACTCCAATATTCTGGAATTAATGGATTCTGTTCATAGTGTATTAGAAGAGATCGGAGCGGCTGATAAGAACATCTTGATTGTTTTTAATAAAATCGACCTGGTTGGCGGTAAGCATTTCCTTTTTCTAAAAAAGAAATTGATGTTAGAATACCCCGACAGTATTTTTATTTCTGCCAAAAATGGTGAAGGAATGGAAGAACTTATTGAAAAGATGAGTGAATTTGTCATAAAGAAAAGTGTAGTTGTTACATTGGAAGTGCCTGTTAAACTATCAAACCTGATTTCTTTTATATATGATAATGCTGAAGTTCTGGAAGAAGATTTTAATCCTGAGAATAATATGAGAATAGTAACAATAAAAATTACTCGACAATTATTACCTAATATAAAAAAACAAATTGAAGATTTTAAATTAATAAAATATATAAACAAATAAAAATAAAAGGAGAGAGAAAGTGATCAGTAATTTTCAGGAAATCATTTCCCTAAATGCAAAAGGAATGAAAAAATCTGCGATTCGTGAACTTCTTAAATTGGTAAAAGATCCCGAAATTATTTCATTTGCCGGTGGCCTCCCAGCCCCGGAAACTTTTCCCAAAAAAGAACTTATAGGTATTGTGCAAGAAGTGATCGAGCAGGATGGAGCTGCAGCTTTGCAGTACGGTGCTACCGAAGGTGACGATAGGTTACGAGAACTTATCATGGAAAATTATAAGGAATTGGGTTTCGATATAACCATAGATAACATCATGATCACTACAGCTTCCCAGCAGGGTCTCGATCTACTGGGGAAAATATTTATCGACCGTGGTGATAAAGTGCTGTTAGGTCTTCCTTCATACCTGGGTGGCTTACAGGCATTTAACGCTTATGGTGCAGATATGATCGGTATCGAATTTGACGAACATGGTATGCGCTCTGATAGGGTGGAAGAGGTTCTTGCTGATCTAAAAGCAAAAAACGATATGCCAAAATTCATCTACATCATCCCAGATTTTCAAAATCCAGCTGGAGTAACAATGCCCGAATTCAGACGTAAAGAAATACTGGCTCTTGCTAAGCAATATGATGTGCTCATCGTGGAAGATAGTCCCTATAAACAAATCCGTTTCGAAGGAAAAGATCAGACCAGTATTTTTGCTTTGGATAATACCGGTCACGTGATTAACCTGGGAACGTTCTCCAAAATTTTCTTACCCGGTTTCAGGATCGGCTGGGTGATCGCTCATAAGGATATTACCAATAAATTTATTATGGCAAAACAAGGGACGGATCTCTGCACATCTCCTTTTGTTCAGAAAATTTCTGCAAAATACATTGAAAAAGGATACTTTGATAAAAATCTGAAGAAGACAATTCAAAATTACAAAGAAAAGAAAAATATTATGATCGCAGCTTTCGAAAAATATATGCCGGAAGGTGTAACCTGGACAAATCCCGAAGGTGGATTGTTCCTGTTTGTAACCCTGCCCGAGTATATGGATGCCCAGGACTTATTCCGGAAAGCAATTAAAAGGAAAGTTGCTTTTGTTATCGGAAGCGTATTCCATTGTGACGGCAGCGGCAAGAATACAATGCGGATGAATTTTTCTTATGCATCAAAAGAACAGAACCAGGAAGGTGTGAAACGGCTGGCTCAGGTTATAAAAGAATCAATGAAATAGATGAGCTGACCATAAACAAGATAGGATAAGCGGAAGTCCATCTTACTTTTTGTAGGGGAAGGAAATTTGAGCGAATTTAATGTGGCAGTAGTCGGTGCAACCGGTGCTGTAGGTAAAGAGATTGTAAAAGTGCTGGAAGAAAGAAAGTTTCCAGTTGCAGACCTGGTACTGTTGGCTTCCCAAAAATCTTCAGGTGAATACATTAAATTCAATAGTAAAAAGATCGAAGTAAAGAAATTAACAATAAATAGTTTCAAGCATATTGATTTTGCTTTATTCAGTGCCGGGAGTTCTATAAGCAAGAAGTATGCTCCGCATGCTGTTAAAGCGGGTGCGGTGGTCATTGATAACAGTAGCGCTTTCCGCATGGATAATCAGGTTCCTCTGGTTGTGCCGGAAGTGAATCCGCAGGATGCTTTCAAACACAATGGCATTATCGCTAATCCAAATTGTTCCACCATCCAACTTGTAGTTGCACTTAAACCTGTTTATGATAAAGCAGGCATTAAGAGGATAATCGTAAGTACATATCAATCTGTTTCCGGAACCGGAAAAAAAGCAATCGATGAATTAATGAAACAAACTAAAGCTATCTTGAATAAAAAGAAGATAGAACGTGAAGTATATCCACATCAAATTGCTTTTAATATTCTGCCGCATATTGATGAATTTGATAATAATACTTTCACCCGTGAAGAAATGAAAATGATCCACGAAACTAAAAAGATCATGCACGATGAGAAAATAAAGATAACTGCTACATGTGCACGTGTTCCTGTATTATATGGTCATTCTGAATCAGTTTATTTGGAAACAGAAAAATTCATGGATATAAAATCTCTAAAGCAGATCTATCTGAAAATGCCCGGCATTAAACTTGTGGATGATATTCGCAATGCTAAATATCCATTAGCAATTATGAGCGAAATTTACGATGAAGTTATGATCGGACGATTGCGCAAAGACCTGGCAGTGAAAAACGGCATCAATATGTGGATCGTGGCTAATAATCTGCGCAAGGGTGCTGCACTTAATGCTGTCCAGATAGCAAAATTATTACTTGAACCGAAAGAGAAATAATGAAGATAATAATTCAGAAATTCGGTGGTACTTCCCTGGAAACAGAAGAACTCAGGAAAAAAGCTGCTCAACATGTTCTACATAAAGTAAAAGAAGGACTTAAACCCGTTGTAGTTGTTTCAGCTATGGGGCGCAAGGGCAGCCCCTATGCCACCGATACTTTACTTTCCCTTGCTTTGAATACGAATAAAGATATTCATCCCCGTGAAAAAGACCTGCTTCTTTCCTGTGGTGAAATAATATCTGCCACAGTTATGGTTCAAACTCTTAACAACCTGGGTATGCAAGCAGCTTCACTCACCGGAGCACAAGCCGGCATTATTACCGATGACAAATTTGGAAATTGCCATGTGAAAAAAATTATTCCCCTTAGAATTCATGAATTTCTGGAAAAAGATATTATACCGGTTGTTGCCGGTTTCCAGGGTATTAGCGAAAATGGAGACATAACAACTCTGGGAAGAGGTGGCAGCGATACAACTGCCAGCGTTCTGGCTGTTGCTTTAAAAGCAGAACTGATCGAGATATATTCCGATGTGAAAGGAATTATGTCTGCCAATCCCAAAATTGTAGAAAAAGCACATTTATTGGAATATGTTAGTTACGATGAAGCAGTAGATCTCGCTTACAAAGGTGCAGAAGTGATCCATCCCCGTGCTGTGGAAATAGCAACGAATGAGAGTATTCCACTTGTGATAAGATCGATAGAAGATGGTAACAAAGGAACGATGGTCCATCATATAAGAAGCGACCGTCCGGTAACTGGAGTAATAAACAGGAACAATATCTGTTATGTTAAAATCTATCCGGAAAGACGCGGTGATTATTTAACCGGTTTGAAAGTCTTCCATTTTTTGGCTGAAGTAAGTATAAGTGTCGATTTCATTGATATAAAGCCAGATCAGATAACATTTATCATTAACTCCGAAAACAGAATAGAAACAGAAAACCTGCTCCTGGAAAATCGCTTCAATTTTGAATTGAAAGATAACTATTCCAAAGTCTCTGTTGTAGGTTCAGGTATGGCAGGACTCCCCGGCATCATGGCTAAGATAGTGGAAATACTCAACAAGAATCAGATCACGATCCATGGCTGTACAGATTCACACACAACCATTTCCTGCCTGGTGGATAAAGAACAGGAAAGTAAAGCAGTAAATGCATTGCACATTGGCTTTGAATTGGGATAATGAACATGAAAAAAATAATAATCATAATAATATCAATTTTGCTGATGAATTTAATGTATTCAAAAAATGTTTCTGAAGAACAGAACATAAAAAATAAACAATATCTGGTGAATCTGGAACTTAATGTGCTTGAAACAATCGATATCATGGTTATGTTCAATGATGCATCAAAACAATTACCGGAAGACACTATAAATGGCATTAATACATACCAGCAGTTTCTTTTTGATATGACAATGGAATGCAGTAATATAAGAAATGATGTGAAATTATCACGCGATATGACTTCTAATGAAAGAGAGGAGCATATCGCTATGATGTTTGCAACTATCAGACCTGAAGTTATTTATACATATAAAGAAATTGATAATTCACAGGATTTGAAGAATCGAGAAACTATAAATGAACTTCATGAAAGGATAAAAAAGTATATACCTTTCCTGCAGAATGAAATAATTAAAAGCGATAAGAGCGTTATTGAAAATAAAAGTATCAGTAAATATTATATGAATATTCATTCACAACATTTTATGTTCCAATTACTATCAGATTATATTGCCAACAGTGATAAATTGAGCAATAATAACCGTGAATATCTTATGAAGATAGCTTTATCTATTGAAAATGTATTGGTTCCAAATAAAGCTAAACGATAATTGTTTGAAAATTAAGAGAAAATAAAAAAAAGGAGATTATTATGAAAAAGTTATTTTTTGTAATCAGTTTTTTGATTTTTACGCTACTGCTTTCTGCAAATGTGCTGGAGCAGTTTGAAGAATTTAAAAGAGATATATCACGGCAGACGGAACAATGGCAGGGAAGCCATCAGTCAAACAGAGAATCACGTGATTACCAAATTGGAGATACATTTCTTTTCTGGTCGTGGAATCTGACCGTGATGCCGCCACTCTGGATACAGGTTCCGTCTACCTGTCGTGCTGTGGGAGATCATTGTTATATCTTTGTTGCAGATGATCAATGGAATGTGCATATGGATCAAGCAGATATTGATATCGTATTGCCCTACCTGGAAGATTACACAATGATCTCTACTGAATGGGGTGCTATTGAAATGGACGAAACTCTTTTCGGTCCCATCCCGGATGAACTCGATAACGATCCTAAAATTATAGTTTTTTATTCTGAACTCGGTTCATTCATGGGAACGTCATTTGATGGCTATTTTAGTGCTTACAATCAGGTAACGGAGCAGCAGGCACAGCAGATGAATCCTCCCGGACATAGTAATGAATGTGAAATGATCTATATGACATGTTTCCCTTTAAATCCTACCGATCCTATCAGGATATCTGTTCTGGCACATGAACTTCAGCATATGATCCACTGGCTTGGAGATATAAACGAAGATACATGGGTAAATGAGGGTTGCTCGGAACTGGCAATGGTTTATTTTGGACTGCCCGATCCAATCGTCCAGTTTCCAAATAACCCGGATAATACGCTTACGTTCTGGGATCAGGAATTTGCAGATTATGTGAAAGTTATGCTTTTTTTTACTTATTTGGAAGAACATTTTGATACACCAGCAGATAGCTTGATCAAAGATATTGTATCTGAACCGGCAAACAGTATTGCCGGTATAACCAATCAATTGATCGAAAATGGATATACCATTCCTTTTGAAGCTATCTTTGTTAATTGGACAATTGCAAATTTTCTGGATGATCCTGATGTTGGTAATGGACAATACAATTATGAAAGTTTAGACTTGCCGAACTTCAGTGCTGTTTACACTCATTCTTCTTATCCTGCCGGTAATAATGGCAGCGTAAACGCCTGGGCTGCTGATTACATACGTCTTTATCCCGGAGATGGCAATCTGGAACTTGATCTTACAACTAGTTTACCTATCAGCCTGGGTGCGATCCGCATCGGGAATGCAGGAATTACCTCGACTGTTGATACTTATATTGTTAATGGTACCTGGAATGGTGTACTTCCAGAATTAACGGAAGATTACAGCCAGATGATACTGGTATTTTCTAATAATGGTTACAGTGATATTACCTATACATATTCCATTGCAGAAGTAATTTCGGACGTAGAGCAAGAATTATTGAATGCATCCGTATCACTGTCCAATTTCCCCAATCCATTTAATCCTTCTACAACGATCTCATTTGAATTAAACACCGAAAACACCGAAGACACGGAATTGGTAATTTACAATTTGAAGGGACACAAAGTGAAACAGTTTTCAGATCTCAGAAATCAGACATCAGTAACCTGGGATGGCATCGACGACAACAACAAACCCGTTTCATCCGGAATATATTTCTACAAATTAAGATCGGGGAAATTTGAAGTTAGCAGAAAAATGCTGTTAATTAAATAATCATGAAATCACCTTTGCCCCTCTCTTGAGATTAAGAGAGGGGTTGGGGTGAGTTTGAAAGGTTAATGAAAATAATTTATTACATAATCACTCTAATCATCGGAGCAGCCTGTGGATGGCTCTTTTATAAATTTATCGGCTGCCGCAGTGGTGGCTGACCTGTTACTTCCAACGTTTGGTCAAGCGTTATCATGGGAGCTTTATTCGGTTATCTGCTATTATCACCAATAGTAGATCGCTATTTGAAAAAAAACGTTTCAAAGCAACAAACAGATATTGAACAAAATGATTCGGAAAATAACGGAGAAAGATAGATCTTGTGTGATCGAGATCGCTTCCAAAATATGGGAAGGTGACGATTACATAAGTTTTGTTTTTGATGAATGGGTAAACGATCTTGACGGAAATTTCTCTGGTTTGTGGGAAAATGATAAACTGGTTGGTTTTGGTAGATTAAAGTTCCTTACTTCTACCGATATCTGGCTGGAAGGTTTGCGTAAAGACCCGGATAGTGATGCCAAAGGAGTAGGAGAAAAACTTTCCCGGTATTATTACAATTACTTACAGGGAAAGAAAATAACTTCGATAAGATTTTCTACTTATTTTGATAATATTGCTTCCATAAAGTTGAATGAGAAATCAGGATTTAAAAAAGTGCTTACCCTGTCTTTAAAATCTCTGGAACTATCTAAGACAGAAATGAAAATATCTGCAAAAATTACTACTAAAATAGATTTTCACAGCGTGAAAAACTTCGTAGAAAAATCATCTTATCTTCAAAAGAGCAATTACTTTATTGGAAAAGGTTGGGTTGCTTATAAATATTCTGAAAAGCTTCTGAAAGAATTCTATGATGATGGTAATATTGTTGCATGGATGGAAGATGAAATAATTAAAGGTGCAGGAATTTGGGCGAAGGTAAATTATCCTGATGTTTTCTGGATTAGTTTCCTGGAAGCAGATAATTTCGAGATATTTACTGGCTTGAAAGACTATTTCAACTCAGTAGGTAGAAAAATGGGAAAAGAACGCTTAGAAATTTTGATTCCTGATACTAAACTGAAAGAATTTTGTAACAGAGCAGGTTTTAAAAGCTGGGAACAGGAAAACGATTTCATGCTTTATGAATTACCGCAGGAACTGATTAAAAAAATAACTTCCGGAAGAATGTAATGATCCCTAAAACCTTGCAGCTTTATAAATTCTCAGCTTATGGCTTCCTGAAAAATTTAAGGTTTTTCGATGCTTTTATTTTACTGTTTTTTAGGCAGCAGGGAATAACTTTTCTGCAGATCGGAACGCTCATTTCGATACGTGAAATATCCATAACTATCCTGGAAATCCCCACCGGTCTTATTGCTGATTGTTATGGTCGCAGAAATTCTATGATCTTTTCATTTGCATCTTACATACTTTCATTTTTTATTTTCTTCTTTTTTCCCAAATTAGGATTTTATGCAATTGCCATGGTTCTTTTTGGAATGGGTGAAGCATTTCGCAGTGGCACTCACAAAGCCATGATCTTGGAATATCTAAAACAGAAAAATATTACTCACCTGAAGGTGGAATATTATGGTTTCACCCGCAGTTGGTCGCAAATGGGATCAGCTCTGGCAGCTTTGATGGCCGGAGCTATTATAATTTATTCCGGTGAATACAAGTTTATATTTCTGGGTTCTATCATTCCATATTTCTTTGCGCTTTTCTTGATGATATCTTATCCGAAAGAGTTGGATGGATTTATCGAAAAGAAAAAGCATCCCAATCTGATGAAAGAAGTAATTATCAATATTAGCAATACTACACGTGATTTTACAGGTATTTTCAAGAACCCAAAACTGAGGAAGGCTCTCTTTAATTCCACTCTTTATGATGGATTATTCAAAACAGTTAAAGATTATATCCAGCCTATCCTGAAAGCTTTTGCTTTATCTGCTCCTATATTTCTTTTCTTTAAAGATAAAAGAGATACCATCATCATTGCTATCGTATACTTCCTGCTTTTCCTTTTAACGTCATTTGCCTCCAGGAATGCACAAAAATTCAAGAATAAATTCAGGTCTTTAGCCGGCGCAATAAATTGGAGTTTTGCTGTCGGTCTGATCTTCGTTTTGCTGGCGGGTATTTTCTTTTTTCAAAACTTACTTTTATTAACAATTATCTGTTTCATTCTGCTTTATGTTTTTCAGAATATACGCCGCCCTTTGAATGTGGCGTTCATCAGCGAGATCATTCCATCCCGGGTAATGGCTTCAGGATTATCTGCCGAATCGCAAATGAAAACTATTATTATAGCTGTTTTCTCACCATTAATGGGGTTACTGGCAGACAAGTTCGGAATTGGAATCGCATTAATATTATTAACTTCCTTGACATTATTAGTTTTTCCACTGATTAGGGTAACTGAAAAAAATAGTTCTTTATAAAAATTTTATCATAAATCAAGGAGAATTATGCTCAAAGATCTTATTTTAAAAAACCGCAGTTATCGCAGGTTTTTTCAGGATGAAGAGATAAATACAAAAACGCTGAAAGAATTAATTAATCTTGCCAGATTTACAGCAACTGCCGCCAATCTACAACCACTTAAATTTATGCTTATTAACAATTCTGAAGAAAACGAAAAAGTTTTTTCCTGTCTTAAATGGGCAGGATATCTAGAAGATTGGAACGGACCGGAAGAAAGAGAAAAACCTTCAGCTTACATTATAATTCTGAACGATATTGAAATCTATCAGAACGCTTTTTATGATGTGGGATTAGCCTGCCAGTCCATTTTACTGGGTGCAGTAGAAAAAGGATTTGGCGGGTGTATGTTCGGTTCTGTGAACAGAGATTCTTTAAGAGAATTGTTTTCTATTCCAATCCAATATGAGATCCGTTTGGTGATAGCTTTAGGCAAACCTAAAGAAGAAGTTGTGATCGATGATTTTAGAAATGATGATATAAAATACTGGCGTGATGAAAATAATGTTCATCACGTTCCCAAACGAAAATTGGAAGATTTAATATTTTATGAAAGTAGATCATAGCTCTGCTTTAAGAAAGCCTTAAAAAAGGAAGATAAATGAAAAGAATTGTATTTTTAATTTTCATTTTAATGATCTTAAGCTCGTTCTGTTTTGCCCAGATCGTAAATGGTGACACTCTTACGGTTCAAGGAGAGAAAATACTTAAAATATGGGGAACGCATTACGAACGTGGATATGCAACCGGTTACTTGCTTGGTGATAAGATCAAACTGATCTCAGAAGATTATTTTATTTGTTATGTATATATGAACAATGCTGCACTTTATGAAAGCAGAAGAAATTACTTTATAGATAACTTCGAGATTGAAGATAAGTATACTCAGGAAGCCCAAGGCACCATAGACGGTATGATCGAAGCTGAGATCGATCTTTTTAGTACGGTTTTGCAGCGCGATATGGATTCTGTAGACGTTCTTATGAGTAATGCAATTGTAGATATTTTGGCACTCGGTGAATTGAATGATGACCTTGAGTTTGGATGTTCAAGTCTTTCCAGCTGGGGAGAAAGTACTATACTCGATCCTGAACTGGTAGGAAACCTTGTCATTACACGTAATATGGATTGGATGCCGCATCCTGTACTTCTCGATAATCATCTGCTGGTGGTTCATTTCCCCTCGGAAGTCGATGAAGTAAACTGGGCTTGTTTTACTTTTCCTGGTTTGTTTGGTGCCCTTTCAGCTATCAATGAAGATGGTTTATGTGCTTTCATGAATATGGGTAATAATAATAATTATTCAAATGAAGAAGATCTGCATCCGATTTTTTTAAGTATACGAAATGGTATTGAAATATATGATTATAACGGTGACTACGAAATCAATGCTGAAGATATAGTAGCTGCAGTTCAGGATATGCTGCATCTAAGCGGTTCGATCGTGCACTGCGCAAATGAATCTTACGGACTGATAGTCGAATGTAATAATGTTAACGGAACTGAAATACGTGATGATACGGAAAATACGGTTATCCCTCTCTATAACCTGGCAGCTACCAACCATTTCAGGAAGTTATACCCTCCAGCAAGCTGTTATAGATATGATAATATTGCTGATTCACTTGCAGAAAACAGCAATATGAATGTTGAAAGAAGCTGGAATCTTCTTGGTGGAGCTGCTGGAGTTTTAAATAATCTTCATACAATTGAATTTGCACCCACTCTGAATTTGATAAAATGGTCGACCGCAGAAATCGGTATACCTGCCTATCTTCAAACTCCTACCGAATTTGATACAGAAGAATTATTCATGCTGAATACCAGCACTCACCCTGAATTGCTGTCTGAGATATCTCTGGTTTCTACTTTTCCCAATCCTTTTTTTTCCATAGCCTCTTTGTCATTTTCCTTGCCTGAAGCATCATACGTAGAATTGAGTATTTATAATATTAGAGGGCAGAAACTTACAACCTTGGTAAACGAAAGGAAAGGTAGGGGGGAATATACTGTCACCTGGAATGGCATGGATGACGCAGGTAATAGTGTGGTTTCCGGTGTATATTTTTATAGATTTGAAACAGAGTATAAAAGCGAATCAGGCAGACTGATCCTGGTAAAATAATTAAAGACAAAAAATAATAAAAATTAGGGAGGAGTTTATGCATTACAAGCTGTTATCAGAAGCAGACATGAAGGCAATGGATGCATTGAAGGAATTTTATGGTGGAGCGAAAGAGATTTCTGAAACGATCAGGAAAATGAGAGATTTCGAAACCAGGAAAAAAATATTAGCAGAAAAAGGGTATGGAAAAATGATCGAAGAAGCTGAGCAATTGGTGAAGAAATTTGCCAAAGCCGGAGATTATGAAAAGGAAAACAGCATCAAATATAATAATAATTTTGGTGTTGCTACAGCCCAGGTTTCTGGGTGGCAGGGAGCAAAAGTTACCCATCATGCAATGAAACTGATAGCTAAAAGTGCCAATACTGAAGAACCCTGCTTCGTTGCATCAGAATTTATTTCTGTAGTAGCTTTAACAGATAATTATGTTTATAATGGTGATTTGATGGCTACCTTGACCATGGCAGAAAACATAATGAAAGCTTCCAAGTTCTGCAGTACGAACCTGATCGGTATTCCCATGCTTGAGACAGGATTTCAAAAATTGGAACAGGTTACAGGAAAGAAATTTGAAAGAGCAGATGCAGGAAACGGGTTATCCAATCTAATTCTAAAAAATCAGGGAACTTTCTTTGGTAATTTTGGTGGTATCGAAGTAGCTAACGACAATCACCTTGTCTATCTGGATGGAGTTACCAGAACAGCGCTGGCAACTGGTGCAGATTTCTTTCTTAATCCCAGCTGGAGCACAATTGTGGCAGTATGCTATTACGGGCGTGATATTCCCAATCTTCATATAAAAATTTCCATGATGCTGGCTACGCAGAATATTGTTCAGTTCAGGATGCTGCTGAACATTATGAAGGAGTATATCCGTGATGATATGACATCTCCATTATATGAGATCAATATTGGAAATGGTGTAAGTCCTGAAACATTTATCCAATGTGCCAAAGAACTGGAAGACAGTGGTATTAAAGGCATTAGCCTTGCTGCTCATATTCGTATAAATCCAGATCTCGGAATAGCTGGTTTTGATTGGACAAAAAATGCATTCACAGTTCTGGAAAGTGGAACAAATATGACCTTTAAATATGAGAGCGATGGAACAGCACGCGAGATGGATACTATGGAAACTTATTTCTTACCTGAAGAAGAACGAAATGCAAATGCAGAAAAGATCGGTGATGTAATTTTTTACAAATCTTTACGTGCCACAAAAGACGGAAAAGCATTTATGAAAAAAGGTATAAAAACTCTGTTTGGTGGAAGTTCATATTAAGAAAACTTAAAACCTTCGGAAGGTTATGGACAATAATTCTTAACCTTCCGAAGGTTTAACTTGTTATCTCCACCCCGACTTGGGTTTTAACTCGAGTCGAGTTTAAAAGAAAAGAGGTATTTATGATAAAAGATTGGAAATCAAAATATTCTGATATAATGAAAGATTTCGAAGGATATTCGATCGGTAAAATTTTCAAGTATCTGAATAATCCGGAAATAATTTCTTTAGCCGGGGGATTGC